>NZ_JBFAKY010000015.1:0-150650 GCF_040656015.1 Promicromonospora sp. NPDC050249 | reverse complement strand
CTGGGACCCGCCGCGCCCCGCGCGGAACGCACGCCGGTCGCCATGGGCGACGAGCTGCTCGCCGCGTTCGGCTCGCAGGTGCTGCTCCACGGTGGTCGAGCTGTCGAGACCCTCGCGTCGTCGTGCCTGGGCGAGAATGGCGGGATGGCCGATCTCGCTCCTCCCTCGCGCCGCGGACGGCGTCCTGCCGGGCAGGACGCGCGCGCCGACATCCTGACCGCCGCCCGGGCGGAGTTCCTGGAGCGCGGGTACGAGGCGGCGTCCCTGCGGTCGGTTGCCCGGCGGGCCGGCGTCGACCCGGGCACCGTGCGGCACTGGTTCGCCGACAAGGCGCGGCTGCTGACGGCCACGCTCGGCGTCACGGAGATCGAGCCGGACACGCTGATGGAGCGGGTCGTGGACGGCCCGGTGGAGACCCTGGGGGAGCGCCTCGTCGAGACGGTGCTCAGCGCGTGGGAGTACGACGGCGGTACGACGGTGCGCGTGGTGATACCCGCCGTCATGGCCGACCCAGGATTGCGCGGGCTGCTGCCCCAGTTCATCGGCGCGGCGATCCTCGGCCCGGTGATGCGCACGCTCGACGCGCCCGACGCCCCGCTGCGCACCGCCCTCGTGGCCTCCCAGATGGCGGGGCTGATGATGACGCGGTTCCTCGTCCCGGTGGAGCCCATCGCCTCGATGGCGCCTGCAGAGGTCGCGGTGCTCGCAGGCCCCACCATCCAGCGCTACCTCACGGGAGACCTTGCGCCGTAGCCGGACGCGGGAGCATAATTCCTCACATGAGGAAAAACGCGGTGGTCATCCACGACCTGCGGGTGGTCCGCGGCGGACGGCCGATCATCGACGGGCTGGACGTCGCGGTTCCGGCCGGATCCGTCGTCGGGCTGATGGGGCCGTCCGGCTCCGGCAAGACGACGCTCATGCGCTCCGTCGTGGGCGTGCAGGACCGCGTGACCGGCACGGTGGAGGTGCTCGGCAGCGCGGCCGGTACCCCGGCGCTGCGGCGCCGGGTCGGCTACATGACGCAGGACGCCAGCGTCTACACCGACCTCACCGTCGCGCAGAACCTCAGGTACTTCGCTGCTCTGGCCGGCGTTCCCTCGCCCGCCGAGGCAGTGGCGACCGCCGTGGCCACCGTCGACCTCGGTGGGCACGAGAAGCAGCGGGTCGGCACGCTCTCGGGCGGCGAGCGCTCCCGGGTCTCCCTGGCCGCTGCGCTGGTCGGCGGGCCCGAGCTGCTCGTGCTGGACGAGCCGACGGTGGGCCTCGACCCGGTGCTCCGCCGCGACCTGTGGGCCGTGTTCCGGAGGCTCGCGGCAGCCGGGTGCACGCTCCTGGTGTCCAGCCACGTGATGGACGAGGCGGTGCAGTGCGACCGGCTGCTCCTCATGCGGTCCGGTGCGCTCGTCGCCGACACCACCCCCGACGACCTGCTGGCCTCCACCGGGGCACCCGACGCCGAGCGCGCGTTCCTGGCCCTGATCGATGCCGCCGGCGAGCCGGCGGGCGGCGCCGGCGAGACCACCGAGGAGACGGCGCGATGAACCTGACCCTCGCCACCGCGAGCCGCGTGCTGTCCCAGCTGCGCGGCGACCACCGCACGGTGGCCCTGATCATCCTGCTGCCCTGCCTGCTGATCGGCCTGATCGCCTGGATGTTCGACGACCAGCCCCAGGTGCTCGACAGGTTCGGCCCGATGCTGGTCGGCCTGTTCCCGCTCATCGTGATGTTCTTGGTGACGAGCGTGGCGACCCTGCGCGAACGGCAGTCGGGCACGCTGGAGCGGCTCATGACGACGCCCATCCGCAAGGGCGACTTCGTGGCCGGCTACGGCCTGGCGTTCGCGACGCTGGCGCTCGTCCAGGCGCTCGTGGTGGTCGGTTTCGCCCTGCTCGTCGGGATGGACGTCGCAGGTCCGCTCGGCCTCGTCGTCGTGGTCGCGCTGCTCGACGCGATCCTCGGGTGCACGCTCGGCCTTGCCGCCTCCGCGCTGGCCCGCAGCGAGTTCCAGGCGGTCCAGATGATGCCGGCCATCCTGTTCCCGCAGCTCATCACGTGCGGCCTGCTCATGCCGCGCGACCAGATGCCGCAGGTGCTGGAGTGGCTGTCCCGCGCGTTCCCGCTCACCTATGCGATAGAGGCGATGACGTCGCTCGCGGCGGGCGACGAGTGGGCGGACATCCGCGGCGCCGTCGGCGTGATCGTCCTGTTCATCGTGGGTGCGGTGCTGCTGGGTGTGCTCACCCTCCGGCGTCGTACCCCCTGAAGGTCGTTGGTCGAGCGTGTCGAGACCTGAGTCTCGACAAGCTCGACCAACGGTGGCGTGTCAGCGGAGGCGGAGCGCCTTTGCCACGTCGCCCCAGTGGACGTACGAGAAGCCCGTGGCGTCCTCCTCGCGGTCCGGGTCGACGTCGGAGCCCGTCTCCGGCTCGTCGTGCGTGACCAGCAGCCCGGACCGGTACTCGCCCACCGGCGCGTTGGAGACCGCGAGGCCGTCCGACCCGTTGACGTCGTCCACGCCGTCGCCCGCCACCCGGAAGGTACCGAGCGCCCGGTTGTGGCCGCGCAGGTCGTAGACGCCGTAGGTGTCGTCACCCTGGCTGGACACGATCACGTAGCCCTTGCGGCCGGGGCCGTACCAGATGTCCACGCCCTCGGCGTCGGCCGTCAGGTTCTTGCCCCCGTACGACGGCGCCGCAGGGTCCACCGGGGCGCACTCCTCGGTCTCAGGGTCATAGGCGTCGTGCACGCCGAAGTCCTTCACCCGGTCCACGAGCCGCGGCTCGCCCGAGCCGAGGGGGAGCTGAACCCGCCACAGGCCGACGTCCTCCTGCGCGGCGTACAGCGTGCCGGTGCGGCGGTCGACGGCCAGCCCCTCCAGCTGCGGTGCCACGCCCGGCTCCTCGCACGGCACCCAGGTGGTGCCGTCGGGCAGCGGGAACTCGCCGGGCATCGCCAGGTGCTCGACGTCGGTGTAGCCGACGCCGTCCGGGCCGGTGGTGATCCGGGCCGTGGCGATGGTGGTGCTGCCCTCCTGCGTCACCACCGCGTACGTCCGGCCGTGGCGCTGGTAGACCGCCAGGCCGTATGCCGTCTGGTCCTCGGCGACCGTCTTGCGGTCCGGGCTGAACAGGAACTCCAGCTCGGGCGCGGTCACCTCGGTGAGGGGCTGAGCGGCCTTGGCCCCGGCCGGGTCGATGGCGAAGAAGCGGATCTGGTCGTTGTACCGGTCCGAGACGACGGCGACATCGGTCTTCCGGCCGGCCACGTCCAGGCCGTAGGCGATGTCCACGTTGTTGTACCGGCCCGGGACGCCGTCCGCGCGCGGGGCGGCCGTCGCCGCGAGCGACTGCAGCTCGCGCGCGGCGACGGAGTAGACGCGCAGGCCGCCCTCCTTGGCCGTCGTGACGACGAGCGACCGGTCCGAGTCCTTCGGGTGGACCCAGATCGCGGGGTCGTCGCCCGACGCGTTGCCGCCGGCCTCGTCGTCGTACAGGGGAGGCGTCTCCACCGAGGTGGTGACGGTGGCGGTGGCCGACGTCGGCCGGTCGTGCCCGCCGCTCGCGGCGGCCGAGGCCGGGACCATGGTGGACAGGAGCAGCAGGGCGGCCGGCAGGGCGGCAAAGCGACGTCGCATGGGCCCGAGGCTCCCGCACCCGGATGACGCGAACCTGAACCTCACACGAACACCCAGGTCAGTCCAGGAGCGGGTCCAGGCCGTGCAGGGGGAACACCGCGCGGCGGGTGGCCTGGACCGCGCGGTCCACGGCGTCGGCCGGGTCGTAGCCGTCGCTCCAGCCGCGGAACGCCACCTCACCGGAGCCCAGCGTGCGTGCGGCCTCGAAGCCCATCGCCTCGACCGCCGTGCGCCACTCCCCGGGCAGCTCGGCACCGCGTTCCAGTGGTACGTGCGCGGCCTCGGCGACGAGCGCCGCCCAGGCGAGCGGGACGACGTCGGACACCGCGTAGCCGCCACCGCCGAGGGCCAGCCAGCGGCCGTCGGCGTGCTCGTGCGCCAGGGTGTGCGTCCAGTGCTGCGCGGTCCACTGCGCGTCCACCGACACGTTCAGGTTGGAGAGCGGGTCCCGCCCGTGGGCGTCGCAGCCGTGCTGGGACACGATCACCTGCGGCCGGTGCTCCCGCACCAGGGCGGGCACGACGGCGTCGATCGCCCGCAGCCAGGCCGGGCCGTCGGTCCGCGCGGGGACCGGGATGTTGACGACGCTGCCCTCTGCGGAACCCTGTCCGACGTCGGCGGAGGCGCCGGTCCCCGGGAACAGGGTGCGGCCGTCCTCGTGGACGGAGACCGTCAGCACACGGGGGTCGTCCCAGAAGATCGCCTCCACCCCGTCGCCGTGATGGGCGTCGAAGTCCAGGTAGGCGACCCGCTCCGCGCCCCGGTCCAGCAGACGGCGGATGGCTGCAGCGGCGTCGTTGTAGACGCAGAAGCCCGAGGCCGCACCAGGCATCGCGTGGTGCATGCCGCCGGCGATGTTCACGCCGTGCGCGATCTCGCCGCTCCAGAGCGCATCGGCGAGGTCGACGGACCCGCCCAGCTGCCGCGCGGCGGCCTCGTGCATCCCGGCGAACAACGGGTCGTCGTCGGTGCCCAGCCCGCGCGCCACGTCCGGCTCCAGCGTCGTCCCCGCGTGCCGGACGGCGGCCACGTAGTCGGCGTCGTGCACCGTCTCGATCACGGCGTCGGACGCCGGCTCGGCGTCCGCCAGCTCGAGCGTGGGCTGGTCCAGCAGGCCGAGCGCCTCGATGAGCCGCATCGTGAGGTCGAGGCGGGTGGGCGACATGGGATGCCCGGGTCCGAAGTCGTACTCGAGCAGTCGCGGACTCCAGACCAGCCGGGCGAGGTGCACCCGCCCACGGTAACGGACCGGCGGCCGGCGGAGGGTTTCTGCTCAGATCGGCTCCCGCGGCGTGGCAGAGTAGGGCGTCGATCGGCAAGACCTGGTGGAGGGAGCGGAACGGATGGCGGGGAGCCTGCGGAACCGGCTGTTCGGGCTGCGGGAGCTCGTCGACGAGCTCGCCTTCCGGGCGCCGGCGCGACTGGCGGTCACCGTCTTCGCGTGTGTGGTCGTGCTGTTCGCGATCCTCCTGATGGTGCCGTTCGCGACCGCCGACGGCGAGGGTGCTCGCCTGGTCGACGCCCTGTTCACCGCTGTCTCCGCCGTGTGCGTGACAGGGCTCGTGGTCCAGGACACCGCCACCTACTGGTCCCTGTACGGGCAGATCGTCATCCTCGCGGGCATCAAGGTCGGCGGCTTCGGGATCATGACCGTCGCCTCCCTGCTCGGCATGATCGTGTCGCGCAAGATCGGGCTGACCCAGAAGCTGCTCACGGCGTCGGAGACCAAGACGACCCGGCTGGGCGAGGTCGGCTCGCTGATCCGGGTCATCATCATCACCGCCACCACGCTCGAGCTGTCGATCGCCCTGCTGATCTTCCCCCGGCTGGTCGTCATCGAGGAGAACGTCGGCACCGCCGCCTGGCACGCGCTCTTCTACGGGATCTCCGCGTTCAACAACGCCGGCTTCGTGCCCACGACCGAGGGTTTGATGCCGCACGTCGGCGACTGGGCGCTCCTGCTGCCGATCGCTCTCGGGGTGTTCATCGGCGCGCTCGGCTTTCCGGTGATCCTCAACATCCAGCGCGCGCTGCCCCGGCCGGGCCAGCGCTGGCACAACTGGACCAAGCGGCTCTCCCTGCACAGCAAGCTCACGCTCGTGACGAGCGGCGCGCTGCTCGTCGTCGGCGCGCTGCTGCTGCTGGTGCTGGAGTGGACCAACCCGGACACGTTCGGGCCCCTGACCCTCGGGGAGAAGCTGCTGGCCGCCCTCTTCGCCGGGATCATGCCGCGCTCGGGCGGGTTCAGCACGGTCGACGTCGGCGCCATGACGGAGTCGAGCTGGCTCATCCAGGACGCCCTGATGTTCGTGGGTGGTGGGTCGGCGTCGACCGCCGGGGGTATCAAGGTGACCACGCTCGCCGTCATGCTGCTGGCGATCGTCGCCGAGGCGCGCGGTGACCGTGACATCGAGGCGTTCGGACGCCGCATCCCGCGTGACGTCCTGCGACTGTCCATCGCGGTGGTGTTCACGGGCGCGAGCATCGTCCTCGTCTCGTGCATCGCGCTGCTGGAGGTCACGGACCTGCCGCTGTCGCAGGTGCTGTTCGAGGTGCTCTCGGCGTTCGCGACCGTCGGCCTGTCTACAGGCATCACGTTCGACCTGCCCGACGCCGGAAAATACGTGCTGGCCCTGCTCATGTTCGTGGGGCGCACCGGAGCGGTCACGGTGGTCGCGGTGCTTGCGCTGCGCGACCGGCGACGCATCGTACGCTTCCCCGAGGAACGACCGATCATCGGGTGAGGCCGGAACGGAACGCAGGTCTCACCCGACAGACAACATCGGTTGACAGAGAGGAATACCGTGCCGGAGAAGAAGCCCGAGCGGGATGCGGGTGTGCTGGTGATCGGCCTCGGCCGGTTCGGGTCGTCGATCGGCGCGACCCTGGACCGGCTCGGCCAGGACGTGCTCGCCGTCGAGCAGGACCCGATCCTGGTGGCCCAGTGGTCCGGGCGCCTGCCGCTGGTGGAGGCCGACGCGTCCAACCCGGAGGCGCTGGAGCAGCTCGGCGCCAAGGACTTCGGCGTGGCGGTGGTCGGCGTCGGCTCGTCGCTCGAGGCGTCCGTGCTGATCACGGGCAACCTGGTGGATCTCGGCACGCCCCAGATCTGGGCCAAGGCGATCTCGGCGGAGCACGGCCGCATCCTGACCCGTATCGGCGCCCACCACGTCGTCTTCCCGGAGGCCGACGCGGGTTCGCGCGTCGCCCACCTCGTGAGCGGCAAGCTGCTCGACTACATCGAGGTCGAGGACGGCTTCACCATCGTGAAGATGCGCCCGCCCAAGGAGGCACAGGGCTTCACGCTCGCGCAGTCCAACATCCGCAAGCGGTACGGCATCACGGTGATCGGCGTGAAGTCACCGGGTGTCGACTTCGTCTACGCGACGCCGGAGACGCGGATCTCCTCCAACGACCTGCTGGTCTGCTCGGGCCATGCCGACCTCCTCGAACGGTTCGCCGCGAGGCCGTGAACCGGGCCTCGGGGCGGGTTCGGGTGGGGCCCGGGAAGGGCTCGGCGCACCTCACACCGTCCCCGATTACGGGGCGCGCGTCAGACCAGGTAGCCTAGGGAGCGGACTCCCTTTCGTGTTGGTCGGCCATCGTCACTCTCTGGCGTCACTGTCCCGGACCAACCGTGGACCATTTCGCTGAGCGGCCCGTCGTCGGGCTGCCGCCGACCGATCGAACATTGCGAGGACCTATGGGCTCCGTCATCAAGAAGCGCCGCAAGCGTATGGCGAAGAAGAAGCACCGCAAGCTGCTTCGTAAGACGCGCCACCAGCGCCGCAACAAGAAGTGACGCTCGCGCCCTCGGGCGCGTGACGAGCAGGCCCGGCCCACTAGTGGGCCGGGCCTTCTTCGTGTCTGCGTACGGGCTACTGCCCGCGCAGGCGGCGGCGAGCCGCCCGCAGCACCAGGCCCAGCACCCACGCGGCGCCGGCCCATGAAGCCGTACGCACGCTGCGCCCCGCCGCGCGCTGCGACCGGCCCCGGAACTCCCGGATGGGCCAGCCCACCTCCTGCGCGTGCCGGCGCAGCCGCAGGTCGGGGTTGATCGGGCACGGGTGGCCCACGGCGCCCATCATCGGCAGGTCGTTGAGCGAGTCCCCGTACGCGTAGCTCTCGTCGAGGTCGATGCCCTCCAGGTCCGCGAGCTCGACGATGGCGGCGGCCTTGGCCTGGCCGTGCATCAGGTCGCCGTTGAGCCGGCCCGTGTAGAACCCGTCCTTGTGCTCCGCGATGGTGCCGAGCGCACCCGTCGCGCCGAGCCGGCGCGCGATGAGCTGTGCGATCTCCACGGGCGTGGCGGTGATGAGCCAGACTTGGTGGCCCGCCGCGATGTGCTCGTCGAGCAGGCGGCGCGTGCCCGGATAGATCCGCAGCGACAGGACGGCGTCCCACACCTCTTCGCCGAGGGTGGCGATCTCCGCGACGCTGCGGCCCGCGATGAGCGACAGGGCGCGGTTGCGCACCTTGTCGATCTCTTCCTTGTTCTCGCCCCACACCAGGTAGCGCGCCTGGATCACGGCGAACCTGAGGATGTCCCGCGTGCCGAAGAACTTGCGCTGGTACGCGGACTTGGCCAGGTGAAAAGCGCTCGCACCGCGGATGATCGTGTTGTCGACGTCGAAGAACGCCGCGGTGGCGGACGAGGGGTGCGTCGACGGCATGGAGGCCACTCTATCCGCGCGCCACGAGGTGCAGGTCACACCGGGCAGGCAGGGGCGGCCGGTGATAGAACCGGGGCGTGAGCCAAGAGATCAGCGGGCCGGACCGGGCCACCCTCGCGCGCGTCCTCCACCTGCTGGTGGCCGTGCTCGCCCTCGGCGGCTTCACGATCGAGCTCGTCACCGCGATCGTCAGCGGCCCGGGTATCGCGCCCACGCACGCCGAGCGCATCGTCCGGCTCTTCAGCTACTTCACCATCGAGTCGAACCTGCTGATCGGCGGCGTCTCGCTGGCGCTGGCGCTGGACCCGCGGCGCGACGGTCCGCTCTTTCGGGTCCTGCGGCTCGACGCGCTGCTGTGCATCGCCGTCACCGGGATCGTCTACAACACGGTGCTGCGCGGCCTGGTGACGCTGACGCCGTCGGGCGCCGTGGCGAACACGATGCTGCACGTGCTGGCGCCGCTCCTCGCCGTCGTCGTCTGGCTGTGGGTAGGACCCAGGCCCCGCGTGAGCGTGCGGACGGTGTGGTGGTCGGTCGTCTACCCGATCGCGTGGCTCGTCTACACCTTCGTCCGGGGTGCCGCCACGGGCTGGTACCCGTACCCCTTCCTCGACGTCACCGTGCTCGGCTACGGCGCCGCGCTGACCAACGCCACCCTCGTCGCCGTGGTCTTCCTGGTCCTGGCCTGGGGCGTGCGGTGGGCGGACGGACGGCTGCCGCACACGGACCGAGTGGTCCCGCGCGTGACGTAACCTCGGGTCGTGACAAGTCCTGCCGATGCCCGGGTAGTCCTGTACACACGCGAGGCGTGCCATCTGTGCGAAGACGCACGCGCCGTGGTGGTGCGGGTGTGCGAGGGCGCGGGAGCCCGATGGCGTGAGGTCGACATCGACAGCGCGCCCGCACTGCGGGAGAAGTACGGGGACTACGTCCCCGTGGTCGAGGTGGACGGGGTCCAGCAAGGTTTCTGGCGCGTGGACGGTGCGCGTCTGGCCCGCCTCCTGGCATGATCATCCCGGCAGTGTGTGCGTACGCCCGCGACACAGTGGTCGCGGGGAGGGGAGCAGCACGTGGTCGAACTCAGTGACGGGACAGTTCCGGCAGCAACCGTAGGGAGGCTGCCGTACTACCTGCGCGCCCTGCGGGACCTCGCGGCCGAGGGGGTGGCCCTCACCTCGTCGACGGAGCTCGCCGAGCGTTCGGGCGTGAGCTCGGCGCAGCTGCGCAAGGACCTGTCCTACCTGGGTTCGTTCGGCACGCGTGGCGTCGGGTACGACGTCGAGTCGCTCGCCTCCTACATCACGGTCGCCCTGGGGCTCGAGACCGAGCACCGGCTGGCGATCGTCGGCATCGGCAACCTCGGGCACGCCCTCGCGAACTACTCCGGCTACACGACGCGGGGCTTCCAGGTGGTGGCGCTGCTCGACGCCTCGCCCGACGTCGTGGGCACGCGGGTGGCCGGGGTGACCGTCGAGCACGTGCGCGACGTCGCGCAGATCATCGAGCGCGAGCGGGTCAGCATGGTCGTGCTCGCCCTGCCGGGTCACGTGGCGCAGGACGTGGCCGACGCCGTCGTGGCCACGGGCGTACGCGAGATCCTCAGCTTCGCGCCCGTCGCGCTCCAGGTGCCGGACGACGTGGTGGTGCGTTCGGTCGACGTCGGCGGCGAGCTGCAGATCCTGGCGTTCCACGCGGCGACGCGAGCCGCGGCGCTCTGACTCAGCCTTCGGGGGCCTGATTGGCGCCGGGTGATTCTTGGGCCGGGAGGCTCAGCGAAGCGTTCTGGACGGTTTCTCGCTGGTAGGAATGGCCGTGCTGATGTGCGGGCCGACCGGGGGATCCGAGTGACTGACGAGTGGCACCCGAGGATCGGGCGCAGGACGCTATCGGGCGTCTCCGCGCACCGCCTGTCCTTGATCCAGGACTGGTGCCTGGGGATCGGCATGGTCTGCCTCGTGGCCGGCCTGGTGCTGTGGGGCGCGGACCAGGCCTTTCTGGCCATGTTCTTCGTGCTGCCCGGCGCGACCGCGGTCTCGACGGCACGGATGCTCGGCAGCGTGGCCGACACCCGGGGGGCCAGGGAGTATGCGGCGGGCTACACAACGCTGGTCCAGGGCACGGGTCCCGCCGACCTGGAGCACGTGGACCCGCGAACGGGCCGTCTCGTCAGCTTCGCCGGGGAGGACCTGACCGACGCCGAACGCCGGGCGCGGGTCGCGGCGATCCGCTCCGATGCCAGGCTCGGTGTCGGGCAGCCGGACCGGTTGCTGATCGCGTCCGGCGATGATCCGGCGGACCCCGCGGGCTACACGGACGAAGACCTCTTCGCCGGGCGCCCCAGGACGTTCATCACGCTGCCGTGGTCCGTACGGCACGGAGCCGTCTGGGGATGGTTCTTTGTCGGCCTGGCCCCGATCGGGTTCCTCGTCTTTGCCCTGTTCGACGCCAGCACGTCGACACCGGCCATCGTCGCCCCGGTGATCCTCGGCGTGGTGCTGGTGGCCGCCGCGATCGGCGCCGTCATCCTGGTCGCGGTGATGCGCAGGACCGACACGATGCTGGGCGACGGCGGGCCAGGTGGCAGTGACAGGTCCCGGGGAGTCGTGATGTCGCTCTGGGTCGTGCCGCTGGGCGTCGCTGTAGTTCTCATCGGCATCTCGGTAGTCGCGACGAACGACATCGCCGGAGCGCGGGACCTGCTCGGCGTTGCCGGCCTGGACCGCGCGGCCATGATGTCCGCCGTATGGGCCGTCCCTTGGTTCGTGGCCTGGGTAGTGCTGGTGCGCCGCGCGGCGACGGCGGAGCTACGCTCCTGACCATGGTGGACGGCGGACCGCGAGGCGTCACAGGGGTCAGATCCTCGAACCGCTCCCCGGTAGCCGGGGTGGGGGCGCGTACTCGTCGCGTTTGCTCGTTCCCACGCCCATCCGGACCATTCCGGACAGCAGGCCCACGGCGGCTGCCACGCCGTCGATCACCGGGACGCCCGTGCGCTGGGTGAGGTCCGCGCAGAGGTCGGTCATGCCCGCGCAGCCGAGCACCACGGTGTCCGCGCCGTCGTCGCGGACCGCACGCTCGCAGAGCTCGGAGATCGCCTCCCGGGCCGCCGAGCCGGCGTCCTCCAGCTCGAGGACCGGGACGTCCGCGGCGTACATGGCGACGCACGCTTCCTCGAAGCCGTAGCGCCGCACCAGGTCGTGCGCGCGGCCCAGCGTGCGCGACAGCGTGGTGACCACCGCGAACGTGCGGCCCGACAGGGTCGCGACGTGCATCGCGGCCTCGGCGATCCCGACGACCGGTCCGTCCGTCAGCTCGCGGGCGGCGTCCAGGCCCGGGTCGCCGAAGCAGGCGACGGCGTAGCCGTCCGCGGGGCCGGTGTCGGCCGCCTCCGCGGCCGCGACCTGCTGCGCCACCACGAGCGCGGCCCACGCCTCGTCGGTGTGGCTCTCGACGGCGGCGGGGCCCGCACCTGGGTCCGGGCAGGTGGCGACGACGGCGACGTCCGGCCCGGCGACCTCCCGGGCGGTGACCGCGATCTTGGCGGTCATCGCCCGGGAGGTGTTGGGGTTGATGAGGTGGATCCGCACCGTCAGGCCTTGGTGCCCGCTGCGCCGTCGGCCACACCCTCGGTGACGCCGTCGAACGACGGGATCTGCGGGCTGAGCCGTTCCAGCCACCGGAAGGCGACGAAGCCGAGGCCGCACCCGATGAACCAGGTGTAGTTCCCGATCCAGGAGATGTCGAAGTACCCGAGGTCCGCGATGAGCTTGGGCAGCACGCCGAGGAGCACGGTGGGCACGCCGGCCAGGAAGATCGCGAGCACGCCGTTGCGGTTGTAGCCGTTCGTGTACCAGTACGCGCCCTCGGGCGACATGGTGAACATGTCGTCGACGAGCACCCGCTGCTTCGCCGCGAAGTAGTAGCCGGCGATGAGGATGCCGAACAGCGGGCCGATCAGGGCGCCGAGCACACCGAGCGTGTAGTGGATCGCGTCGGCGTCGTTGTACCAGTTCCAGGGCAGCAGGACCACGGACCCGACCGCGGCGATCATGCCGCCCATGCGCCAGCTGATCTTCTGCGGGGCCACGTTGGAGAAGTCGAACGCGGGGGAGATGAAGTTGGCGACGATGTTGATGCCGACCGTGGCGGTCACAAAGGTGAGGCCGCCGAGCAGGATCGCGAACGGGGTGTCGATGCGCTCGACGGTGTGGATGGGGTCGGTGATGAGCTCGCCGAACACCGGGACCGTGGCCGACGCCGTGATCACCGTCAGGAGCGAGAAGAACAGGAAGTTGACCGGCAGGCCCAGCAGGTTGCCGCGCTTCACGGCCTGGAACGAGCGCCCGTACCGCGCGAAGTCACCGAAGTTCAGCATGGGACCGGAGAAGTAGGACACGACGATCGCGACGGCCGTGCAGAAGACCCCTACCGAGGCCCACCCGGTCAGCGGCTCGCCCTCGTGGAGGTCCAGGCTGATGTTCGACCAGCCCGCCTCCGAGACGAGGTAGACCGCCAGCACGATCATCACGACGTAGACCGCGGGGCCGGCCCAGTCGATGAACCGCCGGATGGTCTCCATGCCGTTCCAGAACAGCGCCGCCTGGGCGAACCAGAGCACGGCGTACGAGATCCAGCCCAGGGCGTTCAGCCCGAGGAATGCCGGCTCGAGGAGTGCGGCGCTGGCGGGGATGAACTTGAGGAACACGATGTTCAGCGCCTGCGCGGCGAGGAAAGTCTGCACGCCGTACCAGGCGACGGCGATGAGGCCTCGGATGATCGCCGGGATGTTCGCGCCCCGGACGCCGAAGACGGCGCGGTTGATCACGGGGTACGGCACCCCGGTGTTCTGGCTCGGCTTCGCGACCAGGTTGGTGAACACCTGCACGATGACGATGCCGACCAGCAGCGCCAGGAGCACCTGCCAGCTCGCGATGCCGAGCGCGAAGAGGCTGCCGGCCGTCACGTAGCCGCCGACACTGTGCACGTCGGACATCCAGAAGGCGAAGATGTTGTACGACGACCATTTCTGCTCCCGCAGGGGCGCGAGGTCCTCGTTGGCGAGCCGGGGGTCGTAGGAGGGCTTGACGTTGCCGGACCCGACCGGGTGCCCGGCGGCCTCGACCAGGTCGTGCTCGCCGCCGGGGACGTCGCCGGGCGGGTTCTGGGGTGCGGTCGCCGAGGAGGCCGCCACCTCTGCGTTCTCGGTCATGAGCACTGCCTTCCGAAGGGTGATCGCTGGGTGAACCTGAAGTTATGGGTTAACTGATGGCGGCTGGTTTCCCCGGGGTAACCACGTCGTAAGGCTCATGTTCAGTAACCACTTCACACGTGTTTCGGCGCGTGTCGGGTGCGTGAACCGGGGCGTGTCGCCCGGTGTGTCGTGCGGGTGAGGGCCACGCGGGGCCAGGAGCACTCGTACGATGCGGCGGTGTCCTCCGAACCGTCTCTCGGTGCCCGGCTCCGCGGCCTCCGCGTGGCGCGTGGTGTGTCCGCACGCAGCCTCGCCGCGACGCTCGGGATCTCGGCCAGCGCCGTGTCACAGATCGAACGGGACGTCATGCGCCCCTCGGTCGTGCGTCTGCTCGCGATCACCGACGCGCTAGGAGTCTCGCTCTCCGACGTGTTCGAGCCGCCGGACGCCGTCGCCGTGCCGCGCGGCGGGACGACGGAGCTCGACCACGCGGGGATCGCGGTCACCCGCGCCTGGGAGGCGTCTCCGGTGACCCTCGACGGCGGCGTCACGTTCCGCCGGCTCTCACCCAACCCGACCCGCGGCCTCGACTTCTTCGAGTCGGTCTACCCGCCCGGTGCCACGGCCACGCTCGGTGACGTCGAGCCGTTCAAGCACGAGGGCTACGAGATCGGCAACGTCGTGGCGGGCGAGCTCACCGTCGAGCTGGCCGACGACGAGGTGGTGCTGGCGGCCGGCGACTCCATCAGCTATCCGTGCTCGGTGCCGCACCGGATCCGGAACGCGGGCGTGCGGCCGGCGGTCGCCACGTGGTTGATCGTGCACCCTTAGGGTCGCCTCGTGGGATTCCTCGAACACGACGACAAGGTCCTGGTCACGGACGGCGGTCTGGCGACCGAGCTCGAAGCGCGCGGGAACGACCTCTCGGACGACCTGTGGTCGGCGCGGCTGCTGACGGACGCCCCCGACGAGATCAAGGCCGCCCACCTGGCGTTCTTCCGCGCCGGGGCCGTGATCGCGACGACGGCGAGCTACCAGGCGTCGTTCGACGGCTTCGAGGCACGCGGGATCGGCCGGGACGACGCCGAGCGGCTGCTGCGGCACAGCGTCGAGCTCGCCCGGGCCGCCCGCGACGAAGTGGCCGACGACGGGCGCGAGCGCTGGGTGGCGGCTTCGGTGGGCCCCTACGGCGCGGCGCTCGCCGACGGATCGGAGTACCGGGGCCGGTACGGGCTGAGCGTGGCCGAGCTGGCGGCCTGGCACCGCCGTCGGCTCGAAGTGCTGGCCGATGCCGGACCGGACGTGCTGGCGCTCGAGACGATCCCGGACCTGGACGAGGCGGAAGCGCTGATGACGGTGATCTCCGGGATGGGCATCCCCGTGTGGCTGACGTACAGCATCGACGGCGACCGCACCCGCGCCGGGCAGCCGCTGGCCGAGGCGTTCGCCATCGCCCGGGACGTGCCGGAGGTCGTGGCGGTGGGGGTCAACTGCTGTGCGCCGTCCGACGTGTCGGCGGCGGTCGGCACGGCAGGTGCCGTGACCGGGAAGCCGGTGATCGCCTACCCGAACAGCGGCGAGAGCTGGGATGCCGGGCGGCGCAGCTGGGCGGGTTCGCCCGAGCGGTCCGCGCAGCCGGGTCAGCAGGCGCGACAGTGGGTCGCTGACGGTGCGCGGATCGTGGGTGGGTGCTGTCGGGTGCGGCCCGCCGACATCAAAGACATAGCCCGTGCCGTCGCCGGCACGGGCTATGTCTGAGCGAGATGTCCGAGCGAGATCAGCCCTTGGCGATCGCGCTGACGTCCAGGGTGATCTTCACCTTGTCGCCCACCAGGAAGCCGCCGGTCTCCAGCGAGGCGTTCCAGGTCAGGCCGAACTCCTTGCGGTTGATCTCGAGGGCGGCCTCGAAACCGGCGCGGTTGTTGCCGAACGGGTCCTTGGCGGTGCCGGTGAACTCGGTCTCCAGCTCGACGCCCTTGGTGACACCGTTGATGGTCAGGTCGCCCGAGATGATGTAGGCGTCGCCCTCGGGGCGGATGGCGGTGGACGAGAAGGTCCAGGCGGGGTTCTCGTCGGCGTGCCAGAAGTCGGCGCTCTTCAGGTGGCCGTCACGACCGGCGTCGCCCGTGTTGACCGACTGTGCGTCCAGCTCGGCGGTGACGCTCGACGACTCGAGGTCCTCGCCGACCGTGATGGTGCCGGAGGAGACGGCGATGGTGCCGCGCACCTTGGCGATGCCCGCGTGGCGGACCGAGAAGGCCGCAGAGGTGTGGGACGCGTCGATGTCGTAGGTGCCGGTGGTGAGTCCGGCGGGAAGCGGGGTGGCCATGAGTGAGGACTCCTTGTTGGTGCGGCGATGTGGGTGGATAGTTTAGAGATCAACTACCCGCGATGAGGTCCAACATAGCGGGTCCCGTAACGTATTCCCAGGGTGTCCGAGTCAGCACGAAGGCGGTGGCGAGATGGCGGTGCAGACGGTCGAGCAGCAGGACCTGTGGCTGACCGAGGAGCAGCAAGGCTCCTGGCGGCACTACCTCGAAGGCACCGCACGCTTCGTCGAGGCGCTCGGTGCGGTCCACGACCGCACCCTCGACCTCTCCCTCGGCGAGTACAGCCTGCTGGTGCAGCTCTCGGAGGCGCCGGAGCTCACCATGCGGATGTCGACGCTCGCCGACGGCCTCGTGCTGTCGCGCAGCCGGCTCACGCACACGGTCGCGCGGATGGAGTCGCGCGGGCTGGTCGAGCGCCGCGCCGCCGAGGGCGACCGGCGCGGTGTGAACTGCACGATGACCGACGCCGGCCGTGCGGCCCTCGAGGTGGCGGCGCCCGGCCACGTCGCCGCGGTGCGCCGCATCATGGTCGATGCGCTGGAGCCCGAGGAGTTCGCGACGCTGGGCCGCATCATGGCCAAGGTGGCCGAGTCCTCGAAGCTCTCCGGCGGTACCGAGGAGGGCCTGACGGCTCACTGCGACTGACCCGGCCGGGCGCGGGGATGACGTAATCCACACTCCCGAGGTCACCGGCACCCAGGGTCGGGTGCGAGACTGGGCGCCATGGTTTCCACGACGGTTCACCTGCTGCGTCACGGCGAGGTGTACAACCCCGACGGTGTCCTGTACGGGCGGCTGCCCGGCTACCGCCTCTCCGACCGTGGCCAGGCGATGGCGAAGATCGTCGCCGACCACCTCACCAGCACCGGTCACGACGTGATCCGGGTGGTGTCCTCCCCGCTGCAGCGCGCACAGGAGACCGCCGCTCCCGTCGCGCAGGGGTTCGGGCTGGAGCTCGCAACGGACGACCGCATCATCGAGGCAGGCAACCGGTTCCAGGGTCTGCCCGTCGGCGACGGCGGGGGTGCGCTCAAGAGCCCGCGCAACTGGCCGTACATGTGGAACCCGTTCCGCCCGTCCTGGGGCGAGCCCTACACGCAGCAGGTCGAGCGCATGCGCAGCGCCGTCGAGGACGCGCGCCTGGCGGCGGAGGGCCACGAGATCGTGCTGGTCAGCCACCAGCTTCCCGTATGGCTCACCCGCCGGTCGTTCGAGGGCGGCCAGCTCTGGCACGACCCGCGCCACCGCCAGTGCAACCTGGCCTCGCTCACGTCCCTGCACTTCGAGGACGACCGGTTCGTGGGCCTGCACTACACGGAGCCCGCCGCGGAGCTCTACGACGGCGCGAGCAAGGTCGCCGGAGCGTGATGCGGGGAAAGACCTTCAGGGTCGTGCAGTGGATAGTGGCGGTCGGCATAGTCATCGGCCTGGTGGCCGCCCTCGCCGGGTGCTCGCCCGAGGAGTCCGGCGCGAACGACGTCGTCGGGCAGGGGTACGTGTCCGGGGACGGGTCGGTGCAGACGTACGACGTCGGGGACCGCAAGGGTCCCGTCGCCATCGAGGGCACCGATTTCGAGGGCAAGGACGTCGACACCGCCGACTGGGCGGGCTCCGTCGTGGTCGTGAACACCTGGTATGCCTCATGCGCCCCGTGCCGCGCCGAGGCGCCCGACCTCGTGGACCTCGCCTCCTCGAAGGAGGGCGTGCAGTTCCTCGGCATCAACACGGAGGACGACGCCGGTGCCGCCCAGGCGTTCCAGCGCACCTTCGAGGTGCCCTACCCGAGTGTCGAGGACCGCAGCGGTGCCGTGATCGCGGGCCTGTCCGGCGTCGTGCCGCTGCAGGCCGTGCCGTCCACCGTGATCCTGGACCAGGAGGGCTACGTGGCCGCGCGGGTCGTCGGCCAGGCCGAGGGCTCGACGCTCGAGGCGCTGATCGACGACGTCCTGGCGGAGGCCGCCTGATGCTCCTCGGCAGCCCTGTCAGCGCCGCCGCGACCGCCGTTGGCGACGGGCTCGCGGTCACCGCGTTCAGCGGTTCGCTGCTGCTGGCGGTGCCCGTGGCGATGCTGGCGGGCCTCGTGTCGTTCGCCTCGCCGTGCGTGCTGCCGCTCGTGCCCGGGTACCTCGGCTACGTGAGCGGCATGGCCGCCGCCTCGATGAACGCGACCGCCGAGTCCGGCGGGACCGGCGGGGCCGTGACCACGCGCGTCAAGCCGGCCCGCTCCCGCGTCGTCGGCGGCGTGGCCCTGTTCGTGCTCGGTTTCACCGTCGTGTTCGTCTCGTTCGGCGCGGCGTTCGGCGGCCTCGGCAGCTACCTGGTGCGCTGGGAGGACGTCATCACCCGCGTGCTCGGCGCGGTGGTCGTCCTGCTCGGCCTCGGCTTCCTCGGCGCCGTCCCGTTCCTGCAGCGCGAGGCCCGGTTCCACGTGACACCGCGCGCCGGCCTCTGGGGTGCGCCGTTGCTCGGCGTCGTGTTCGGCCTGGGCTGGACGCCCTGCATCGGCCCCACCCTCGGTGCCGTGCAGGTGCTCGCGATCGACGAGGCATCGGCGGGCCGCGGCGCGCTGCTCGGCGTCGCGTACTGCATAGGCCTTGGCGTGCCGTTCCTGCTGGTCGCCCTCGGGCTGGGGAGCTCGGAGCGCATGATGGACTTCCTGCGCCGGCACCGCCTCGCGGCGCTGCGGCTCGGCGGCGGGCTGCTGGTGCTGGTCGGGCTGCTGCTGGTCACGGGGCTGTGGACGCGCCTCACCGGCGCCATGCAGCTCTGGATCGGCGGATTCGAGACGGTGATCTGATGGCCAGGCGTACGGGTGGGGACGGCACCTACGTTCCCGAGGGGATCGCGGACGAGTTCACGCAGGGCGAGCCCGCGCGGGGTGGACCGGCCGAGGGCGGGCCGGCGTCCGGCGAGCAGGGGCAGAAGCCGAGCCGGCCCACCGCGCCCGCGCTGGGCCTGGTGGGCACGCTGCGCTGGATGTGGCGCCAGCTCACGTCGATGCGCGTGGCGCTCATGCTGCTCATGCTGCTCGCCGTCGCGGCGGTGCCGGGGTCGGTGCTCCCGCAGCGCAACCAGAACGCGGCAGGCGTCATCGAGTACCTCGCCGACCATCCGACGGCGGGGGAGTGGCTCGACAAGGCCGGGTTCTTCGACGTCTACTCGTCGGTCTGGTTCTCCGCGATCTACATCCTGCTGTTCGTCTCGCTGGTGGGCTGCATCCTGCCGCGGTCGATGGCGCACTACCGCGCGCTGCGCGGCCGCCCGCCGCGCGTGCCGTCCCGGTTCAGCCGGTTCCCGGCCAAGGCCTCCGGGACCACCACCGTCTCCCCGGAGGAGGCCGCCGACGCCGTCGCCGCCCGGCTGCGCGGCACGATCTCCTGGCTGCCCACGTTCCGTGTGGACCGTGGTGAGGAGGCCGCCCGCGGCGCTGCGCGACCGGCGTCGGCCACCGTGAGCGCCGAGCGCGGCTACCTGCGCGAGACCGGGAACCTGATCTTCCACCTGGCCCTGGTCGGGCTGCTCGTGTCGGTGGCGACGGGCCAGCTGCTGCACTACCGCGGCCAGGCGATAGTCACCGAGGGCCGCGGGTTCGCGAACGCCGTCGTCGACTACGACACCTTCGAGAAGGGCGCCTGGTTCCGGCCGGAGTCGCTGGTGCCGTTCTCCATGACGCTCGACCGGTTCGAGTCGGAGTTCGCGAGCGACACTGTGGCCTTCGCGCAGGCGCGTGACTTCACGGCGCACGTGACGGTGACCGAGCCCTCCGGCGAGCAGCGGCCGGAGACCGTGAAGGTCAACCACCCGCTCGTCGTCGACGGGGCCAAGATCTACCTGCAGGGCAACGGCTTCGCGCCGGACATCACGGTGCGCGACGCCGAGGGCGAGGTCGCCTTCGCGGGCCGCGTGACGTTCATCCCGCAGGACACCATGTACACGTCCCGCGGCGTGGTGAAGGTGCCGGACGTCGCCCCCGGGCTCGACCAGATCGGGCTCGTGGGCTACTTCCTGCCGACCGCCGAGGTCGATCCGGACGGGTCCGCCCGCTCGGCGTTCCCGCAGCCCGTCGACCCGCTGCTCGTGCTCGAGGTGTACACGGGCGACCTGGGGCTGGACGACGGCTCCCCGCAGAACGTGTACGAGCTCGACACGGCGTCGCTCACCCCCGCTCTCGACGAGAACGGGGAGCGGGTCAAGGTGCTGGCCCGGCCCGGCCAGACCGTCGACCTGCCGGACGGGCTCGGCACCCTGACCCTCGGCGACGAGCTGCCCCGCTACGTGGCGCTCGACCTTCGGCACGACCCGTCACTCGGGTTCGTGCTCGTGTTCGCCCTGCTCGCGCTCGGTGGGCTCACCGTCTCGCTCTTCACGCCCCGACGGCGGGTCTGGGCGCGGGCGTACGTCGCCCAGGATGGGGCTACCGTGGTCGAGGTCGCGGGGCTTGCCCGCGGGGACGACGCCGGCCTGCAGGCCGAGGTCGACCGCGCGCTGGCCGCGGTGCCAGGGGTGGCCGAGCCCGCCGCGGCATCACCTGCCGAGACCTCGCTGGACGCACCTCGACAGGCTCAGGAACCGCGTGTCGAGACCGGATCGGAAAAGGACTGAACATGGAGCTGGCAAACCTCAGTGTGCTGCTCGTCTGGGGCGCGGCGACGGCCCTCGCCGTCGCGCTCGTCGCGTTCGCCGTGGACCTGTCGCGCCTGTCGGGCGCCAAGGTCGACGCGCGGGACGCGGCCAGGAGCCGGGAGAAGGTCGCGGTCGCCGACGCCGGTTCCGAGGTGGTCTCGCCGTACGGACCTGACACCGCCGCCGAGGATCGCGGGCCGGTGAACCGCAGGCTCGCCCAGGTCGGCATGTCGGTGACCTGGCTCGCGGCGGCGATGCTGCTCGCCGCGATCGTCCTGCGCGGGATCGCCGCCGGCCGCGCGCCGTGGGCCAACATGTACGAGTTCACGCTGGTCGGCACCTTCGTCGCCGTCGCGGTGTTCGCCGGGGTCAACGTCCGGCGCGACGTGCGGTTCCTCGGCGCCTTCGTGAGCGGGCTCGGCGTCCTGTTCCTCGTGCTGGCGCAGCAGCAGTTCTTCGTCGCGGCGATGGGCGTGCAGCCCGCGCTGCAGAAGTACTGGCTCGTGATCCACGTCGGCGTCGCCATCTGCGCGACGGGCATCTTCACCGTCGCGTTCGTGACGTCGGTGCTGCAGCTCCTGCGGGACGGCCGGGACAACGGCTCGGTGCTGCTCGGTAGCCGGCACTGGGGCTGGCTCGACCACACGCCGGCGCCGTCGGCCCTTGAGTCGCTCTCGTTCCGGCTCAACTCGGTGGCGTTCGTGCTCTGGACCTTCACGCTCATCGGCGGCGCCATCTGGGCCGAGGACGCCTGGGGCCGCTACTGGGGCTGGGACCCCAAGGAGGTCTGGAGCTTCATCGTGTGGGTGGTCTACGCGGCCTACCTGCACGCGCGCACGACGCGCGGCTGGTCCGGAACCCGCGCGGCCTGGTTCGTCGTGGCCGGCTACGCGTGCGTGCTGTTCAACTTCACCGGCGTGAACCTGGTCTTCAACGGGAAGCACTCGTACTCGGGCCTGTAGGGCTCCGCGAAGTAGAGCGGGCGTCCGGACACACGCTCTGTCTCGGCCATCGACTGGTCGCGAGATAGAGCGAGTGTCCGGACGCCCGCTCTACTTCGGCGTCAGGACGGCGGTCGGGTCAGTCGGTGTGGGCCGAGCCGTTCTCGGCGTCGTCGCCCTTGGCGTCGCGGGTCCCGCGCGCCTCCCGCTCCCGCTTGCGCTTCTCCTGCTCGAGGCGCCAGAGGAACTCGGGGTCGTCGTCAGGGGCGACGGGGGCGGCGGGACGGCGCGGGCCGGGTGCCCGCGGGGACGGCGTCGGACGGCTGCCGCCACCGTTCGGACCGCCGCCGGGCGCCGAAGGGCCCGCACCCGACCGGCGGGCCGCGACGCGCACGACTATCCAGGAGATCGCGCCCAGCAGGGGCAGGAGCACGATCAGGAGCACCCAGAGCCAGCGGGGCAGCCCGCGGCGTTCGTCCTCGTCAGAGCCCCAGACGTCGGCCAGGGCGTACGCCGCGAGTCCGACGACGACCAGGATCAGGAGGATGTTTCGCATCCCCCCAGCCTACGGCGGGACGGCGGGGATGGGTCAGCCCTCGACGTGACCTTCGCCGCGTTGCCGCCCGTCCGCGTCCGCGTCGGTGGGCGCGTCCGTGGGCGCGGCGTCGCCGGTGCGACCGGTTCCCTCGCGGGCCTCGCGCTCCCGCTTGCGCTTGGCCTGTTCCATCAGCCAGATGAACTCGGGGTCGTCCTCGGGCGCGAGGGGCGCTGTGTCCTGCTCCCAGGAGCGCACGCGGCGCTCGTACCGGGCGGGCTCCGGCTGGCCGGCCGGGAACCCGGTGACCTGCTGGCCGGAGCTCCTCCGGCGGCGTCGTGCGGTGTTGCTCACCACCAGCCACGCGATGGAGCCCGCCAGCGGTAGGAACACGATGGCGACTATCCAGAAGCCCTTCTGGATACCGCCGAGGTCTTCTTCCTCCGACTGGATGACGTCGACCAGCGCGTAGACGACGAGCGCGAGGTACAGGAGGAAGAAGACGAGCTTGGGCATGGGCTGGAGCCTAACGGGACGCGTGCCGGCGGCGCCCGGCCGAGCGGGTGATTTCGTGGCCGGGTGTGACCAGGGCCCGCCTTACGATGGGAGGGTGCCTCTCCTGACCTACACGCTGCTCCGCCTCGCGCTGTTCGGCGCGACCCTCGGCCTGCTCTACCTGGTCGGTCTGCGGGGCTGGCTGCTCCCGACGGTGGCGGTAGTGGTGGCGCTGGCGCTCTCGTACCTGACCTTGACGAAGCCGCGCGACGCCGCGACGCGGTGGATCGCCGCACGGACGGACCGCCGTGCCGCCGAGCGCGCGGTCTTCCCGAAGGCCGACGCCGACGCGGCCCACGAGGACGCAGAGGTCGACAAGAAGCTGCAGGCCGACTGACCCGTCCGTCCGACCCGTCCGTCCCGTGAAGGGTCAGATCGACAGGCCGAGCCAGAGCAGCAGGCCGTAGCCCAGCTCGTACAGGCCGGTACCGGCCAGGACCGGGATCAGCAGCTTGCCGCGGGCCCCGGCGAGCACCGGGAGGGTCAGCAGGATGGCCGGCCCGAACAGCAGCAGCACGACGAGCGACCACGGCGCCCAGAACGCGCACACCACACCGAGCAGCACCGGTATCCACAGCATCGCCACGTACGCCCGGCGGGCCTTGTGGTCGCCGAGCCGCACGGCCAGGGTCCGCTTGCCGGCCAGCACGTCCGTCGGGATGTCGCGCAGGTTGTTGACCATGAGCAGCGCACACGCGATGAGGCCCACCCCGACCGCGCCGAGCACCGCCGGCCAGGTGATGCGGTCGGCCTGCGTGTACGTGGTGCCGAGCACCGCGACCAGGCCGAAGAAGACGAACACGGCGATCTCGCCGAGTCCCCGGTACCCGTACGGCTTCTTGCCGCCCGTGTAGTACCAGGCCGCGGCCACGCACACCGCGCCGACCGCGAGCAGCCACCAGTGGCCCGAGACCGCGCTCAGTGCCAGGCCGAGCAGGCCGGCGACGCCGAACGAGGCGAAGGCGGCGCGCTTCACGGTGCCGGGGGCCGCGGCGCCGGAGGCCGTGAGCCGCATGGGCCCCACCCGGTCGAGGTCGGTCCCGCGGACGCCGTCGGAGTAGTCGTTGGCGTAGTTGACGCCGACCTGCAGGGCCAGGGCGACCCCCAGCGCGAGCAACGCGGGCAGCCACGCGGAGGCGTCCACCTGCGCGGCCGCGCCGGTACCCACCATGACCGGTGCCGCCGCCGCCGGCAGCGTGCGGGGCCGGGCCCCGGAGATCCACTCGGCGGCAGTCGCCATCAGCGTGTCCTTCGTTCGTGAGGTGTGACCAGCATCTGTGGACAACGAGGTCCGTGTTCACCAGGTTCGACGTACCAGGTCCGGGCCCGTTCGAGGCCCTGGCGGTGGAACGAAGTCATGGTCGCACGGGTTCCCGGGCAGCCTCCCGCTCGGCCCGCACGACGGCGTCCCGCACCGCCCGGCGGTCCGTCTTGCCGGGGCCGCGGGTCGGCAGTGCGTCCGTGACGTACACGCGGCGCGGCGCGGCGGGGGCACCTAGCCGCTGCCCGACGGCGGAGCGCAGCCCGACGAGCAGCTCATCGCCGCCGTCGGCCAGGCCAGGGACCGGACCGTCCGGCGGTCCCTGGGCGGTGGACGTCCGGCCGGCAGGCCCGGTCGCGACGACGGCGACGACCGCCTGGCCCCACTCGGCGTCGGGCACGCCGACGACGCACGCCTCACCAGGGGTGCCGAGCCCCGCGAGGTGTTCGGCTATGGCGTCCTCGACGGCCGCCGGAGCGACGTTGACGCCGCCCGTGAGGATCACGTCGTCCACCCGGCCGAGGATCGTGAGCCGGCCGTCGTCCAGGCGACCCAGGTCGGAGGTGCGGAACCAGCGGACGCCGTCCGGGTCGGTGCGGAAGGCCGCGGCGGTGGCTTGGGGATCGCCCACGTAGCCCTCGGCGAGCATCGGGCCGGACAGCTCGACGATGCCCGTCCCCGGCTCCGCCCCCGGGGCGGCCCCGGCCAGGCGGACCCGCACGCCGCCGAGCGGGACGCCGTCGTACACACAGCCGCCGCTCGTCTCGGACATGCCGTAGGTGGTGACGACGCGGACGCCGACGGCCCGGGCGGCGGCGAGCAGGGGCGCCGGCGCGGCGGCACCGCCGACGAGCACCGCGTCGAACCGGGCGAGGGCGTCGAGCCCTGCGCTGTCGCCGTCGTCGGCCGCTGTGACCAGGCGGTGCAGCTGGGTGGGGACCAGCGAGACGTAGGCGCGACGGCCGCGCGCCAGGCGGTCGGCGAAGCCGGTGGCGACTGCCGCGAACCCCGCGGCGGTGAAGCGGTCGAGCGTGTCCTGGTACAGCGCGCCGCCCGCCATGAGGGACCGGGTGATGACCTGGACCCCGGCGACGTGGGTGGGCGGGAGCACGAGCAGCCAGCTTCCGGGACCGCCGAGCCGCTCGTGCGTGGCATCTGCCGAGGCCCGCAGGGCCTGGGCGCTCAGCGCCACCTCGCGCGGGTTTCCCGTGGAACCGGAGGTCCGCAGCACGAGCGCGGTGCCGGGCGGCGCGCCGACGTCGGACAGGCGGGGCTGCGGGGCGTACGCCGGGCCGCCGTCGAGGGCGACCCGGACGGCGCGGACGACGCTGCGCACAGGGTCGGGCAGCGGGCCGGTCACAGCGCCGGGCAGAGGGTCGGTCGAGGCCACCTCACGAGCGTAAGCGTGCGTCGAGGGTGCCGGACTATGGTGTAGGTAGGGTGTGCGCCACGCAGGAAGCCTCCGGGTACGGCCCGGGGGCCGAATCCTGGCGGAGGAGATCGCATGACGAGGCGCTGGACGGTGGCCGTGCGGGGCACGGCGGTGGCCCTGGCAACAGTGCTGGGGCTGGCCGGCTGCGGCCTCGGCAGCCCCGACGAACCGGTCCCGACGCCCACCACGACCGTCGAGGCCCCGGTCCGGGGCGACCGGAGCGGGCCGCCGAAACCGGACGAGCCGATCGTGTGGCCGCTCACCGGTGTGGAGACCAGGCAGGTCGCGCGGCGTCCGGCGGTGTCGGTGAAGGTCGAGAACGCCGTGGAGGCGCGCCCGCAGCGCGGCCTCGTCGAGGCCGACATCGTCTGGGAAGAGGTGGTGGAGGGCGGCATCACGCGGTTCGTCGCGACCTACCACTCGAACATCCCGGCCGCCGTCGAACCCGTGCGCTCCGTGCGGCCGATGGACCCCGCGATCGTCGCGCCGCTGGACGGCATCCTGGCCTTCTCGGGCGGGCAGGGCCCGTTCATCGCCGCGGTGGAGCGGCTGGGCACCCAGGCGATCATCATGGACGACGGCGACGGCGGCTTCAGCCGGGACCCCGCCCGGGCGGCGCCCCACAACGTGATCGGGCGGATCTCTTCGTTCATCGCGCAGTCCGACGGCAAGCGGACGACCCCGCCGCCCCCGCAGTTCGAGTACGCGCGCGAGGTGGGCAAGGGCTCGGCGCCGCGGGCGGGCAAGCCCGCGCAGGTGGTCGACGTCCGGCTGTCCCGCGTGCAGCGGACCGTGTGGACGTGGGACCGCAAGAACAAGAGGTATCTGCGCAGCGAGGGTTCTGCGAGCTCGGTCGCGGTGGACGGCCGGCGGCACGCGGCGCGGAACGTGCTCGTGCTGTCCACCGAGGTGTTCAACACCAAGTGGAAGGACCCGGCGGGCGCCCCGGTGCCGGAGCACCGGCTCGCGGGCCAGAGCGGTACGGGCACGCTGGTCTCCATGGGGCACCGCGTCACGGTGCGCTGGTCGAAGCAGCACCACAAGGCGCCGATTGTGCTCAAGACCCTCGACGGCAAGGAGGCGGAGCTCGACCCGGGCAACACCTGGATCGAGCTGGTCCCGAGGGGTTCGGGCAGCTGGACCGTGCGGTGACCTGACCTGCCTTGACCTGTGCCAGGTGGCGCCGGCGGGTGCCCGATGAGAGACCTTTCATCCGGGTCTCATGACCGGTTCATACCGGCCGAGTTGAGTGACGGTGTTGCACCTCAGCGTCCCTCGACCAGAAAGCGTGGCCGTCATGAGCATCCTCGACACGACCCCCGACCTGCGCGGCTACACCTCGCCCGAACCGCTCGTCCGCCGTCTGCTGCGGGCCAAGAAGGCCTACTCGACGCGGTTCGTCGCCGCCGCGATCGAGCAGGATCCCGCCGCCTTCGACCTGATCACCGACCCGGCGCGGGCGCCGCGGGCCGGCGACGTCGTCCTGGCCAGGGTGGTGACCATCGGCCAGCACAAGCGGCTCGAGTCACCGGAGTCACGCCGCCAGATCCTGTTCGAGGGCGACGAGATCGTCGTGGCCTACGGGTCGCGCTACGCCGCCGACCAGTTCCTCGCCGTCATCCCGGAGGACCTCGGTGAGTGCCACCTCGCGGCCGCCGGCGGGCTCGCGTCGCGCGTCGTCGACCAGCACGCGGCGATCGACGACGCGACGGTGATCGAGCCGATCGGGCTGCTCTCCAGCGCCAACCGGGTGGTCAACCTGGCGAGGTTCGCGCCACACCGGGTGCGTGCGGCGGCGCTGGCCGGCGGCTCCGCGGCGCGGGTTCCCGTCGTCGCGGTGGTCGGCACGTCCATGAACTCCGGCAAGTCCACGACGCTGGCGTGCCTCGCCCGCGGTCTCACCGCGGCCGGCCTCACCGTCCACGCGGGCAAGGCGACCGGAACGGGTGCGGGCAACGATGCGCACCTCTACACCGACGCGGGCGCGGCTCGTGTGGTCGACTTCACCGACTTCGGTTTCCCCAGCACGTTCGGCCTGTCCTTCGAGGAGGTCCGGGACGTGTTCGCGACCATGACGGACGTGCTGGCGTCCCCGACCGGGCACGGCGCCCCCGACGTCGTCCTGATCGAGATCGCCGACGGCATCTTCCAGGGCGACACGAGCCGCCTCCTCACCGACGACGCCTTCCGTTCCGTGGTCGGCCGCGTGGTGTTCGCCGCCGGGGACGCGCTCGGCGCGAGCGGCGGGACAGCGGCGCTCCGGGCGCTGGGCTGCGAGCCGTCGGTGGTGTCCGGGGTGCTCACCGCCTCGCCGCTCGCCACCGCGGAGGCCCGCGCCGCGCTCGACGTCGGCGTCGTGCCCACCTTCGACCTGTGCCGGCCGTCCGTGGCGCTCGCTGCCGCAGGCCTCGCTCCCGCTGGGCAGGCCCCGGGCGGACATGCCGTCGCGTGAGCCTCAGCCGGGCCAGCTCCCGAAGATCTACACCGGGGGACGGCGCGGCTGGGTGATCGGCCTGGTCGCCCTGGGCCTCGGCCAGGCCGCGCTCGGTGCGGTCAGCGCGTGGACCCTCACGCAGCTCCGTGCGGGCAGCCCGTGGCCCATGGCGGTCGTGATCGTCAGCATCGTCGCGGCCGCCGTGGCGCTCGGCGGGCTGCGCGTGGAGGAGCGGATCGCCGCCGAGCGGCTCGGCCAGGACTACGTGCGGGACGTACGCCGTGACCTGGTCCAGGCCGAGCTCACCCCGGGCAGCCGCACGCACATCGGGATCACGGTCGCCCGGACCACCAACGATCTCTCCAGCGTGCGCAACTGGGTGTCGCAGGGCGTCGGACCACTCGCCGCAGGGATCCCGCTGATCCTCGGCTCGGTCGTGGGCCTCACCATCATCGACCCGTTCCTCGGTATCGGGTTCCTGTTCCCGCTCGGTGTGCTCGCCGCGGTCATGGTGCCCTGGGCGCGGACGGCGTACGTGAGGTCGCGCAGCCTGCGGCGGGCCCGCGGGCGCATGGCCACGCGGATCGCCGACACCGTAGGCGCCGCACAGGGGATCATCGCGGCGCGTGGCGCCGGCCGCGAGCTCGGCCACATCGACTCCGCCTCGGACGTCGTCGTCGACCGGGCGGTCGACCGGTCCGCGATCGTCGGCCTCATCCGGGCCGGCGGCGCCGTGGCGGCGATGCTGGCCACGCTGGCCGTGGCCGCCATCGGCGTCCTCCGCGGCATCGACCCCGCCGTCACGATGGCCGCCATGGCGATAGCGGGCATCGCGTCGACGCCGATCATCGACATCGGCCGGATCGTCGAGTACCGCCAGACCTACCTGGCCGCCTGTGCGGTCCTGAGCCCGGCGCTCGCCGACGCCGCACGCCGGCGTGCCGAGTACGACCAGGTCCGCGACGCCGCGTCGTCGGCCCCCGTGCCGGACGGCGCGGACGAACCCGGCCTGGTGCACGTCGCGGTCCAGGGGCTCACCCCTGAGCCCTTGCGGGGGAACGTCGGCGCCCGGATCCGGCTGACCGGCGACGACCCAGGGGCGCCGCTACGCCTGATGCGCCGGGTCGTCGGGCTCGACGCGACCCCGCCGGGCGTCGCCGACGAGATCTGGGTGGGCGGCGAGAACCTGCGGGCCGTCGCTCCGGCGCGCGGTCGCGCGCTTGTGGGGCTCGCCACGAGGGGCACGGTCTTCGAGCGTGGATCGCTGCGGCGTGCGCTGCGCTACCGGCGCCCCGACCTCGACGAGGAGACCGCCGTCGCAGCTTTCGAGGCGGTCGGCCTCTCCGTCGACCGGTTCCCCGACGGGCTGCGCACCGTGCTGCGCTCCGGCGGGGAGCCGCTGACCACCGACGAACGGGCACGGCTCGCGCTTGCCCGCGCGATCTACGGCGAGCCGCCGCTGCTCCTGGTCGCCGACCTCGACCGCGACCTGGACCAGGAGGGGCGTGCCCGGCTGGAGCACATCCTGGAGGGCTACCCGGGTGTTGTCGTGCTCACCGGGTCCGACGAGCTGGCGCGGGTGCTGGGCGCCGAGGAGTTCCGGGTCGAGGCGGCGCCGGTCCTGGTCGCTCCGGACGGGCGTGCACCGGACGACGACTGAGGCCGGCGCACCCTCTTGGGCCGGCGCACCCCTGAGGCTGGCGTACCCCTGAGGCTGGCGCGGCCTCGCGGTGAGGTGTGGCCGCCCGCCGAACCGCAGGTTGCGCGTCGTCCGCTGCCCACAGCGTCGCCGAACCGCAAGAAACGGGCCAAGTTCGAGGCCGAACCGCAAGGTGCACGTCGATCCGGTGTCGGATGGACGTGCACCTTGCGGTTCGGGACCGACGACGACGTGTGCCTTGCGGTTCGGCGCCGACGACGAGGGGGAACTTTCGGTTCGGCGTCGGCCGTACCGCGCGCCGTCAGGAGTAGTACGTCAGTAGTAGTACGGGAACGCCGACCAGTCCGGGTCGCGGCGCTCCAGGAACGCCTCCTTGCCCTCGACCGCCTCGTCCGTCATGTACGCGAGCCGCGTCGCCTCGCCGGCGAACACCTGCTGGCCGGCGATGCCGTCGTCGGCGGCGTTGAACGCGAACTTCAGCATCCGGATGGCCTGCGGCGACTTGCCCGCGATGATCTTCGCGTACTCCAGCGCCAGCCCTTCCAGGTCCTCGTGCTCGGCGACCTCGTTGACGGAGCCCCAGCGCTCGGCGTCCTCGGCGGAGTACTCGCGGGCGAGGAAGAAGACCTCGCGGGCGCGCTTCTGTCCGATCTGGCGTGCGAAGTAGGCGGAGCCGTACCCGGCGTCGAACGAGCCGACGTCGGCGTCGGTCTGCTTGAACTTGCCGTGCTCGCGGCAGGCGACGGTGAGGTCGGCGACGACATGCAGGGAGTGCCCGCCGCCGGCGGCCCAGCCGTCCACCACCGCGATGACCACCTTGGGCATGGTCCGCATGAGGCGCTGCACCTCGAGGATGTGCAGGCGGCCGGCCTTGGCCGGGTCGATCGAGTCGGCGTTCTCACCCTCCGCGTAGCGGTAGCCGTCCCGGCCGCGGATGCGCTGGTCACCGCCGCTGCAGAACGCCCAGCCGCCGTCCTTGGGGGAGGGGCCGTTGCCGGTCAGCAGCACCGTGCCGACGTCGGAGGACATGCGCGCGTGGTCCATGACCCGGTACAGCTCGTCCACGCTGTGCGGGCGGAACGCGTTGCGGACCTCGGGGCGGTCGAACGCGATGCGGACCACGGGCAGGTCGCGCGGCTCGGGGCCGGTGCGGTCGACGCCGCGGTGGTACGTGAGGTCGGTCAGGTCCTCGAAGCCGGCGACCGTGCGCCAGCGCTGCGGGTCGAACGTCTCGGAGACCTGTTGGGGGAGTTCGGTGCTCGTGGTCACGCGAGCAAGCCTAGTTCGGGGCCGCGCAGGGCGCGGCAGCCTCTATCGTGGCCGCGACGAGAGGACCCTCACATGCTCATCCGCCATCGCGGCCTCGAACCCTCCATCGACCCGTCGGCCTACGTCGCCCCGTCCGCGACCCTCGTCGGCGACGTCCGCATCGCTGCCGGCGCGAGGATCCTGCACGGCGCGGTGCTCACCGCCGAGGACGGCGCCGTGCTCATCGGCGCGGACACCGTGGTCATGGAGAACGCGCTCGTGCGCGGGCGCAAGGGGCATCCGGCAGAGATCGGGTCAGCGGTGATGATCGGCCCGCACGCCCACGTCAACGGCAGCACCGTCGAGGACGAGGCGTTCATCGCGACCGGCGCCGCGGTGTTCCCTGGCAGCGTCATCGGTGCGGGCGCCGAGGTGCGTATCCACGGCGTGGTGCAGGTCAACACGGTGGTGGCCCCTGGCGCGGTGGTACCGATCGGCTGGGTCGCGGTGGGCGACCCGGCAACCATCCTGCCGCCGGAGAAGCACGACGAGATCTGGGCGATCCAGCGCGAGCTCGACTTCCCCGGCACCGTGTACGGGATCGACAGAGACGTCTCGATGCGCGAGCTGATGCGCCGCCAGTCGGACTACTACGGCGCGCACCGTGACGACGCGCCTGTGGACGGGACCGCGTAGCGATCCAGGTCTTCAGTCCCGGCGGTCCAGGTCCTGGGTAGCTGCGAGGTCCTCCGGCCGGATCTCGGGGCGCGAGCCGCGTGTGGCGCCCACCGAGGCGATGACCACGCACAGCACCGCGATCCATTGCGACCAGTGCAGCAGCTCCTGGAGCACGACGAGGCCGATGAGGGCCGCCATGGCTGGTTCGAGGCTCATCAGGATGCCGAAGACGCGCGGCGGCATCGTGCGCAGCGCCTCCAGGTCCAGCGAGTACGGGACCACCGACGACAACAGCGCCAGGCCGAGCCCTGCGGCCAGGACCCACGGCTGGACGAGCGCCGCTCCGCTGTCGACCACGCCGATGGGCACCGCCACCAGCGCCGCGACGATCATGCCAAGAGCCAGGCCGTTGCCTTCGGTGGTGTGGCGGCCCAGCGCCGCGCTGACCACGATGTACAGGCCCCAGCACGCCCCCGCGGCGAGGGCGAACAACACGCCGATGAGGTTGACCTCGCCGCCTCCGCCCATGAGCAGGACGACGCCGGCTGCCGCGAGCGCCGCCCAGAGCGCGTCCAGCCAGCGCCTCGACCCGATGAGGGCCACCGTCAGCGGCCCGAGGAACTCGATGGTGACCGCGATTCCCAGCGGGAGCCGGTCCAGCGCCAGGTAGAAGCACAGGTTCATCAGGCCGAGGGTGAGGCCGTAGGCGACCACCACCATCCATGCGCGACGACTCATGCGCGGGGAGGGTCGCCACAGGAGCATCAGGATCACCGCGGCGAAGAACAATCGCAGTGCCACCGTCCCGAAGCTGCCCACCTCGCTGAACAGCTGCTTCGCCAGCGCAGAGCCGAGCTGGACGCTGACGATGCCGAGCAGGACCAGGGCCGTCGGCGGAACCCCGCCGAGGCCACGTCCGACCAGACCGGTCAGGGAGGGCCGGGGCGCCGGGCCGCGTCGAACACTGTCATCGTTCATGGGGGCCACACCTGGAGTATCGACGACCGCGGAGCCGGGCAACACGGCATTTCGCCACACCCGGACGAGACGAAGTAGGCACGCAGGTCGTTAGCCTGGGCCCTGTGCTGCTGATCGGTGAGCCCGTCGTCTGGTCCACGCCCCTCCGGACCCGCTTCCGCGGGATCGACGTACGCGACGGCATCCTCCTGCGCGGGCCTGCCGGCTGGGGCGAGCTGTCGCCGTTCTGGGACTACGACGACGCGGAGTCCGCGACCTGGCTGCGCGCCGCGCACGAGGCGGCCTTCGTCGGCTGGCCCGAACCCGTCCGGCAGAGCGTGCCGGTCAACGTGACGGTCCCCGCCGTCGGGCCGGAACGGGCCCGGGAGATCGTCCTCGCGTCCGGCGGCTGCCGCACCGCCAAGGTCAAGGTCGCCCAGCGCGGGCCCGACGGGACGCTCGAACCCGTGTCCGCCGAGGTCGAACGGGTAGCGGCGGTCCGGGAGGCCCTCGGGCCCGACGGCGCCATCCGGGTCGACGCCAACGCCGCCTGGACCCCCTCCGATGCCCTCGCCCACCTGGCCGAGATCGACCGGGCGGCCGGCGGGCTCGAGTACGTGGAACAGCCCTGCGCCACCGTGGAGGAGCTGGCCCTCGTGCGCCGCAAGCAGGACGTGCCCGTCGCTGCCGACGAGTCCATCCGCCGCGCGTCCGACCCCCTGCGGGTGGTGCGCGAGGAGGCCGCCGACATCGTCGTCCTCAAGGTCCAGCCTCTCGGCGGCGTCCGCGCCTGCCTGGAGCTCGCCGAACAGGTCGGACTGCCGGTGGTCGTCTCGTCGGCGCTGGAGAGCTCGGTGGGGCTCGCCGCCGGGGTCGCCCTCGCCGCCGCCCTCCCCGAGCTGCCCTACGCCTGTGGGCTCGCGACGTCCCAGCTCCTGGTGCACGACGTCGTCGCCGAGCCGCTGCTGCCGGTCGACGGCGCACTCCCCGTCCGCCGCCCCGAACCCTCGCCGCAGGCGCTCGCGGTCGCGGCGGCCGACCACCCGACCGCCGAGCGCTGGCTCGCGCGGTACCACCGACTGACCCGGATCCTGGAGGACGCATGACGATCCCGCCCGCCGTCACCGCCGCCCGCGCACTGGTTGCCGACCTGGTCAGCCGGGGTGTGGCTGACGTAGTGCTCGCACCAGGCTCGCGCAGCGCGCCCCTCGCCTACGCGGTGGCGGAGGCCGCCGACGCCGGCCGCGTCACGCTGCACGTCCGGATCGACGAGCGGGCGGCGGGATTCCTCGCGCTCGGTCTGTCGAAGGGTGCGGAGGGTGCGCCGGTCGCCGTGGTCACGACGTCGGGGACCGCCGTCGCGAACCTGCACCCGGCAGTGCTGGAGGCGAGCCACACCGGGCTGCCGCTGATCCTGCTCACCGCCGACCGGCCGCACGAGCTGCGCGGTACCGGGGCGTCACAGACGACCGACCAGGTGGGCATCTTCGGTTCGGCGGTGCGGTTCGCCGTGGACGTCCCGGCGCCGTCGGGCGGTCAGGGAGCGGCAGGGGAACCGGAAGCCGAGCCGGGCGTCGCGACTGCGGAGGAGCTCCGCGACCTGCGGAGCATCACGGGGCGCGCGGTCAGCGCGGCCCTCGGGTTCCGGTCGGGACATCCCGGGCCCGTGCACCTCAACCTGGCGTTCCGGGACCCGCTGACGCCGTCGGCCCCGCTGCCCGGGCTGCCCGCGGACACCGCGCAGGAGGGCTACCCCAGGCCCGACCCGCCGCTCGTCGTGCCCGCCATGCTGCAGCACGTCGCGTCGCCCGCGCTGCCCGGCGACCCGGCGCACACGGTCGTCGTGGCGGGTGACGGCGCGGGCACCGATGCCAGGCAGCTCGCGGAGGTGCAGGGCTGGCCGCTGTTCGCGGAGCCGTCGTCGGGCGCGACCGGCGGGCCCAACTCCGTCGCGGCCTACCGGGCGCTGCTCGGGTCCGAGGATCTCGCCGGGAGCATCGAGCAGGTGGTGGTCCTCGGCCGGCCGACGCTCTCGCGGCCGATCCAGCGGCTCCTCGGCCGCCCCGACGTGACCGTCACCGTCGTCGCGCCGGGTGCCGGCCCATGGCCCGACGCCGCCCGCAACGCCGCCGTGGTGCTGCCGGGCGTGTCGCCCGCCTGGTTCGAGACGTCCACCCCGCCGCCGTCCGCGTTCCTGGAGCGCTGGCGTGCCGCCGGGGCGCAGGCTTCCAAGGTGCTCGACGACGTGACCTCCGACGAGGCGGTCCTCGGCGGACCGACCGCGCTCTCCGTGGCCCGCGCGGTCGCCGCCGTGCTCGGGCCGGACGACCTCCTGGTGGTCGGCTCGTCCAACCCCGTGCGGGACCTGGAGCTGGTGCTCGGCCTCGACGGCCCCGGCCCGGCGGTCCTTGCCAACCGCGGGCTCGCGGGTATCGACGGCACGGTGTCGACGGCGGTCGGCGTCGCGCTCGCCGCCGCCCGCCGTGGTCTGCGGACCCGAGCCCTCCTGGGCGATCTCACGTTCCTGCACGACGTCGGCGGCCTGCTCCGTGGACCGGACGAGACCCCGGTGGACCTCGAGATAGTGGTGGTGAACGACGACGGCGGCTCGATCTTCGCGACGCTGGAGCACGGCGCGCTCGCCACGACCAGCAACGCGGCGAACGCCACGTTCGAGCGGGTCTTCGGGACGCCGCACGGGTCGAACCTGGCGCAGCTGTGCGCGGGGTACGGCGTGGACCACCAGCTGGTGAAGGACGTGCCGACCCTGCGCCACGCGCTGCAGGCGCCCAGTCACGGGATCCAGGTGATCGAGGTGCGGGTGCCGCGTGCGGACCGCCAGACGGAGTCCACCGAGCTGGCGCGCCGCATCGTGGCCGCCGTCCGGGAGTGAGGACTCGCAGCAAACTCACAGACTCGTCCAAGGCTGGAGCAAGGATCGGGGTGTCAACTGGTTCTGACTTCAAGGAGGGTCACGATGACCGACGAGAACAGCACCACTCCGCAGCCGGACCAGCAGCCGCACGTGCCACAGCCCACAGAGCAGCTGCCGCCCGCGACGCCGCCGACTCAGCAGCTGCCGGCCGCCGCGCCGGTGCCTGCGCCCGCACCGGCACCTGCGCCGGCACCGGCACCGGCGCCTGCACCGGCCCAGAACGCGGCGACTGAGCAGTCCTCGAACGCCGCGCAGCCCTCGCACCCCGCACAGCCGTCGCACCCCGTGCCCACGCAGAGCCCGGCGCCCACGCAGAGCCCGGCCTCCGGGTACGTCAACCCCTATGCGGTCCCGGCAACGGTGACGACGTCGGGCGGGACGACGACGAAGAACCGCGCCTGGGTTCCCGTGGTCAGCGCAGCGGCGGCCGCTGCCCTGCTGGCCAGCCTGGGTACGGCGGGCGCCATCTCGCTCACGGACGGCTCTGGCGGCGCTGCCTCCCTGGCCGACGTGGGGCAGACGACCAGCCAGAACGTGCCGGTGAAGAACTCGACGGTCCAGAACCCGGACTGGACCTCCGTCACCTCCGCTGTGCAGGAGTCGGTGGTCGCGATCCAGGTGGAGAGCCAGGGCGGTGGCGCGGAGGGATCCGGCGTCGTGCTGGACTCCGAGGGCCATGTCCTGACCAACAACCACGTGGTCGCCGGGGCGGAGACCGTGCAGGTCACGCTCAGCGACGGCCGCGTGTACGAGGCCGACATCGTCGGGACCGACCCGACCACCGACCTCGCCGTCGTGCAGCTGACCGACCCGCCGTCGGACCTCAGGCCCGCCAAGTTCGCGGACTCGTCGGACGTCGTGGTGGGGGAGCCCGTGATGGCGCTCGGCAACCCGCTGGGTCTGGCGAACACCGCCACGACGGGCATCGTGTCCGCACTGGACCGCCCCGTCACGGCCAGCGCCGAGGACGGGTCGGACCAGGTGGTCACCAACGCCATCCAGATCGACGCCGCGGTGAACCCTGGTAACTCGGGCGGGCCGCTCTTCAACGCGTCGGGCGAGGTCATCGGCATCACGTCCTCGATCGCCACGCTGTCGAGCGGGATGTCGTCGGGCGGCTCCGGATCGATCGGCCTCGGGTTCGCGATCCCGTCGAACCAGGCGACGCAGATCGGCGACCAGCTCAAGGCCGACGGCACCGCCGAGCACGCCTTCCTCGGTGTCTCGCTCCAGGACGCCACGGCCACCGCCGACGACGTCACCCGGCGCGGCGCGGGCGTCGTCGAGGTCACGCCGGACTCGCCGGCCGGCAAGGCAGGCATCCAGCAGGGCGACGTGATCGTCGCGATCGACGGTGCCCCGGTGAACGGCTCGGCGTCCCTCACGGCGTTCGTCCGGGAGAAGGTGGCCGGGGACGAGTCGGTGCTGACCGTGGTGCGCGACGGCAACACCCAGGAGATCACCGTGACGCTCGCGGTCAAGGAGGAGTCGGCGACCCAGGACCAGGGTCAGCAGAACCAGGGCCAGCAGGGCCAGCAGGCGCCGGACTCGGGCTCCGGATCGGACCAGAGCGCGCCGAACAACATCCCCGACTGGATGCAGGAGTGGTTCGGCAACCAGGGCTGACCTCTCCGCCGAGACAGAACTCTGGCGAAGCAGAACTGGGGCGAAGTGGAACGCGAGCCGGCGTTCTACTTCGCCCCAGTTCTACTTCGCCAGAGTGCCACTTCGGCGTATTCGCGTTCAGCGGGTGAACTCGGCTGGTCCGGTCTAAATTAGGCCGCGTGTCTGGGACGTTTACCGTGGTCAGGACGCTTGGCCGATCGGATGCCGCGCACGACATCCTCGGGGAGCTGCCGGAATGGTTCGGCATCGACCGGTTCACGCACGAGTACGTCGAGGCGGCGGCCAAGTTCCCCAACTATGTGGCGGTCGCCGCGCCCGAAGCCGCGCCTCCCGGAGCCCCGGCGCCCGCGATCGAGGCCGACGGCGGCAAGATCCCGTCCGAGGACGTGCTCGGCGTGCTGCTCGTCGACCAGCGATACCCGACGTCGGCGGAGGTGCACCTGCTCGCCGTCCGGCGCAAGCACCACCGCGGGGGCATCGGGCGCACCCTCATGCGGCGGGTGGAGGACGACCTCAGGGCCCAGGGTGTGCGCCTGCTGAGCGTGAAGACGTTCGGGCCTTCGGCGTCCGACCCGGACTTCGACCGGACCCGCGCCTTCTACACCGCCTGCGGTTTCCACCCGGTCGAGGAGTTTCCCGACCTCTGGGCCGACAACCCCTGCATGCTCATGGTCAAGGCGCTCTGACGGGAGCGCCCCGGGTGCACCCCGGCCGGGGTGCCGACGACGTCAGCGTGCCGACGGCACCCCGAACAGCGCCTCCGAGGCGCCGGGCACGACGGCGGCGACCACGCCGCCGAGGCTGCGCTCGAGGTAGCCGACGAGCTCCTCGTCGCCGAGGTCGGAGTTGATGCCGCCGTCGACCAGCGCCTGCTCGGCGAGGGCCACCCAGGAACGGACCGCGATGCGCAGCAGCTCGGACTCGGGCACTCCCAGCTCCAGGAGGACGGCGAGGGCGCGCTCCGTCTGCTCCCGCCGCGCGTCCTCGATGACCGCGCGAACCTCTTCGTCACCGCTCGCCGCACCACGGACCAGCGAGTAGAAGGTCGGGCCGTGCTCCCGTACGTACGCTACGAGCCGGGTCAGCGTGCTGACCAGGCGCTCGGCCGGCGGAAGCTCCGCGAGGGGCTCGGAGGCGTGCAGCATCGAGTCGCGCGCGCGACGCACTATCTCGTGGTGCAGGCCGTTCTTCGAGCCGAAGTAGTAGTAGACGAGACCCGTCGAGACACCGGCTTCGGCGGCGATCTCCTCGACGGTCACGTCGGCCAGTGGACGGTCCGCAAGAGTGGCCACTCCCAGTGCCACGAGCTGGTTGCGGCGTTCCTCCGGACGAAGTCGGGTGCGACGGGCTGTTGCCATGGTTCGAGCATATCCGGCATGCTTTGCGGCGCTCTCAGCAGACAATTGACGCTTAGTCAGTAATCGCGCTAACGTCGCGAAGGGACGACGGCGTAGTCGTCCTCACATTGGCATCGAGGGGAACACCAATGAAGCTCAGCAAGCTCACGGGGTCGCGCAAGGGGCGCGTGGCTCTGGCAGTCATCCCGGTCGCGATCGCCGCCAGCTTTCTGCTCGGTGGGGTTGCCCAGGGCGCGGTGCCCGTCTCGTTCGCGATCTCCGGCAGCCAGTTCAAGATCGGCGCCGACCAGCTCGTGGGCACCGGCTTCTCGCAGTACGCGGGCGTGGCGACCGCCTCCGACGGCACGGAGCACCCCGCAGCCATCGCGAACATCAAGGACGCGAAGCTCTACAACCTGTGCCAGTCGGTCGTGCAGGACACGCCGCTCGGCAAGGTCGGCCTCCTCATCTCGGCGGGCACCGCCAAGGACAAGCCCGCCCTCGCGACCGACCTGCAGATCGGCATGAACGACCTGTCGGGTACCGCGGTCTTCAAGAACATCCGTATCGGCGTCGACGCCTCCACCGTCAACACGACCAAGAAGGGTGACGCCGGCGACTTCGCCATGGACTCCGACTCGATCGACATCAACGGTCTCCAGCAGGTGTCGTGGAGCACGCAGGCCGCCGTCTTCCAGCTGACGGACCTCAGCCTCAAGATCACGGACGGCACCGAGTGCTTCTGAGTCCGGGTGACGGCCAGGCCGACGCCGGCCGCCCCGGACTTCGCACGAAGCTTGCTGACTGGCGCCGGGACTTCCGTCCCTGGCGCAAGCAGCGGCCGTTCGTCGGGGGTGTGCTGGTAGCGCTCGCTGGTCTCGAGATGCTTCTGTCCGGCCCGATCAAGCTGGACCAGCTCGGGATGAACGTCGTGCTGCAGTTCGGGGTAGAGGGCTCCCAGGCGACGATCCTCCCGCTCGCGCTGATACTGCTGGGGATCCTGTCGATCGCGCAGCCCGTGCACCGGATCTTCTACGGCGTGATCGCGCTGGTGATCTCCGTCTACTCGATCGCCGGGGTGAACCTCGGCGGCTGGGTCGTGGGGTTCCTGCTCGGGGTGGTCGGCGGCGTCGTCGTCGTGTCCTGGGCGCCTCCGGAGGAGGACGCCGAGGCAGCTACGGAGGCCGACGGCACGGAAGACACCGCCGAGCCGCGCGCCGCGGACGACGCAGCGGACGGCGCTCCGGACGCGGACGGCGCGGCGGAGGACGCACCCACCCCTGCGTCGGGCACGGCCGCCACGGCCGCCGCGAAGGTCGGGGACACGAAGGCGGAGGGCGACGGACCGGCGGCCGAGCCCGCCCCGGACACGGAAGCCATCCCGCGCGCGGACTCGCTCAGCACGGCGCTGCGCGCCCTGTCCCAGAAGTCGGCAGCGGTAGCGGTGGCGGGCGCGATGGCGGTCGGCGGCATGAGCATGCCCGCGTCGACGTCGGACGCCCAGACCACGCAGGACGACTCGTTCTGGTGCGTGGTCTTCGGTGCCTGCGACGACGACGCGGCGGACCCGTCGGCCACGCCCACCCCGTCGCCGAGCGATACCGACCCGGGCACCGCGGAGCCGGGCGACGGCGGGACCGACGACCCGGTCGGTGACGCGGTGGACGACGTCACGGGCGGCGGGACCGGCCAGGGCGACGGCGACACCGGGTCGGGCGACCCGGCCGACGGCGACACCGGCGCGGGCGACGACAAGCCCGAGTGCGAGGAGCCGACGCAGGACGGCGCGGTGCCACCCGAGGCGGGGGACAGCGCGCCGTCCGATCCCTGCGGCGAGATCGACCCGCAGGAGACCATCGAGGAGGCGCTGCGGACGGAGCTCGGCACCTGCGTCAAGGTGAGCTTCGGCGGCAGGTACGACCTGAACGTCGACCTGCCGGGGCAGTGCGGGGCCAAGGAGGACGGTTCGGTCTTCTCCCTCCCCGCCGACCTGGAGAGCAGGGACCTGACCATCCCGCTCACCGGCATCAACGGCATCGGCCTGGCGAACGTGCCGGTCAAGGGCGCAGGCGAGCGGCGGGACGCCATCAAGATCTCGGCCGACAAGGTCGTCGTCGACGGCTTCTGGCTCAAGTCGTACGCCTACGACCACGGCACGACGGCGGGCACGGACACCCGGGCCAACTTCGTCTCGCTCGAGGGCGACGCGCACATGTACGTGTCGTCGATCCACGCGAACCTGCCCGACGGGCAGGACCTCCTGGAGGTGGCCACCAAGGTGCTCGAGGGCGCCTCGCTCATCGAGATCCTGCTGACCGCCACGGACGCGCGGATGGGTTTCCTCGGCGCGACCTCGAACGTCCAGGTGTGGGACGGCTTCCGCGAGCAGGTGTGGGGCGACGAGACCGACCCGATCGGCGAGGGCCCGACGGCCGGCACCCCCTGAGGCAGGTCCGCGAGGTAGAGCGCCTGTCCGGGTCTCCCTTGGTGACACCAGGAAGACCCGGACAGGCGCTCTACCTCGCGGACCTACTTCGGCAGGGCGCCTAGCGCGTAGCGCATCGGTTCCAGCTTGGCTTCCGACTCCGCCAGCTCCGCCTGCGGGTCGGACGCCGCGACGATGCCGCAGCCCGCGAACAGGCGGATGTGGTGCCGGTCGGTCGCCGAGATCTCGGCGGACCGCAGGGCGATGCCCCACTCGCCGTCGCCGTCGGCGCCCACCCAGCCCACCGGCCCGGCGTACCGGGCCCGGTCCAGGCCCTCGATCTCCCGGATGAGGCTGCGCGCGGCAGTGGTCGGCGTACCGCAGACGGCGGCGCTCGGGTGCAGCGCGGCCGCCAGGGAGAGCGACGACGGCCGTAGGCCCGACGCCGGGCTCTGGTCGGTCAGCACGCCCGTCACGTCCGTCGCCAGGTGCATGACGTTCGGCAGGTGCAGCACGAACGGCGCCTCCGGCACGTTCATCGACGAGCAGAACGGTTCCAGCGCGGCCGCGACGGAGCGCACCGCGAACTCGTGCTCCTCCAGGTCCTTCGACGAACGGGCGAGCTTGGCGGCGTGCAGCAGGTCGGCGTCGGCGGGGACCTCCGGCGAGCCGGGCCCGTGCTCGCGGCTGATGGTGCCCGCCAGTACGCGCGACGCCACCAGGCCCTTCTCGCTGCGGACCAGGAGCTCCGGCGTCGCACCGACCATGCCGTCCACGCTGAACGCCCAGCAGGCGTCGTACGCGGACGCGAGCCGGCCGAGCAGGTGGCGCGGGTCGACCGGGTGCTCGGCCGTCGCGACGACGTCGCGCGCGAGCACCACCTTCTCCAGCTCACCGGTCTGGATCCGGGCCACGCCCTCGGCGACCACGGCCGGCCAGTCCGCCGCGCCCACCGCGCCGTCGGCCAGGACCACCTTGCCCGGATCGGTGACGGGCTGGTGCGGGTAGGCGGACAGCAGCTCCTCACCCACGGGGGCTGAGCGGTCGCCCACGAGGGAGATGGTGGTCGTCCAGGCCCGGTCACCCTTCCGGCCGACGACGACGCGCGGCACGATCAGCACACCGCTCGCCCGCGCGGGGTCCTCGGACTCGTCGCCCGGGGTGACGTCGTCGAACGCGAAGCTGCCGAACGCGACCAGCCCGCTCCCGGGCAGGGCCACGTCGTCGTGCACGATGGCGCGGTCGAGCACCTGGCGCCAGGCGTCGTCGGCGTCGGCGAAGCGGCCGGGGCCGAACGTCTCGAACCGCAGCGCCTCGCCCCAGCCCACGAGCCCGTCGCCGTGCCGCACCCAGGCGAGCGCGTTGGTGTCGGGGAGGCGGTCGACGAGCGCGGTCGGCGTATCGGGCAGGTCGTCGACCGCGACGGTGCGGACCACGAGCTGGGGACCGCCGGGGGCGCCCCGCGGCAGGTCGTCGGACGGGGACGGCGCATCGGTGACCCAGGTGCCGGACACGGAGAAGCCGGTGGGTGCACCGGGGGTGCGTCCGGCAGGCGAGACGATCATCTTCCTCAGGATAGGTCGGAGGACGGATCGACCCCACATCCCGTGGGAGACGTCACACAGGGCGGGGTGGCCGGACGGCCGGGCCGGGATGCCGCCGCGCCGTCCGGGGTCGTGAAACGATGGCGGCATGTCCCGCGCAAGCCTGGAAAAGAAGCCGGCCGAGGTCGCGTCGATGTTCGACGGGATCGCCGCCCGCTACGACCTGACGAACGACCTGATCTCCCTGGGCCAGGACCGGCGCTGGCGCCGTCTCACGGTCGACGCGGTCGCCGCGATGCCCGGCGAGCGGGTGCTCGACCTTGCCGCTGGCACCGGGACCAGCAGCGAACCCTTTGCCGCCGACGGCGCGTTCGTGGTCCCGTCCGACTTCTCGATCGGCATGCTGCAGGTCGGGAAGGAGCGCCGGCCGGACCTGCCGTTCGTCGCGGGGGACGCGATGCGACTACCGTTCGCCGACGCGTCCTTCGACGCGGTGACCATCAGCTTCGGTCTGCGGAACGTGGCGGACACGGACGTGGCGCTGCGCGAGATGCTGCGTGTCGTCCGGCCCGGTGGCCGCGTGGTGATCTGCGAGTTCTCCACGCCCACGTGGAAGCCGTTCCGGGTGGTCTACCAGGAGTACCTGATGCGCGCGCTGCCGGTGGTGGCGAACCTCGTGACCCGCGAGAAGGGCTCGTACGACTACCTGGCGGAGTCCATCCGCACCTGGCACACCCAGGTCGAGCTGGCCCACCTGCTGCTCGAGGCCGGCTGGGAGCACGCGGCCTACCGCAACGTCTCCGGCGGCATCGTCGCGCTGCACCGGGCGGTCCGCCCGGCGTGACGGCGTGACGGTCCGATGGCGACGGCGGGTGGCCGGCTGAGGCCCCCGCCGTCGCTCGTCAGCGTGCCGCGGAGCGGGCGACCCGGTCCGCCCGCTCCTTCTGCTTGCGCGCCTTGGCCTCCTGCTCGCCCTTGAGCGTGGCGGACTCGAACCAGTCGAGCGCACCAGAGGTGCTGGTCTCGCGGAACACCTGGCCGTACCGGATGCGGCTGAACAGGTCCGGCAGCCGATCGGTCAGGTAGCCGATCGCTGTCCGGCCGAGCAGCCACGCGGCGCCGAAGCCGTTGCCCAGGCCGACAGCGACCATGAGCGTCGCCAGCCACGCGGACGGCGCCGCCGCGTAGGCGACGATCATCCCGACGGTCGGTGCGGTGCCGACCGCGATCAGCAACATCACTATCCACACGTGGAACGTGATGTTCCCTACCGCGTCGTTGGGCCCGACCCGCTGCCGTGGGTCGACTCCGGGCGACACCCCCACGGCGGCGACGACCACGGCGGCGCCGGAGGCCGCCCCGAACAGGGCGGGGGTCGCCGCGAGCAGGACGGGTACCGCCCACCAGGCCTGGCTGAGCACCACGAAGGCCGCCGTCACGACCAGCACCTTGGGCAGGAACGTGAGCACGGCGCCCCACTGGCGACCGTGTACGTCCGCCCGGACCGATGTCTCGTCCTGCCCGACGACGTCGAGCCACACCGCACTGCCGTCCTGGCCGTACATCGTGCAGGCCGAGATGCCGAGCATGAACGCGACGATCAGGCCGGAGAACGCCGCGATGCCCCGCAGTTCATCGCTGGTCAGCGCGAGAGCGCCGATGAGGATGCCCGTCCAGACACCGGACTGCACCTCCAGCAGACGCCAGCCGTCGCGGCTCCACTGACGCACCTCCTTGGCGATCACGGCGCCCGTCTGCGTGCGGGGCAGGAACCCGCCGCCGGCGACCAGGCGGGCGGACCGGCGTCGGCCCCGCCGTCGCTGGTCGCGTGGGCGGGTGGACGGAACCAGGAGCGGGACGGTGGCCGCCACGACCGCACCCCCGCACAGCGCGAGGGCGCCGAGCAGGACGAAGGCACCGGCCCAGTCGCCACGCGCGGCACGCTCGACGGCGAGCACCGACCACGACGTGGGACTCATGTCCAGACCCCGCGTCACGGCGCTGTCCGTGATGCCGGTAGCCAGCAGGTCGGGCGTGCGCTGGACGGCGATGCTCACCGGGATCCAGCCTGCGAACATGGCCGCGAACATCAGACCGAACTGGATCCCCGCGATCTCGATCCCGATGCGTGAACCCATCGCCGCACCGAGCAGCCCGTAGACCAGCCGGGACAGCGCGATCACGAGCACCCAGGTCAGCACGGCGCCGGGGACGGCGACGGCGAGCGTCGCAGGGTCCAGGAGGACGGCGTGCACGCCGACGGCGAGGTGTGCCGCGAGCACGATCGCGGCGGCGATGCTCACGTAGACGCTGACGAGGAGCCCGCGGCCGAGCGCCCGGCGAGGGATCGGCAGCAGTGCGAACCAGGCCGGGCGCAGCGTGCCGGCGCCGCTCATCAGCACGGGGCCGATGGCCGCGCCGACGCCCCAGAGCAGGAGGGCGAGCGTGAGCATCGTGTGCCGGGCGCCGTCCCCACCGGCGAGCACGGCGGCGGCCCAGGTCGCTGCCACGAGAGCGCCGCCGATCGCCCAGCCCGCCGGGCGCATGCCGACCGCCGTATGGCGCAGGGTGGTCAGCTTGAGCGAGATCAGCTCCCGATCCACGTCAGGTCCTCCTTCGCGAGGTCGGTGGTGCCGACGAGCTCGACGAACCGGTCCTCGAGGGTGCCGGCGCCGCGCACCTCGTCCAGGGTGCCGTCGGCGAGGACCTGGCCCCTGGCGATGATCGCCACGCGGTCGCACAGCTGCTCGACGAGGCTCATGACGTGGCTCGAGATGATGACGGAGCCGCCGGAGTCGGTGAACCGGCGCAGGATGGCGGTGAGCACCCGCGCGGAGACCGGGTCCACCGCCTCGTACGGCTCGTCCAGCACCAGGAGGCGCGGCGAGTGCAGCAGCGCGGTCGCCAGGCCGATCTTCTTGCGCATGCCCGTCGAGTACTCGCCCACGAGCGTGCCGAGCGCTTCCGCCTCCTCCAGCTCCAGGATGCGCAGCAGCTCGGCCGTGCGGTCCGCGACCGTCTGCGCGGGGAGCTTTCGGAACCGCCCCCAGTACGTGAGCAGCTCACCACCGGTCAGTCGCTCGGGCAGCGCGAGCCCGTCGGGGAGCACACCGAGCAGACGCTTGGCCTCGGTCGGGTCGGCCCATACGTCGACGCCGTGCACGAGCGCCCGGCCGGCGCTCGGTCGCAGCAGGCCGACCGCCATCGAGAGGGCGGTGGTCTTGCCCGCGCCGTTGGGGCCGACGAGGCCGAAGAACGACCCGGGCGGTACCCGGAGGTCGATGCTGTCCACAGCGACCTTGTCGGCGAACTCACGTCGGAGTCCGTCCAGCTCGAGTGCGGGAACCGCGCCGGACGGTGGCGCGCTGTCCAGGCCTGAGGGTTCTGAGGTCATGTCTGCAGCCTGCTGCCCGATGGCGGTGCGCGCATCGGCTGATCGGCCAGTTCTCGGTGCGGCAGGACTGGCCGATCGGCCAGACCTGTCACGATCCGTGGCCGCGCCCGGCGGCGGGTAACTATCCTCGACGCATGGTCAGCGCGGCACTCCCGGTCGAGGGCGGACGGCGGTCCGTGCTCGCCGGGCTGAGCCCGCTGCACGTCCGGCGGAGCCGGGTCCAGTGGCTCGTCGACTGCCTGCTGTTCGCCTTCGCGCTGCTCATCTGGGCGTCGTACTGGGACCCGGTGCGGGACGGGACCGCTGGGGTACCTGACTGGTTCCTGCCCTGGGACTTCGCCATGGGCATCGCGACCTGCTGTGCGCTCTGGTGGAGCCGCAGCCACCCCTTGGCCGTAGGTCTGGTGGTTTTCGTGCCCGCGGCGCTGTCGGCGAGTGCGGCGTTCGCGGTGGTCGTCGTCATCTACCGGATGGCGGCCCATCTGCGTCCGAAGGTGTCGGTGCCGTTGGTCGGCGCGTACCTCGCGGCCGCCATCCCGTATCACGCGCTGTTCCCGGTCCCGGGCGTCGACTGGACGTCGTGGCTGATCGTGATCTCGCTCCTGCACCTGCTGGCGCTCAGCTTCGGGCTGCTCACCCGCTCGCGGCGTCTCGTGCTGGAGGGTCTGCGTGCCGACGCGGCGCGCGAGCGCCGGGAGTCGGCGTCCCGGCTCGAGGGCGTGCGCCGGGCCGAGCGCGAGCGCATCGCCCGTGAGATGCACGACGTGCTGGCGCACCGGGTCTCGTTGCTCTCCGTGCACGCCGGGGCGCTGGAGTACCGCACGGCGGGTGACGCGCCGCCGACGCTCGACGAGGTCCGCGCCGCCGCTGCCGTGATCCGGCAGAACGCGCACCTGGCCGTCGAGGAGCTGCGGCAGGTACTGGTCGTGCTGCGGGACCCTGCGGCGAACGGCCCTGCGTCCGAGGTGGTGCCCACATCCCCGCCCGAGCCTCCGCAGCCGCTGCTCCGGGACGTCTCCCGGCTGGTGGACGAGGCACGGGGCGCCGGACAGCGGGTCACCGCCCGGCTGGAGCTGGAGCCGCTCGCCGACCTTCCCGACAATGTCCAGCGCACGGTCTACCGGACCGTGCAGGAGGGGCTGACGAATGCGCGCAAGCACGCTGTGGGTGCCGTCGTGACCGTGGACGTGGGCCTGGTGGACGGGCAGGTGTGCGTAGCGGTGGCCAACCCGCTGCCCGTCGGAGTGACCGCCAGCGAGGTTCCCGGCGTGGGTGCCGGGCTGATCGGCCTGGCCGAGCGGGTGCGGCTGGACGGCGGCAGCTTCGAGTACGGCGTCCACGACGGGGAGTTCCGCCTGTCCGCTCACCTGCCGAGGGAGCGGACATGACACCGGTCCGTCTGGTTCTGGTGGACGACGACCCGCTGGTCCTGCAGGGTCTGCGTCTGATGCTCACCGGAGCGCCAGGCATCGACGTGGTCGGGGACGCGGACGACGGTGACCGGCTGGTCGACGTGGTCCGGGAAGCGGAGCCCGACGTCGTGCTGCTGGACCTCCGCATGCCGCGGCTCGACGGCGTCGCCGCGCTGCGTGCCCTGCGGGCGGCGCCGGACGTCCCGCAGCCCGAAGTGATCGTCCTGACCACGTTCGACACGGAACCCGTGGTCCTCGACGCCCTGCGCGCGGGGGCGTCGGGGTTTCTGCTCAAGCACACACCGCCGGCGGACATCGTCCGGGCGATCCGTGCGGCGGCCGACGGAGAGCCGACCGTCTCGCCCACCGTGCTGCGGCGGTTGATCGACCACGTGGCCGACACGCCAGGGGGCACCGGAGCCGGCCGGACGGGGCCGGGTGGCTCAGGGACGAGCGCGGCGGCGGAGGACGGCCTCGCGGCTCTCACCGACCGCGAGCGGCAGGTCGCGGGTGCCGTCGCGGACGGTCTCGGCAATGCCGAGATCGCCCGTCGGCTGTACCTCTCGCACGGTTCGGTGAAGGCGCACATCTCGAGCGCCCTGACCAAGCTCGACCTGGAGAACCGCACGCAGCTCGCGATCGCCGCGCACACGGCGGGAGTCGTCGGCCCACGACCCTCGGCACCGCCTGCAAAGTAAGGGGAACCTTCCTACACAATCCCCCCTAAGTGTGGCTAGGGTGTCGGTGTTGTGACAGGGTTCACAAGGGCTTGTCACGAAGCCCGGTCGAACCCCGCACAGCGAGGTCAGCAACGACCAGCTGCGGGTTCCCAACGGGGGTGAACGTGCGAACTGCAAGACGCGACGACGCGGATGTCATCGTGGTGGGCGCCGGTCCGGCCGGCTCGTCCACCGCGCACTGGTGCGCAGCCGCGGGTCTTGACGTCCTGCTCCTGGAAAAGGGCGAGTTTCCGCGGGACAAGATCTGCGGCGACGGCCTGACGCCGCGTGCCGTGGCCGAGCTGGTCCGCATGGGCGTCCCCACCCGCGAGGAGGACGGCTGGATCCGCAACCGCGGCCTGCGCGTCCACGGCGGCGGCCGCTCCTACGAGCTCGACTGGCCCACTCTCACGACCTACCCGGGCTACGGCATGGCCAAGTCGCGGATGACGCTGGACCACACCCTGGCCCAGCACGCCCAGGCCAGTGGCGCCAAGCTCCTGCAGCGCACCAAGGTCACCGGCCCGCTCCGGGACGACGACGGCGGCCGCGTGGTCGGCGTGACCGTCCAGTCGCTCGACGCCCGCGGCCGCGCGGAGGGCCCCGTCAAGGAGCTGCGCGCCCCCGTCGTGGTGGCCGCCGACGGCGTCAGCTCACGCTTCTCGCTCGCGATCGGGCGGGAGCGCCGCGACGACCGGCCCATGGGGACCGCCGTCCGCGCCTACTACCGCACCCCGCGCCATGACGACCCGTTCATGGAGTCGCACCTCGAGCTGTGGGACGGCGAGCCGGGCAAGAGCGACCTGCTGCCGGGCTACGGCTGGATCTTCCCGCTCGGCGACGGCACGGTGAACGTCGGCCTCGGCAGCGTGCACTCCACGCCCGCGCGCCAGTCGAAGGCGGGCATCGACTACCGGCGTCTGATGGAGACCTGGCTGGAGAAGAGCGCGCCGGAGGGCTGGGACCTGGTGCACGAGCCCGAACGAGGCCCGATCCGCGGCGCGGCGCTGCCCATGGGCTACAACCGCGGCCCCCTGTACGCGGACGGCGTGCTCCTCGCCGGCGACTCCGCCGGCATGGTGAGCCCGTTCAACGGCGAGGGCATCGCCTACGGGCTGCAGGCCGGCCGGGTCGCCGCCGAGGCGATCAGCCAGGCGCGCCACAAGAGCACCGACACGGCCCGCGAGGCCACGCTCGGCACCTACGCGGACCGCATGCGCGACGACCTCGGCGGCTACTACACGCTGGGCCGATGGTTCGTGCGGCTCATCGAGCACCCGGAGATCATGCGGCTCTGCGTCCGCCACGGGCTGCCCCGCAAGGTGGTCATGCAGTTCACGCTCAAGCTCCTGTCCGACTGCTACGAACCGCAGGGCGGCGACTGGGTCGACCGCGTCATCGCGGGTCTGACGAGGGTGGTCCCCCGCTCATGAGCAGTCCCACGCAGAGCGGTCCCACGCAGCGCATCACGCATCCGAAGGGCACGTCGTCCACGAAGGGCACAGCATGAACCCCTACGTACCGATCCTGATCCTCATGGCGATCGGCGCCGTCCTGGCGCTCGGTGGTGTCGCCGCGAGCGCGATCATCGGTCCCAAGCGTTACAACCGCGCCAAGCTCGACTCGTACGAGTGCGGCATCGAGCCGACGCCGCACGCCGTGGGCGGCGGGCGGCTGCCGATCAAGTACTACCTGGTGGCGATGACATTCATCGTCTTCGACATCGAGGTCGTCTTCCTCTACCCGTGGGCCGTGGACTTCACGACGCTCGCGACGTTCGGGCTGGTGGCGATGCTGGCGTTCCTGGCGCTGATCACCGTGCCGTTCGTCTACGAGTGGCGCCGTGGGGGTTTCGACTGGGTCTGAGGCAGTAGACGACTTCATGCACGGCGCCTGACGGCGTCGTGCGGCGACGCCGGGCGGGTCCCGGCAGCAAGGAGGAGACATGGGTGTCGAGGAAGCGCCGTCAGGTTTCCTGCTGACGACGATCGAGGATCTCGCCGGGTACCTGCGCAAGGCTTCGCTGTGGCCGGTCACGTTCGGTCTGGCCTGCTGCGCCATCGAGATGATGGCGGCGGGTGCGTCGCGGTTCGACCTCTCGCGGTTCGGCATGGAGGTCTTCCGTGCGTCGCCGCGGCAGGCCGACCTGATGATCGTGGCGGGACGCGTGAGCCAGAAGATGGCCCCGGTGGTGCGCCAGGTGTACGACCAGATGAGCGAGCCCAAGTGGGTGCTCTCGATGGGCGTGTGCGCGTCGTCGGGCGGGATGTTCAACAACTACGCGATCGTGCAGGGCGTCGACCACGTGGTCCCCGTCGACATCTACCTGCCCGGCTGCCCGCCGCGGCCGGAGATGCTGATCAACGCGATCCTCGGGCTGCACGACCAGATCCAGAAGGCGCCGCTCGGCGTGAACCGCATCGAGGCCGCTCGGGCCGCCGAGGCGGCCGCCATGGAGGCCACGCCGACCTTCGAGATGAAGGGTCTGCTGCGATGAGCGACGTCACGCCCGGCGGCGACCAGAAGGCGGTGGCCGAGACGGTCCAGCCGCCGGAGGGCGCCGCCACGCTCGAGCTCGTCGAGGTCAAGCGCGGCATGTTCGGCGCGGACGGCTCGGGCGACACGTCCGGCTACGGCGGCCTCGTGACGCCGGTCGCGATGCCCGCGGCGTCGGCCCGGCCGTACGGGAGCTGGTTCGACCAGGTGGTCGACGTCCTGACCGAGGTGCTGACCGACGCCGGCGTGGCGCCGGAGCAGGCGATCGAGAAGGTCGTCGTGGACCTGCACGGCGCCGCGAGCGCCGACGCCCAGCAGGCGGAGCTGACCATCAACGTGGCCCGTGAGCACGTCGTCGCCGTCTGCCAGGCGCTGCGTGACGACCAGGACCTGCGGTTCGAGCTGTCGCTCGGCGTGAGCGGTGTGCACTACCCGCACGACGCCGGCCGGGAGCTGCACGCGGTCTACCACCTGGCCTCGATCACGCACTCGCGCCGCCTGCGGCTCGAGGTCGCCGCACCGGACGACGACCCGCACATCCCGTCGACCACGTCCGTGTACCCGTCCAACGACTGGCACGAGCGCGAGACGTTCGACTTCTTCGGGATCGTCTTCGACGGTCACCCCGCCCTGACCCGCATCGAGATGCCGGACGACTGGGTGGGCCACCCGCAGCGCAAGGACTACCCGCTCGGCGGCATCCCCGTCGAGTACAAGGGGGCCACCGTGCCCCCGCCGGACACGAGGAGGAGCTACTCATGAGCGCTCCCACTGCTGCTCCGCACGCCACCCGGCCGGCGGGCAACGATGACATGTCGTCAACGGTCCGCGCCTTCGAGGCCTATGGCGACGGCGACTGGGACGACATCGCGCGCGAGGCGATCGGCGAGGAGCGGATCGTCGTCAACATGGGTCCGCAGCACCCGTCGACGCACGGTGTGCTGCGCCTGATGCTGGAGATCGACGGCGAGACCGTCACCGAGGCCCGCGCCGGCATCGGCTACCTGCACACGGGCATCGAGAAGAACATGGAGTTCCGGACGTGGACGCAGGGCACCACGTTCTGCACCCGCATGGACTACGTGGCGCCCCTGTTCCAGGAGGCCGCGTACTGCCTGGCGGTGGAGAAGCTCCTCGGCATCACGGACGACGTGCCCGAGCGCGCCTCGGTGATCCGGGTCCTGATGATGGAGCTCAACCGGATCTCCTCCCACCTGGTCTGTCTCGGCACCGGCGGCAACGAGATGGGCGCCACCACCGTGATGACCGTCGGGTTCACCGCCCGCGAGGAGATCCTGCGGCTGTTCGAGGCGGTCACCGGCCTGCGCATGAACCACGCGTACATCCGTCCCGGCGGGGTCGCGGTGGACACGCCGGAGGGCTTCACCACCCAGGCCCGCGAGGCGCTGGTGAAGGTGCGCGGCTACCTCAAGCAGCTGACCGAACTCATGCTCGCCAACCCGATCTTCAAGGCGCGCCTGACCGACGTCGGCGTCCTGAACCTGACCGGGTGCATGGCGCTCGCGATCACCGGTCCCGTGCTGCGCTCCACCGGGCTGCCGTACGACGTCCGCAAGGACAACCCGTACTGCGGCTACGAGACGTACGACTTCGACGTCCCGACCGCGAAGGGTGCCGACTGCTACGACCGCGTGGTGCTCCGCGTCGAGGAGTGCTACCAGTCGCTCAAGATCGTCGAGCAGGCGCTGGAGCGGCTCGACCGCACGGAGGGCGAGCCGGTCATGGTGGCCGACAAGAAGATCGCCTGGCCCGCCCAGCTCGCCGTCGGCGGCGACGGCCAGGGCAACTCGCTGGAGCACATCAAGAAGATCATGGGCACCTCCATGGAGGCCCTGATCCACCACTTCAAGCTGGTCACGGAGGGCTTCCGCGTCCCCGTCGGCCAGGCCTGGCAGACCGTGGAGCACCCGCGCGGTGAGCTCGGCGTGCACGTCGTGTCCGACGGCGGCACCCGGCCCTACCGCGCGCACTTCCGCGACCCCTCGTTCAACAACCTCCAGGGCGTGTCCGTGATGTGCGAGGGCGGCCAGGTGGCCGACGTCGTCGTCGCCGTCGCCTCCCTGGACCCCGTGCTGGGAGGTGTGGACCGATGACCGTAGAGCCGGTAGAGACGCCCACGACGAAGACCCGCTACTCCGCCGAGACCCTGGCCACGCTGACCGCCGACGCCACGGCGATCATGGCGCGGTACCCGGACCCCCGCTCGGGCCTGCTGCCGATGCTGCACCTCGTGCAGTCGATCGACGGCTACGTGAGCCGGGACGGCATCCTGTTCTGCGCCGAGATGCTCGGCATCACGGCCGCCGAGGTCTCTGCCGTCGCGACCTTCTACACCCAGTACAAGCGCCACCCCAACGGCACCTACACCGTGGGCGTGTGCACCAACACGCTGTGCGCGGTGATGGGCGGCGACGCCATCTTCGACGAGCTGAGCGAGCACCTCGGCGTCGGCCACGACGAGACCACCGACGACGGCGCGATCACGCTCGAACGCGTCGAGTGCAACGCGGCCTGCGACTACGCGCCGGTCGTGATGGTCAACTGGGAGTTCTTCGACAACCAGACGCCCGAGTCGGCGACGGCGCTCGCGGACAGGCTGCGCCTCGGCGAGGACGTCGTGCCCACCCGCGGTGCCGCGTCGGTGTGCTCGTTCAAGCAGATGAGCCGGGTCCTTGCGGGGTTCAACGACGGCCGCGCCGACGAGGGTGTCGGCGCGGGCGCGCCGACCCTTGCCGGCCTGCGGATCGCCCGCGAGAACGACTGGCGGGCGCCGGACGGTGCCCCCGAGACGGCCGACCGGCCGGGCGAGACCATCACCGGCGAGCCGGGCTCGTCGGCCGAGCGCGAACCCGTGACGCCGTCGGACACCCAGGTCGGCAAGGACAAGAAGCCAGGGGAGGGCGCGAAGTGACTTCCATCGCGACGCTGACACCGGTACTCACCGACACGTGGGACAAGGACCGCTCCTGGCGCCTGGCCACCTATGAGCGCGCAGGCGGCTACGCGGGCCTCAAGAAGGCCCTGAGGACCGCGCCCGCGGACATCGTGCAGGCGGTCAAGGACTCGGGCCTGCGTGGCCGCGGCGGCGCCGGCTTCCCCACGGGCATGAAGTGGGGCTTCCTGCCTCAGCCCGACGGCGGTCCGCGCTACCTGGTCGTCAATGCCGACGAGTCCGAGCCGGGCACCTGCAAGGACATCCCGCTCATGCTCGCCAGCCCGCAGCACCTGATCGAGGGCGTTGCGATCACCAGCTACGCGATCGGCTGCGACCACGCGTTCATCTACGTGCGCGGCGAGGTGCTGCACGTCTACCGCCGGCTGCTGAACGCCGTCGAGGAGGCGTACAAGGCGGGCTACCTGGGCAAGAACATCCAGGGCTCGGGCTTCAACCTCGACGTCACCGTGCACGCGGGGGCCGGCGCCTACATCTGCGGCGAGGAGACGGCGCTGCTCGACTCGCTCGAGGGCCTGCGCGGCCAGCCGCGGCTCAAGCCGCCGTTCCCCGCCGTCGCCGGCCTGTACGCGCGGCCAACGGTGGTGAACAACGTGGAGTCCATCGCCTCCGTTCCTGCCATCGTGGCGAGGGGCGCCGACTGGTTCTCCGCCATGGGCACCGAGAAGTCCCAGGGGCACGGCCTGTTCTCCCTGTCGGGGCACGTCACCACGCCCGGCCAGTACGAGGCGCCGCTCGGCATCACGCTGCGCGAGCTGCTCGACCTGGCGGGCGGCGTCCGCGAGGGGCACGAGCTGAAGTTCTGGACCCCCGGCGGGTCGTCGACGCCGATCTTCACCGCCGAGCACCTCGACGTCCCGCTCGACTACGAGTCGGTGGGCGCAGCGGGGTCGATGCTCGGCACGCGCGCGCTGCAGATCTTCGACGAGACGGTGTGCGTGGTCCGGGCGACGAGCCGGTGGACCGACTTCTACGCGCACGAGTCGTGCGGCAAGTGCACCCCGTGCCGTGAGGGCACCTACTGGCTCAAGCAGGTACTGCACCGCATCGAGGCGGGCGAGGGCCAGGACGGCGACCTCGAGCTGCTGCTCGACCTGTGCGACAACATCCTGGGCAAGGCGTTCTGTGCGCTGGGCGACGGCGCCGTCTCGCCGATCACCTCCAGCATCAAGCTGTTCCGCGAGGAGTACCAGGCACACATCGACGGCCACGGCTGCCCGTTCGACCCGAGCGCCTCGGCACTCTTCCCCTACACCCCCAAGACACGGACAGCGGCGGCCCTCGCGGGCGCCGGCGCCGGAGGTCACCGATGACCGTCACCACGAACAACCCGAAGACCGAGGCCGTACCGGCAGACCTGGTCACCTTCACCATCGACGGCACGGAGGTCAGCGTCCCGAAGGGCACGCTGATCATCCGGGCCGCCGAGCAGGCAGGGATCCAGATCCCGCGGTTCTGCGACCACCCGCTCCTGGCGCCCGCCGGGGCCTGCCGGCAGTGCCTCGTCGAGGTCTCCATGCCGGACCGCGAGGGCAACGTGCGGCCCATGCCGAAGCCGCAGGCCTCGTGCACCATGACCGTCGCGCCCGGCATGGTCGTCAAGACGCAGCACACCTCCGCCGTCGCGGACAAGGCACAGCAGGGGGTCATGGAGCTCCTGCTCATGAACCACCCGCTGGACTGCCCGGTGTGCGACAAGGGCGGCGAGTGCCCCCTGCAGAACCAGGCGATGTCGAACGGCCGCACCGACACACGGTTCGTGGACGTCAAGCGCACCTTCCCCAAGCCGATCGCCCTGTCGACGCAGATCCTGCTCGACCGGGAACGCTGCGTGCTGTGCCAGCGCTGCACCCGGTTCAGCGAGGAGATCGCCGGCGACGCGTTCATCGCGCTGCAGGACCGCGGCGCGCACCAGCAGATCGGCCGGTTCGACGAGGGTGTGCTCGGGTTCGCGGGCGAGCCCGTCGGCCCCGTGGACCGCCCGGTCGGGGAGGCCACCACGGACACCTCCGGGCGGCCGTTCTCCTCCTACTACTCCGGCAACACCGTGCAGATCTGCCCGGTGGGCGCGCTGACCGGGGCGGGCTACCGCTTCCGGTCGCGCCCCTTCGACCTGGTCAGCACCGAGAGCATCGCCGAGCACGACTCCTGCGGCTCCGCGATCCGCATCGACCACCGCCGCGGCCAGGTGCTACGCCGGCTCTCGGGCGAGGACCCGGTGGTCAACGAGGAGTGGATCACCGACAAGGACCGCTTCGCGTTCACCTGGCAGTCGGCAGCCGACCGCATCACCACGCCGCTCGTCCGGGAGGGCGGGAAGCTCCGCCCCGCGTCCTGGGTGGAGGCGCTCGAGGTCGCGGCCGCAGGGCTGGCCAGGGCCAGGCAGAGCGGCGGCGTCGGCGTGCTGCCGGGCGGCCGGCTCACCGTCGAGGACGCCTTCGCCTGGTCGCGCTTCGCCCGCACGGCGCTGGCCACCAACGACGTCGACCAGCGTGCGCGCGTGCACTCCGCCGAGGAGGCCGCGTTCCTTGCCCACGTCGTCGCCGGGTCGGGCGTGGGCGTCACGTTCGGCGACCTCGAGCAGGCGCCCGCTGTGCTGCTCGTCGGCCTGGAGGCCGAGGAGGAAGCGGGCATCACGTTCCTGCGGCTGCGCAAGGGATCGCAGGGGAAGGCAAGGACGAAGGTCTTCTCGATCGCCCCCTACGCCACCCGCGGCCTGACCCGCCTGAACGGCACGCTCCTGCCCGCCGCGCCCGGCACGGAGGCCGAGTGGCTGACCAGCCTCACGACCACCCTGGGCGGCGGACTGTCCCCGGCCGACGCACCGACGTCCGACATCGACACCAGTGCCCTGGCCCAGCCGGGCGCCGTGATCCTCGTGGGCGAACGCCTCGCGGGCTCGCGCGGCGCGTACGCGGCTGCCGTCGGCCTCGCCGAGGCGACGGGCGCGCGGCTCGCGTGGATCCCGCGCCGCGCGGGTGAGCGCGGCGGCGTCGAGGCCGGCCTGCTGCCCGACCTGCTGCCGGGCGGCCGCCCGGTGGCGGACGCCGCAGCACGCGCCCAGGTCGCCGAGGCCTGGGGCGCCGAGGTCCCCGAGACCCCCGGCCGCGACACCGCCGGCATCCTCGCGGCGCTGGCGGACGGCACGCTGGGCGGCGCGATCGTCGGCGGCGTCGAGCTCGCCGACCTGCCCGACCCGGCTGCCGCACGCGCGGCGCTCGACGCGACATCGGCGCGCGGCGGGTTCGTCGTGAGTCTCGAGGTACGCGCCTCGGAGGTGACCGAGCGGGCCGACGTCGTGCTGCCCGTCGCACCGCCCGTCGAGCGTGCGGGCTCGTACTGGAACTGGGAGGGCCGCGTGCGGTCCTTCGGCGCCGCGCTCGAGTCGAGCGCCCTGCCCGACCACCGCGTGCTGCACGTGCTGGCCCAGCACCTGGGTGTGGACCTGCAGGCGGCATCGCCGGCCGAGGCCCACCTCTCCATCGCCATGACGCAGCACAGCGCCTGGACCGGCGACCGTCTGACGGTCCAGGGCGGCGCACCGGCCGCACCGCCCGCCGTCGGCTTCGGGCAGGCGGTGCTCGCCACCTGGCGGCTCCTGCTCGACGCGGGGCGCGGCCAGGACGGCGAGCAGTTCCTCGCCGGCACGGCCAAGCAGGCAGTCGCCCGCATGTCCGCCGCCACCGCGGCGGGCTTCGGTGTGGCCGACGGCGACCGGGTCGCGATCAGCACGAAGCGCGGCGCCGTCGAGGTGCCCGCCGTCGTCACCGACGGGATGGTCGACGGCGTCGTGTGGCTGCCGCTCAACAGTGCCGCGTGCCGCGTGCACGACACGCTCGGCGCGTCGGCCGGCGACCTCGTCACCGTCACGGTGGCCGCCGCCGTCGCGGATCGCTCGGAAGGAACGGCCCGATGAACCCCGTGCTACTGGCCGCGGCCGCACCCGGCGTGAGCGCCGACTTCTCGCAGGAGACCATCTGGGCCTCCATCGTGAAGGCCGTGCTGATCGTGGTGTTCCTGCTGACCAGCGTGCTCTTCGCCATCTGGTTCGAGCGCAAGGTCGTCGCGCGGATGCAGGTGCGCCCAGGACCCAACTGGCACGGGCCGTTCGGCCTGCTGCAGTCGCTCGCTGACGCCATGAAGCTCCTCCTCAAGGAGGACATGACCGTGACCCGGGCGGACCGGTTCGTGTACCTGCTGGCGCCGATGATCTCGGTGTTCTGCTCGCTGCTGGTGTTCGCCGTCATCCCGTTCGGGCCGAGCGTGTCCTTCTTCTGGACCGACTGGACCACCCCGGCGCAGCTCACCGACTTCCCCGTCGCGGTGCTGTACGTGCTGGCCGCCGCGTCGCTCGGCGTCTACGGCATCGTGCTGGGCGGCTGGGCCTCCGGGTCGACCTACCCGCTGCTCGGCGCCGTGCGCTCGACGGCCCAGGTGATCAGCTACGAGCTCGCGATGGGCCTGTCGCTGGTGAGCGTGTTCATCATGGCGGGGTCGATGTCGACGTCGCAGATCGTGGACAGCCAGACGCAGATCTGGTGGTTCATCCCGCTGGCGCCCGCGTTCGTGATCTACGTGATCTCGATGATCGGCGAGACCAACCGCCTGCCGTTCGACCTCCCCGAGGCCGAGGGCGAGCTGGTCTCGGGCTACATGACCGAGTACTCGTCGATGAAGTTCGCCTGGTTCTTCCTGGCGGAGTACATCAACATGCTCAACGTCTCGGCGGTCTGCGTCACGCTGTTCCTGGGCGGCTGGCGCGCGCCGGTGCCCGACGCGTTCCTCGGCGGTGCCCTCAACGAGGGCTGGCTGCCCGTCATCTGGTTCCTCGCGAAGCTCTGGGCAGTCATGTTCTTCTTCGTGTGGGTGCGCGGCACGCTGCTGCGCCTGCGCTACGACCAGTTCATGGTGTTCGGCTGGAAGGTCCTCATCCCGGTCGCGCTCGCCTGGGTGGTCGTGCTCGCCGTCGTGCAGTGGCTGCAGCGCATCCAGGGCGTCACCTACCAGCAGTTCATCCCCGTGATCGTCGGAGGCGCCATCGTCTTCATAGCGGTCATGTGGTTCTGGCCAGAGAAGAAGGAAGCGCCACCGGGCTCGGGCAAGGGCGCCGACACCGAGAAGGCGACGGTCGACGCCTTCGCCGGCGGGTTCCCGGTGCCGCCGCTGCCCGGCGAGAAGCTGCCCCCGTCCAAGCGGTTCGGAAAGGAGGTCCACGGTGAGTGAGCAACAGGACTATCAGCCCCTGCGGCCCCAGCCGGGGCCCATCGGGGAGATGTTCGCCCCCGTCGCGGGCTTCGGCGTGACGCTGTCGTCGATGTTCAAGCCCACGGTCACTGAGCAGTACCCGCGCGAGAAGGTCCCCACCCAGCGCCGGTTCCACGGCCGGCACCAGCTCAACCGGTACGCCGACGGGCTGGAGAAGTGCATCGGCTGCGAGCTGTGCGCGTGGGCGTGCCCGGCGGACGCGATCTACGTGGAGGGCGCGTCCAACGCGGCCCTGCCGCAGAACGCGGGCCTGGACGTCAACGCGGACGACTCCCACGGGGCCCACATGAGCCCCGGCGAGCGGTACGGCGCCGTCTACCAGATCAACTACCTGCGCTGTATCTTCTGCGGGCTGTGCATCGAGGCCTGCCCCACGCGCGCGCTGACGATGACCAACGACTTCGAGCTGGCGGGCAAGACGCGCGCCGGCATGATCTTCGAGAAGCAGGACCTCCTGGCCCCGCTCTCCGAGGGCATGCTGGCCGCGCCGCACCCGATGGTCGAGGGCACCACGGACACGAACTACTACAGCGGTGACGTCCTGGGCCCGACGGCGGCGCAGGTCGACTGGGTCCGCGAGCAGCGGCCCGACGACCCGACGCTGGACGCGGCGGAGGCCGCGGCGACGGGCAAGGCCCCTGCGCCCACACCGAGGCAGCACGAGCTGCGTCCGGACGAGGGCCCTGGCGTCGCCGAGAAGTCGGCCGGTGCGGCGGCCGTCGGTTCCGTGCGGTCCGACGCCGGAGTCGACCCCGCCGAGACCGTCGACCCGTCCGGCGCGCACGCCGGCGCCCACCTGACCGGCGGGCCCCGTGGCACGGAGGTGAACGCGTGACCCCCACCGGCCTCGAGATCTCGGGCGGCGAGACGGTCCTCTTCTGGGCGATCGCGCCCCTCATGGTCCTCGCCGCCCTCGGCCTGCTGTTCGTGAAGCGGGCGGTGCACGCGGCGATGTGCCTCGTGTTCGTCATGGTCAGCATGGCGATCCTGTACATCGCGCAGGAGGCGCCGTTCCTCGGCGTCGTCCAGGTGGTGGTGTACACGGGCGCCGTGATGATGCTGTTCCTGTTCGTGCTGATGCTCGTCGGCGTCGACGCGTCCGACTCGCTCACCGAGACGATCAGGGGCCAGCGCTGGATCGGCCTGCTCATCGGCATCGGCCTGGCGGCGATCCTCGGCGGTGTCGTGGCGAACGCCACGTTCCCGCCCGCCGTCGGCCTGAACGGCGGCGACCCGGGTGGGGTCGCCAACCCGCAGGCGCTGGCACGCGTCCTGTTCGGCGACTACGTGCTGGCCATGGAGGCGGTGGGCGTCCTGCTCGTGACCGCCGCGGTCGGCGCGCTGGTGCTGACGCACCGGCGCCGGCTCACGCCGAAGCAGACGCAGGCCTCGGTGGCCGAGGCACGGATCAAGGCGCTGCCCGACGGCGTGGTCCTCACCCCGCTGCCGCCGCCCGGCGTCTACGCCCGGTCCAACGCCATGGACACGCCGGCGCTCGGCCCGGACGGCGAGCAGGTGCCGCAGTCGGTGTCGCGTGTGCTGCGGATCCGCGGGCAGGAGCGGCCGGCGCCGCACGGCCCGGCGGTGGTGGTCACGACCGGCTCGAACCGCGAGAAGACAGGCTCGACCCGCGGGACGACGGCGAGCGCGACCACCGAGTCGGAGAGGGACGCCTGATGGACATCACCAACTACGTGGTCCTGGCCGCCGTGCTCTTCGCCATCGGGGCGACGACCGTGCTGCTGCGCCGCAACGCGATAGTCGTGTTCATGGGCGTGGAGCTCATGCTCAACGCGACGAACCTCGCGTTCGTCACCTTCGCCAGGCTGCACGGCGACCTGACGGGCCAGGTGCTCGCCTTCTTCGTCATGGTCGTCGCAGCGGCCGAGGTCGTCGTGGGCCTCGCCATCATCGTGACGATATTCCGCACCCGCCGCTCGGCCTCGGTCGACGACGTCAACCTGCTCAAGGGCTGAAGGGTAGACACGTGAACGACGTGATCGGGCTCGCCCCCTGGCTGGTCGGCATCCCGCTGATCGGCGCGGCGATCCTCCTGCTGGGTGGCAAGGCCACCGACCGCTGGGGCCACTGGCTCGGGGTGCTGGCCTCGGCCGCCTCCGGGGTCATCGGCATCATCCTGATGTTCCGCATGATCGGCACACCCCCCGAGGAGCGATCGGTCGACCACCACCTGTGGACCTGGCTGTCCGCCGGTGGCCTCGACGTGGACCTCGGCATCCGGCTGGACCCGCTGTCCATGACCTTCGTGATGCTCGTGACCTTCGTGGGCACGCTCATCCACATCTACTCCGTGGCGTACATGGACCACGACCCGCACCGGCGCCGGTTCTTCGCCTACCTGAACCTGTTCGTCGCGGCGATGCTCACGCTCGTCCTCGCCGACTCCTACCTCCTGCTCTTCGTGGGCTGGGAGGGCGTGGGCCTGGCGTCCTACCTGCTCATCGGGTTCTGGGACACGGGGCGGCCCTCCGCCCGCGAGAACGCGGTGGCGGCGAAGAAGGCGTTCGTCATGAACCGGATCGGCGACATGGGGCTCATCGCCGCCATGGCGCTGCTCTTCGCGAACACCGGCGCGCTGGACTTCGGGACCACCCTGTCCGACGACGTCGTCGGCTCGCTCTCCCAACCCACCGCCACCGCGATCGGCCTGTGCCTCCTGCTCGCAGCGTGCGGCAAGTCGGCGCAGTTCCCGCTGCAGGCCTGGCTGGGTGACGCGATGGCCGGCCCGACGCCGGTGTCCGCGCTCATCCACGCCGCCACGATGGTCACCGCAGGCGTCTACCTCATGGTGCGCTCCGGGCCGATCCTGGAGGCCGCCCCGACGGCGCAGCTCGTCGTGGTGATCGTCGGCGCGGTGACCCTGCTGTTCGGTGCGGTGGTGGGTACCGCGAAGGACGACATCAAGAAGGCGCTGGCCGCCTCCACGATGTCCCAGATCGGCTACATGATGCTCGCGGCGGGTCTCGGCCCGGCCGGGTACGCGTTCGCGATCTTCCACCTGCTGACGCACGGCTTCTTCAAGGCCGGGCTGTTCCTCGGCGCCGGCTCGGTGATGCACGCCATGGACGACCAGACCGACATGCGGCGCTTCGGCGGCCTGTCGCGGTTCCTGCCGATCACGTGGATCACCATGGGTCTCGGCTGGCTCGCGATCCTCGGTATCCCGCCGTTCTCCGGCTTCTGGTCGAAGGACGGGATCATCGAGGCGGCCTTCATGCCCGTCGAGGGCCAGCCGTGGCGGGCCTGGGTGTTCGGCTCGGTGGCGGTGCTCGGCGCCGCGATCACCGCGTTCTACATGACCCGTCTGTTCTTCATGACGTTCGGCGGGCGCCGTCCGCGCTGGACCGAGAACCAGCACCCGCACGAGGGCTCGCCGCTGATGTGGTGGCCCCTGGTGTTCCTCGGTGTCGGCTCGGCCGCGCTGGGCCTGGTGCTCGGCATGGGCGGCACGTTCGTCACCTGGCTGGAGCCGGTGGTGGGGCACGCAGAGCACCACGAGCCGGTGCTCCCGGTGCCCGTGATCATCGGGGCCACCTTGACGGTAGTGGTGCTCGGGGCGCTGCTGGCGTTCCGGATGTACGCCGTCTCCCTCGTGCCGGAGGAGGCACCGCGCGGCTCCGTCCTGACCCGGGCGGCCCGCAGGGACCTGTACCAGGACGCCGCCAACGAGACGCTGGTGCTGAAGCCGGCGCACGGGGTGGCCCGCCTGGTCGAGGTAGGTGACCGTGACGTCGTCGACCGCGGCTGGAGCGTCCTGCCCCAGACCGTGTCGTGGTTCGGCGCGGTGTTCCGGAAGGCGCAGAGCGGCTACGTCCGCTCGTACGCGGCGGGCATGGCGGGCGGCGTCCTCGTGATCGCCGCCGTCGCCTGGCTCGTGTCGGGCCTCGGTGGTGCCCAGTGATCGGAGGAGAGATGTTTCCCTGGCTGACCGCGCTCATCGCGTGGCCGCTGGTCGGCGCGGCCCTGGTGGGTCTCAGCGCGCTCGGCCGCTCCCGCACGGGCCCGGCGAGCGCTGGGGTCGGCCTTGCCCGGCCGATCGCGCTCGTGTTCTCGCTGGTCGAGGTGGCACTGCTCGTCGGTACGTTCGTCGCCTTCGACCCGGGCGCCGCCGCCGAGCACCAGCTCGGCGCGACCTACGCGTGGATCCCGCAGATCGGCGTCTCGTACGCCGTGGCCGTCGACGGTGTCGGCCTGCTGCTCGTCGCGCTGGCAGTGGTGCTCGTGCCGCTGGTGCTGCTCGCCGCCTGGAAGGAGCAGGGGCGGGACGAGGTGCGCCTGCGCAGGTTCGTCGGCCTCGTGCTGCTGCTCGAGGCGTTCATGGTCGCGGTGTTCTGCGCCCGTGACGTGTTCCTGTTCTACGTGCTGTTCGAGGCCATGCTGATCCCCGCCTACTTCCTGATCGGCGGGTTCGGGCAGGGTGCAGGACGGCGTAAGGCAGCCGTCAAGTTCCTGATGTTCAGCCTGGGCGGCGGGCTCATCATGCTCGCGGCGGTCATCGCGCTGTACTTCCTCGCTGTCGGCGCAGGCGTCGACCCGAGCCGGGCGTTCCTCGTGGACGAGCTCGTCGCGGTCGACCTCGGCACCACCGCCGAACGCCTGATGTTCGTCGGGTTCTTCATCGCCTTCGCGATCAAGGCGCCGATGGTGCCGGTGCACAGCTGGCTGCCCGACGTCGCGGGGAACGCCACCCCCGGCACCTCGACCCTCCTGATCTGTGTCCTGGACAAGGTCGGCACCTTCGGGATGCTGACCCTGTGCCTGCCGCTGTTCCCGGAGGCGTCCCGCTGGGCCGCGCCGTTCGTGATCGCGCTCGCCGTGATCTCCGTGCTCTACGGCGCGATCATGGCGATCATGCAGACCGACCTGCTGCGGCTGGTCGGCTGGACGTCCGTGAGCCACTTCGGGTTCATCATCCTGGGCATCTTCACCTTCACGCCGCTGGGCACCGCCGGGTCGAGCTTCATGATGCTCAACCACGGCCTGGCCACCGGCGCGCTGTTCCTGGTGGCCGGGTTCCTCGTGTCCCGGCACCCGGAGAAGTCGCAGAAGATCGCGGCCTACAGCGGTCTGCGGTCGGTCACGCCGGTGCTCGCCGGGACGTTCCTGGTGGCAGGGCTCGCGACGCTGTCGCTGCCCGGCCTGGCGACGTTCGTCAGCGAGATCATGGTGCTGATCGGCGCGTTCAACGGGACGCCGGACGGCTCGGCGGCGTGGGCGATCGCGGCGATCCCCGGCGTGGTCCTCGCAGCGGTCTACGTGCTGCTGACGTACCAGAAGATCTTCACGGGAGCACCGGCCGCTGGGCTCGAAGCCCTGCCCGACCTCGGCAGGCGTGAGCGCATCGTCGCGGCACCGCTCGTCGTCGGACTGCTGGTGCTCGGCCTTGTACCGGGCCTGGCCCTGACCTACGTGAACGCGCCGGCCGAGCAGTCGGTGGCCCTCACGACGGTCGACGAACCGGCGGATGCCGCCACGCAGATGGGGAGCGACAAGTGACCGAGTTCGTGGCACCCGAGATCGACTGGCTCGCCCTCGCACCGCTCCTCGTGGTGCTGGGTGCGGGCGTGGCCGGCGTGCTCATCGAGGCGTTCGTGCCCGCCAGGGCCCGCCGTGTGACCCAGATAGTGCTGACCCTCGCCGCGCTGGCCGGCGGGTTCGTGTTCGTCGCGATCCTCTGGCCCCAGATCGTGGTGCAGCCCGTGCAGGTGGTCGGGGGGAGCCTGACCCTCACCCCCTTCGCGCTCGGCGCACAGGGCATCATCGCCGTGCTGGCCTTCCTGGGTGTGCTGGTGGTCGCCGACCGTACGGCCACCGGACAGGACGCGTTCGCGCCGGCGGCCTCGGCGGTGCCCGGCACCTCGTACGAGGACCTGGCCCGACGCTCCGGCCTCGAGCAGACGGAGATCTACCCGCTCCTGCTGTTCGCGACGGGCGGCATGATGCTGTTCGCCTCCACCGACGACCTGATCGTCATGTTCATCGCGCTCGAGGTGCTGTCGCTCCCGCTGTACGTCCTGTGCGCGACGGCACGCTGGCGCCGCCTCCTGTCGCAGGAGGCAGCGGCCAAGTACTTCCTGCTGGGCGCGTTCGCCTCGGCGCTGTTCATCTTCGGCGTCGCGCTGATCTACGGGTTCGCCGGCACGGTGCGCCTGCTGGAGATCGCCCAGGCCGTGCAGCAGGGCGGCCTGCCGCTCGAGGGCATGAGCGTGCTGCTCGTCGCCGGTGTCCTGCTCGTCGTGGTCGGCCTGCTGTTCAAGGTCGGCGCCGTGCCGTTCCACGCGTGGACGCCCGACGTCTACACCGGTGCGCCCACCCCGATCACCGGGTTCATGGCCGCGTGCACCAAGGTGGCGGCCGTCGCGGCGCTCGTCGAGGTGCTGTACCGCATCACGATCGGTGTGCAGGCGGTGGACCCGCAGATCATGCGACAGCTGCAGATCGTGATCGTCGTGGTCGCGGTCCTGACGATGGCCGTGGGCACGGTCATCGGGTCCGTCCAGACCGACGTCAAGCGCCTGCTCGCCTACTCGTCGATCGCCCACGCGGGCTTTCTGCTGGTGGGCATCGCGGGCTTCAACTCGCAGGTGCAGTCGTCCACGCTCTTCTACCTGCTCGCGTACGGCATCGCCACCATCGGCGCGTTCGGCGTGGTCACGCTGGTACGTGAGCGCCGGATCACGCCGGGGTCCGGCGAGGACAACGGCCCGGTCGGCGACGACGGCGTGGTGCTCGGCGAGGCGACGGAGATCACGCAGTGGGCAGGGCTCGGCCGCAAGGCCCCGTGGCTCACCGCCGCCTTCGCGCTGTTCCTGCTGTCGATGGCGGGCATCCCGCTCACCGCGGGGTTCATCGCCAAGTTCGGCGCGTTCACCGGTGCCACGACGGGCGGCCTGTGGTGGCTCGCGGTCCTCGGTGTGCTCGCCTCGGTGGTCGCCGTCGCGTTCTACCTGCGGCTCCTGGTGGTCATGGTGTTTCAGCGGGCTCAGGACGAGCCCGCGGAGTCGCAGGTCGCGCTCGTCGAGACCGCGCCAGGAGCCGAGCCGGGCGAGGCCGAGGTCTCGACCAGCGGTAGCGTGGTGACGGGCGGAACCGCGGCGGCCACCCTGACCAAGGTCCAGGTCACGACCGCGCAGCGCGTCGTGGTGACAGTGGTCCGGTCCCGTGGACCGGCCGCCGTTGCCATCGCCGTGTGCGCGATCGCGACAGTGATTCTCGGCGCTTTCCCGTCCCCGGTTCTCTCTCTGGTGGAACAGGCAAGTAAGTTCGTGCCGTGACCTCCGCACCGCTGCCGCCCCAGACGACGACGGGCACGTCCGCGTCGGCTTCTCCGGCCGCTCCGTCGAACCTGCCCGATCCGACCGCGCTCGGCCTGCCGATCTCCGACCCGGAGCTGGCATCCCGCCTCGCGGAGCGGCTGACGGGGGTCGACGACGCGCTCCTCGAGGCCGTCGCCAGTGCGGACAAGCTGGCCGACGGCGCCTCGCGGCACCTCATCGACGCGGGCGGCAAGCGGTTCCGTCCCCTGCTCACCCTGCTCACGGGTGAGCTGGGTGACGGCGCCGCGCCGGGCGTCGTCGACGCGGCGGTGGTGGTCGAGCTGACGCAGGTCGCGTCGCTGTACCACGACGACGTGATGGACTCCGCGCCCATGCGGCGCGGGGCGCCGTCGGCCCACATGGTGTGGGGCAACTCGGTGGCGATCCTTGTCGGCGACATGCTGTTCGCGCGGGCGTCCGCCCGCGTCGCGGAGCTCGGCCCCGAGGCCGTGATCCTGCAGTCCAGGACGTTCGAGCGGATGTGCCTGGGCCAGCTGCACGAGACGATGGGCCCCGACGACGGCGAGGACCAGGTCGCCCACTACCTCCAGGTGCTGTCGGACAAGACGGCGTCGCTGCTGTCGGCGTCGGCCCGCCTGGGCGCGATGATCGCCGGAGCGCCGAAGGAGCAGATCGAGGCCGTCGGCGCGTACGGCGAGAAGGTGGGCGTCGCCTTCCAGCTCGCCGACGACGTGCTCGACGTCGCCTCGTCCGGTGAGACCTCCGGCAAGACGCCCGGGACCGACCTGCGCGAGCACGTGCCGACCATGCCCGTGCTCCTGCTGCGCCAGCACGTCGCGTCGGACGCCGCAACGGACGCGGACCGGGACCTGCTCGCCACGCTCGACGGCGACCTCTCGTCCGACGAGGCGCTGAGCGCCGCGCTGGAACGGCTGCGTGCGCACGCCGTCCTGGCGGAGACGCGGCAGCTCGCGGTCCAGTGGGCGCGTGCCGCCTCCGCCGAGCTGGCGCCGCTGCCGGAGGGCCCGGTCAAGGAGTCCCTGGAGCAGTTCGCCCAGGTGCTGGCGGATCGGGCGGTCTGACGGCTTTCTCCTGGTGAAAACAAGCTGTCCTTCTGCCGCTCGCACACTCGGCAACTGGTTAGGATGCAGCCTGTCGAAGGAGCGGTGGGGTGGCGGAGGACGAGGCGAAGGTCGGGGCGGCACCGGGTCTCGTGGTGTCCTGGGTGCTGGTGACCCTGTTCGTCGGCGCGCTCGCCGCCCTCGCCTTCCTGCAGGACGGTGAGGCCACCGTAGAGCTCGACCTGAACGACTCCGGCGTCTGGGTCACGCAGACCGCGTCGGGCAAGGTCGGTCGCTTCAACTACGAGGCGCGGGCACTGGACGGCACGCTCCTCGCGGGCTCCTCGACGTTCGACGTGCAGCAGGACGCTTACCGGGTCCTGCTGACCGACAAAGGCGCTTCCTCCGCGAGTCCGATCGACCCCGCCCAGCTCGTGTCCGGTGGCGAGATACAGGTCCCGAACGGCGCGCGGGTCGCGTCGGGCGGCCACACCACCGCCGTTCTGGATCCCGAGGGCGGACGCCTGTGGGTGCTGCCGTTCGACGGTGTGACGTCCTTCGACGAGGAAGAGCTCGAGCCCGTCCTGGAGGTCGGTACGGGCGGGTCGCTCGCCGTCGCGAAGGACGGGACGGTATTCGTGGCGGTCCCGGGGGACCGGACCCTCTACCGGGTGGACACCGGTACGCAGGGAGCACCGGGAGAGGTCACCGGGAGCGAGCTGCCCGTCGCGGAGGACGCCGAGCTGGAGCTCACCGCGGTGGGCGGCGAGCCGGTGGTGCTGGACCGGACCGCGTCCACGCTCGTCCTGCCCGACGGCCAGGTCGTGGGCCTGCGGGGTGGCGCGGAGGCTCGCCTGCAGCAGCCGTCGGACGAGCAGCGGTCGGTCATGGTGGGCACGGCGAAGGGACTGGTCGCCCAGCCGCTCGCCGGCGGAGAGCCGACGACGCGCGTGGCCGACGGGGTCCCGGCGGCTCCCGTCCAGGTGGGCACCTGCACGTACGGTGCGTGGTCGGGCACCGGCCAGGTGGTGCGCGACTGCCCGGGCACCGACCACGACGTGGACGAGCACCTGGAGGGCGTGGAGGGCGAGCTCGCGTACCGGGTGAACCGCAGTGTCGTGGTGCTGAACGACATCTCGGCGGGCACTCTGTGGATGGCCGCGGACGAGTTCGAGATGGTCGACGACTGGGACCTCGCCATGCCCGAGCAGGCGGAGCGCGAGGAGGCGGAGTCGGAGACGACGACCCCCGAGCTGGTCGACCAGTTCGTGGCGGACCGGGACCAGCCCAACCGGGACCCGAAGGCGCAGGACGACGACCTCGGTGTGCGCGCCGGGCGCACCACCGTCCTGAACGTGCTGGGCAACGACACCGACCCTGACGGCGATGTCATGACGGTGTCGGTGGCGACACAGCCCGACAGGGCTACGGGCGTCACCGTGCACCGCGTGCTGGACGGCCTCGCCCTCCAGGCGCACATCCCTTCCGACGCCACCGGCTCGTTCACCTTCACGTACAAGGTGGACGATGGCCGAAAAGGTACGGCGAGCGCGCAGGTGCGGGTCCGTGTGGTCCCGACCGACTCCAACGAGCTGCCGGCGTCCGACGGCGAACCGGTGCTCCGGGTGGCGCAGGGCGGCAAGGCGACGATCAAGGTGCTGCCGTACTGGCGCGACCCCGACGGCGACGACCTCGTGCTGTCGAGCGCGAGCACCGGTGACGCCGCCGACGAGGTCCGATACCGTCCCGACGGCACCATCGAGTTCCGCGACGGTGGCGGCGCGACCGGCCGCAAGATCGTCGACCTCACGGTCAGCGACAGCGTCGGGGCAGTGGGGAAGGGCAAGCTCCTGATCGACGTGGTCGCCTCCCAGGAGCCGCCCGTCGCCGTCGGCGACCACGTGGCGGTTCCCGCCGGACAGCCCGTGACCGTGTATCCCCTGACCAACGACACCGACCCCAACGGCGACCGGCTCCGCCTGGTCGACGTCGCGGAGCAGGCACCGGCCACCATCACGCCGAACTACGCCAGCGGCTCGTTCCGCTTCGTGAGCCAGGAACCGGGCAGCTACGACCTCGCCTACCAGGTCAGCGACGGCCCGGACGCCACGCTGGGGCTGGTTCGCGTGGACGTGCTGGAGCCACCCGAGCAGGCCGGCACGCCGATCACCGTGACGGACACCGTGCTGCTGCCGGCCGGCGGCTCCGCCCTGGTCGACGTGCTGGCCAACGACACGGACCCGGCAGGCGGCGTGCTGGTGGTGCAGTCGGTGACGCTGCCCGACGGTGCCCCGGTCACCGCCGCCGTGCTGGGCCATCACGTGCTGCGGGTCAGCGAGGTCAAGCGCCCGGACGATCCCGTCATCATCGAGTACACGGCCGCGAACGGTACCGAGACCGCCGTCGGGCAGGTGCGGGTGGTGCCCGTGCCGGCCGGGACCACGCTGCGCCCGCCGGAGGCCTCACCCGACGAGGCAGCGGTGCACGCCGGCGACGTCGTCACCGTGCCGGTGCTGGGCAACGACACCCACCCGGACGGGCTGGAGCTCACCCTCGCCGGGGACCTCATGGAGCAGCCGGACGCGGGTGAGGCCTTCGTGTCCGAGGACGCGGTGCGGTTCAAGGCGGGGCCGGAACAGAGCGGTACCGTCCACCTGGTCTACGAGGTCACCGACGCGCACGGTCAGAAGGACTCCGCGCAGGTGACGGTCACCATCGTGGACAAGGACGAGAACGTCGCCCCTCAGCCGCCCGACGTGACCGCCAGGGTGCTGGCCGGGGCGAGCACCCGTGTGGCCCTGCCGCTGGACGGCAGCGACCCCGACGGAGACCACGTCCAGCTCGAAGCGGTCACGTCGCCGCCGGCCATGGGCACCGTCGACATCGTGGACGGCTACCTGGAGTACACGGCGTCCTCGAATGCCGCGGGGGAGGACCGGCTCACCTACTCCGTCACGGACACCCGCGGCGCCACGGCGGGCGGCACGGTCCGTATCGGCGTGGCGAGGCCACCGCAGATCAACCAGGCACCGCTCGCCGTGGACGACGAGGTGCTGGTGCGGCCAGGCCGGACCGTCGGTGTCGAGGCGCTCGCGAACGACTCCGACCCGAACGGCGACCAGGTGGGCCTGGTGCCGAAGTCGTTCGAAGGAGCTGACGACCTCGACCCCGAGGTGGTGGACGACCTGGTGGTCCTCACCGCACCCCGCGACGAGGGGACGCACACGTTCTACTACGGCATCGAGGACTCGTTCGCGGCCCGGGCCACGGGCGCGATCACCGTGCAGGCCGTCCGGGACGCGCCCCTGCTGCGCCCCATCGCGCGGGACGACGCAGTCGCCCCCGAGGACGTCACGTCGAGCACCGTGCGGGTCGACGTGACGGGCAACGACCTGGACCCGGACGGGCTCGCAGCGGACCTGGAGGTCACCGTCCCCGGCCAGGGGCCGGACGGCGCCGCGGTGACCGCGGCCGGTGAGATCGCCGTGCGGCTCACGGAGCGGCCACAGGTCATCACCTACCAGGTCACCGACCCGGACGGGCTCACGGGCAAGGCGTTCCTCCGCGTGCCGCGGGATGGTTCGCTGCCCCGGCTGCGGGAGGACCTGGAGCCGGTGGAGGTGCTCGCGGGCGAGCCGACCCCGCTGGATCTCACCGAGTACGTGGTGGTCGCTGAGGGACGGGTGCCGCGGATCACCGACGAGTCGAAGGTCGCGGCGACCGAGGGCACCCACGAGGTCACTGGTCCGGCCGGGATCACCTACACCGCGTACGAGGACTACTCGGGTCCGGCGGCGGTGACGTTCGAGCTCACCGATGGCAAGGGCGCCGATGATCCCGAGGGCCGTACCGCCGTGCTCTCGCTGCCCATCGACGTGCTGCCCGGTGCGAACGAGCCACCGGAGATCACCGGCACCCCCGCGCTGGAGGCGGTAGCGGGTGAGGAGACGGCGCTCGACCTGTCCCGCTTCGCCACCGACCCCGACGACGACCCGCTCACCGTGGCGGTCGACGGCGGCGCGGACGGGCTGAGTCTCGCCGTCCAGGGCACGACGGTCCTGGTGACGGCGGAGCCCGGCCTGCCGAAGGGTACAAGGGCCACTGTCGACCTCACGGTGACCGACGGGAAGCACCCGCCGGTCGCCGGGCAGCTCGCGGTCACCGTGGTGGCTTCGACACGACCGCTCACCCGGGCCAACACGGACGAGGTCCGCGATGCGCACCAGGGCGAGCCGGCCACGGTGGACGTGCTGGACAACGACGTGAACCCGTTCCCCGAGGAGCCCTTGCGGCTCGTATCGGCACAGCGCGAGTCCGGCCAGGGAACCGTCGAGACGTCCGGCGACAGCGTGACGGTCACCCCGCCCGCCGGCTTCCACGGGGTGACCGTGGTGCGTTACCGGGTGGCCGACGCGACGGGTGAGCCTGCCCGGGAGGTCGAGGGAACCGTCCGGATGACGGTGCTCGGCGTGCCGGAGACGCCGCGTCCGCCGGTCGTCGAGGAGGTGCGGTCCCGGACGGTGGTGCTGAGCTGGGACCCGCCGTCGGACAACGGCGCGGAGATCACCGAGTACCGCGTGCGTCCCAGCAGGGGCGCCGCTACGACCTGTCCCACGACCACCTGCACGATCACCGGCCTGACGAACGAACAGGTCTACACGTTCACCGTGGCGGCGAGGAACGAGGTGGGCACGTCGACGGAGTCGAGGGCGTCCGAGGAGGCGCGGCCGGACGAGAAGCCAGAACCGCCGACGGCTCCGACGCTGCGCTTCGGCGACCAGAAGCTCACGGTGTCGTGGAAGAACCGGACGTACACGGACCGGTCACCCATCGAGTGCGTCAACCTGGAGATCAGCCCGGCACCGCCGTCGGGCAAGATCCAGAAGACGTGCCTCGACGGCACCCGGACCGTCTGGGAAGGGCTGCGGAACGGCACGGCCTACACGGTGCGGGTACAGGCACGGAACGCGGCCCCCGACCCGTCCGAGTGGTCCGACGCGTCTGCTCCCGAGACGCCCGCGGCGCCTCCGGCCCAGCCGGGCGCGCCGAAGGCCTCACGGCTGGACGCGGCAGTGGGCGGGCAGATCGCCGTACGCTGGACCACCCCGGTGACCAACGGTGCTCCGGTCACGCGGTACTACCTGGACGTCTACCGCGACGGGACCAAGGTGCGGACGCTGAAGGTCTCCGGCACGTCGCAGCAGCTGCGGGAGCTGGACCAGCGGTCCTCCTACGAGTTCACGGTGACCGCGCAGAACAAGGCGGGCAGGTCGCCGGCGAGCGCCCGGTCCGCCGCGCTTGAGCCGTACGGCACCCCGCTCGTACCCGGGACCCCGAGAGCGGCGCTCGGTGAGGAGACCGACGGCAGGGCGCGCGTCGAGTGGGGTGAGATCAGCCAGTTCCGCGGCAACGATCCCCACTACGAGGTACGCGCGGACGGCTCGACCGAGAAGACGACATCGGGCTCCCCGTACACCTTCGGCGGTCTGAGCAACGGCCGGGACCACACCTTCGACGTGCGGGCGTGCAACGCCTATACGTGCTCCGACTGGACGCCGCGCTCGAACGCCGTGAACCCGTACACCGTGCCGGGCAAGCCGGAGCTCGGCTGGACGAGGGACCGCAGCGACGACGGCTACTTCTCGGTCTGGGCGGCGACCAACACCGGGGGGCGCGAGGTGACGGGCACCGAGTTCATCATGACCGGCGACGCGGAGGACTCCGGCAGCAGGTCCCCCACCACCCGCATCAACGTCCCGACCGGGCCGAACAAGAGTTACCGGCTCCAGGCCCGGAGCTGCAACATCGCAGGATGTGGTGCCTGGGCCGAGAAGACCGGCACGACCGGCAGCGACGCCTCGAACCGCACGGTGCAGGCTCAGAAGGGCGCGAGCGCCGGGAGCGGCAAGAACTACGTCAGGGTGGTCGTGAGCAACGGCACGCCCGGCGCGGGGTTCAGGGTGCGGTGCGTCGCCGACGGTGACGACTTCTATCCCACGACGTTCACCGACGGGGTCCGCAACCGTGACCGCAACGACCGGTTCGGCAACCCGCTCGTGCTCGACGCGAACGGAGACACTGACGCCGAGCTCGCCTGTTCCTGGGGCAGCCCAGGATCGCAGGTCTGGGTCGACACCGACGTCTGGGGCGACTCGACCCGCGTCACGTGGTGAGTCGCCCCCCGACTTTTCGTGACGCTCGCGCGACAGACTCGTACAATCCGGACCGGACTATGGGTAGTTCTGCCCGTTGAAAATCAAGGCCGATTCACCCACCATCCCGGTAGGGTGCTTCCGTTGCGCCTGTGTGTGCCGTCCGGGTGAACGAACTTTGCTGGAGTGATGAAGAGGAGGACGCATGAGCTCTGTCTCACGCGTGTACGAGAACCGCAGGTCAGCCGCGTCGATCGGCGCGGTAACCCTCTTCGCCGGAGGGCTCCTGGGCTTCGCGCTCCTCTACGACGGCGAGGCTACGGCCGACGTCGAGCTCAACGACTCCGGCGTCTGGGTGACCCAGACGTCGTCCGGCCAGCTCGGCCGGTTCAACTACGACGCGAAGGCGCTGGACGGCGTCCTGCTGGCCAGCTCGGCGAGCTTCGACGTGGAGCAGGACGCGCAGCGGGTGCTCCTGGACAGCTCGAGCGACTCGTCCGCCAGCCCCGTGAACCCGGCCCAGCTCGTCCTGGACGGCTCGATGGAGCTGCCGCCCGGCGCACAGGTCGCCTCGGGCGGCGCCACGACCGCGGTGTACGACGAGGACGAGGGCCGGCTCTGGGTCCTCCCGTTCGACGGCGCTGTCGGGTTCGACCAGGAGGAGCTCAAGCCGACGCTCAAGGTCGGCAAGGGCGGCAAGCTCGCGGTCGGCAAGGAAGGCACCGTGTTCCTCGCGGTGCCGGCTGACGCCAAGCTCTACACGGTGCCGACCGGTGGGCAGGGCGCACCCCGGGAGAGCAAGGAGTCCAACCTTCCGCTGGGGCCCGACGCCAAGGTCGAGGTCTCCGCCGTCGGCGACGAGCCGGTGGTGCTCGACCAGTCGAGCGGAAACCTCGTGCTGCCGGGCGGCGAGACGGTCAAGGTGGAGGACGGCGCCGAGGGCAGGCTCCAGCAGCCGTCCGCCAAGACCGACAACGTGGTGCTGGCCACCCCGAACGGCCTCGTCACGCAGCCTCTCGGCGGCGGCGACGCGACGACGCGTGCGGCGCAGGGTGCGCCGTCGGCGCCCGTGCAGCTCGAGGGGTGCACCTACGGCGCCTGGGAAACCGGCCAGGTCATCCGGGACTGCGCCGGCACCGACAACGACGTCGACCAGGTGCTCGAGGGCGTGGCCGTCGGCACGAGCCTGGTCTACCGCGTGAACCGCGACGTCATCGTGCTGAACGACATCGCGGGCGGCACCCTGTGGATGGCCTCCGACCTGTTCGAGAAGGTCAACGACTGGGACATCGTCGTGCCCGAGGACGGCGAGGGCAAGAAGACGGAGTCCGAGGAGGCCACACCGCAGCTGGTCGACAACTTCGTCGCCGACCGGAACAAGGCGAACCGGCCGCCCAAGGCCAAGGAGGACTCGTTCGGCGTGCGGCCCGGCCGCACCACGGTGCTCAACGTGCTGGGCAACGACGCGGACCCCGACGGCGACGTGATGACGGTGTCGGTCATGGGCGAGCCGGACGGCGCCGTCGGTGTCGACCGTGTGCTCGACGGCGCGGCCCTGCAGGCCAACGTGCCGGCGGACGCGTCAGGGACCACGAACTTCAAGTACGAGGTGGACGACGGGCGCGGGGGCAAGGCCAACTCATCGGTAGCCGTCAAGGTGGTGCCGCTCGAGGAGAACAACCCGCCGCAGCAGATGGGTGAGCCCGTGCTCACGGTGGGTCAGGAAGGCACGGCGAGCATCAAGGTGCTGCCGTACTTCAAGGACCCTGACGGCGACGACCTGTTCCTCTCCAGCGCTGCGACCGCCGATCCTCTCGACGAGGTGCGGGCCCGCCCGGACGGCACCATCGAGTTCCGCGACGGTGGCGCCACGACGGGCCGCAAGGTCGTGGACATCACGGTCTCGGACTCGGGCAACCTGCCGTTCCAGGGCAAGCTGCTCATCCAGGTCGTGGCGAGCAACGTCGCGCCGGTCCCGGTGCAGGACCACGTGAAGGTGCTCGTCGGCGAGCCCGTCACGGTGGAGCCGCTCAGGAACGACTACGACCCGAACGGCGACAAGCTGCGCCTGACGAGTGTCGCCGAGACCAAGGGCGCGACGATCACGCCCAACTATGCGGCGGGCGTGTTCCGCTTCGTGAGCGACAAGCCCGGCTCCTACGACGTGACGTACCAGATCACCGACGGCCCCAAGCCGACGATGGGACTGGTCCGGGTCGATGTCGAGAACCCGCCGGACGACGACCGCCGGCCCGTGGCGGTCACGGACCAGGTGCTGCTGCCGACCGGCGGCACGGCGCTCGTCGACGTGCTCGCCAACGACACCGACCCCGCTGGCGGGGTGCTCGTGGTGCAGGGCGTTGACGTCCCGGACAACGCCCCGGTGAAGGTCGCGGTGCTGAACCACCAGATCCTGAAGATCTCGGAGATCAAGCGTCTCAACGCACCCGTGACGTTCAACTACACCGTCGCGAACGGGACCGGCACCACCACCGGCCAGGTGCGTGTCGTGTCGATCCCGGCGCCCGAGCAGCTCAGGCCACCGGAGGCAGGACCTGACGACGCGATCGTCCACGCGGGCGACGTGGTCACCATCCCGGTGCTGAAGAACGACGCACACCCCGACGGGCTGGAGCTTGAGCTGACCGACGAGCTGAAGGAGGCGCCCCCGGCGTCGGCCGGCGAGGCCTTCGTCTCGGAGGACACCGTGCGGTTCAAGGCCGGCAAGGAGGCGGGTACCTTCCACGCCGTGTACGAGGTGTCGGACGTGAACGGCCAGAAGGACTCCGCACAGGTCACCATCACGGTGCTGGACAAGCCGGAGAACGCCTCCCCGCAGCTGCCCGACATCACGGCGCGCGTGCTGAGCGGCGGTACCACCCGTATCCCGCTGAAGCTGGACGGCAGCGACCCCGACGGCGACTACGTCACGCTGAGCGCCATCTCCGCCGCGGCCAGCAAGGGCACCGCGCGGATCGTCGACGGGTTCATCGACTACACGGCAGGCGGGGAGACCACCGGTCTGGACACCTTCTCCTACGAGGTCACGGACACGCGGGGCGCGGTGGGCAAGGGTCTGGTGCGGGTGGGCATCGTGCCGAAGCCCGCCTCCAACCAGCCGCCGCAGGCCGCGGACGACGAGACCATGGTGCGGCCGGACCGTACGGTCGCGATCCGCGCGCTCGAGAACGACACCGACCCGGACGGCGACGAGATCGGCCTGGTGTCCAAGGGCTTCGAGGGCACAGGTGACCTGAAGCCCAAGGTCGTGGAGGACGACGTCGTCGTCACCGCGCCGGGCAAGGAGGGTTCCCACTCCTTCTACTACGGCATCCAGGACAGCTTCAAGGCTCCTGCGGGCGGGGCCATCACGGTGAACGTGAAGAGCGACGCGCCGCTGCTGCGTCCCATCGCCTACGACGACGTGGTGACATCGGACGACGTGGAAGGCGACTCGAGCGTGACCATCGACGTGCTGGCCAACGACGTCGACCCGGACGGTGTGGCGGCCGAGCTCGACGTTGCGGTCGACCCGCCTCTGGAGGGCGTGCGCGTCACCGAGAAGGGTCTGCTCGAGGTGCAGCTCACCTCGAGCACCCAGGTGATCACCTACACGGTCACCGACATGGACGGCCTCAAGGCCAAGGCGTTCGTGCGCGTCCCGGGTGACCAGGAACGCCCCCACCTCAAGCCGGGTCTGGAGCCGCTCAAGGCCACCAGCGGCGAGCCGCTCACCATCGAGCTCGAGGACTACGTGGTGGTGCGCGAGGACCACAAGGTACGCATCACCGAAGGGGAGTCGGTCAAGGGGATCGAGGGCAAGGCGGAGGCGCCTGACAAGGACACGATCGTCTACACGTCGGCCGCCGACTACGCCGGTGCGGCGTCGGTCAGCTTCGAGGTGACCGACGGTGTCGACGCCGAGGACCCCAAGGGGCTCTCCGCCGTCCTCACCCTGCCCATCGACGTCACCCCGTCGACGAACATGCCGCCGAAGATCACCGGCACGCCGGTGCTCGAGGTGGCGGAGGGCGAGGAGAGCTCGGTAGACCTCTCTCGCTACGTCAAGGACCCCGACAAGGACACGCTGACCTTCCAGGTCAAGGGCAGCAACGGCATCACCCCGACGGTATCGGGCAGCGCGGTGTCGGCGATGGTCGACCCGTCGGTGTCGAAGGGTACGTTCCAGCAGCTGCCCCTGACGGTGTCCGACAACAAGAACCCGGCGGTGAGCGGCGAGCTGACGGTGAAGGTGGTCGGCTCGACCCGCGATCTCGTCCAGACCACCGACGACGTGGTGATCGACGCGCACCAGGGCGAGGCGACGACCATCCCGGTGCTCGCCAACGACACGAACCCGTTCCCGGAGAAGGAGCTCACCCTGGTGGGCTCCGCGACGGTCGAGACCGGGTCCGGCAAGGCGTCGTACAGCGGCAACCAGCTGGTGGTGACGCCCGGCGAGGACTTCACCGGAGCGATGGTCGTGCGCTACACGGTGCAGGACGCGACGGAGGACCCGGATCGCGAGGTCGACGGCATCGCGAAGCTGACGGTGCTGGGCAAGCCGGAGGCGCCGCGCGCGCCGCGGGTGGAGGAGGTGCGTTCGGAGACCGTGGTACTGAGCTGGGAGCAGCCCAACAACAACGGTGCCGACATCACGAGCTACATGCTGCGGACCGACAGCGGTCAGGAGCACGAGTGCGCCACGACCACCTGCACGTTCGACGGGCTGAAGAACAACGTGAAGTACAGGTTCACGGTCACGGCGACCAACGAGGTGGGCGAGTCCGAGCCGTCCCCGGCATCCCGTGAGGCGCGTCCTGACGAGAAGCCCGACCAGCCGAGCCCGCCGACGCTCGTGTTCGGCGACAAGTTCCTCACGGTGTCGTGGAAGAACCAGACGTACACGGACCGGTCGCCGATCGAGTGCGTGAACCTGGAGATCAGCCCGGCCCCGACCGACGGCGTGACCCAGAAGACCTGCCAGCAGGGCAACCAGCTCGTGTGGCGGGGCCTGGAGAACGGAGTCGCCTACACGGTGCGGGTGCAGGCCAAGAACGACGCCCCGGACCCGTCGGACTGGAGCGAGCCGTCCGCACCGGAGACCCCGGCGGGGAAGCCCGAGACGCCGGCCGCGCCCACGGCGCAGCGCACCAACGACCTGGGCGGTGGACGGATCGACGTGACGTGGACCGCTCCGGCCAACAACGGCGACGCGATCAGGAAGTACTACCTCGCCGTGTACGAGGGCGGTTCGAAGGTCAGGACCATCCCCACGGCGGACACGTCCGCGAACGTCTCGGACCTGAACCCGGAGGCGTCCTACACGTTCACCGTGGAGGCAGAGAACAAGGCGGGGCGCTCTCCGGTCAGCCCGCAGTCGAACAGCCAGGTGCCGTACGGCCAGCCGACGGTCCCCTCCAACGTGCAGGCGAGCAATCCTGCCGACCATCGTGCGACCGTGTCCTGGAGCGCGATCCCGGCCGACCAGTTCCGCGGGCCGGCGCACCGGTACGAGGTGTCGGCGAACGGCTCCGGCAGCCCGAGTGCCGGCAACACCACGTCGTACGTCTACGGGAACCTGAACAACGGAACGTCGTACACGTTCCAGGTGCGGGCCTGCAACGAGTCCATGTGCTCGGACTGGTCGTCCCCGTCGAACGCGGTGGTCCCGTACGGCCCGGTGCCTAGGCCGACGATCAGCGCCCAGGGTGGCAGCCAGCAGGTCACCTTCAACTGGGACGGCACCGGGGAGAACGGCCGCCCCACGACGGTGAGCGTCACCAATGCGGTCACAAGCTCGGCGAAGACGGGCAGGCAGACGGTGAACACCGGCTACAGCCAGACACTGACGGCATGCATCCAGGTGACCGACAGCGAGGGCCAGAAGAGCGAGAACGTGTGCGCTTCCGGCACGTCGGATCCGAAGCCCAACCCCACGGCGACCGTCACGAACGGCAGCCGTGTCAACAACGGCGACTGCAACACCAGGTCGTGCGCGTACTTCTACATCAACTTCGCGAACTTCGAGCCGGGTAACCACCAGGTGGCCTGCTGGGCCGAGGACACGCCCGAGGTCAAGGGCTGGCACGACATCGTCAACCACGCCAGGGACTGGGGCGGTAGCTACAAGAGGACGTACAACTTCGGGGACGGCTCCGGCGGACTGCAGCTCAACTGCTTCTTCGGCCATCCCGGGACGCCCGTACGAGTCCTGATCGACGGCCAGGCGTACGGCGTCACCAACTGGTGGAACGGATAGCATTCGGCCGCCGCACCGTCGGCGGCCACCCGCCTGACCGGCCGCCGCGCAGACGGCGGCCGGTCAGGCGATGATCGACGCAACTCCACCCCAGCAATTTCACCCAGCGAACGAGCAGCTACGAGCAGTAGGGAACATGAGATGACCACGATGACCCCCGAGCAGGCGGCCTGGTTCGCCCAGACCTTCGAGCGGCTCGTCGGCAACGTAGGCCAGGCGGTCCTGGGCAAGGCACCGGTGGTGCGTCTGGCACTTACCTGCATGCTCGCCGAGGGCCACCTCCTGCTGGAGGACGCCCCCGGCACCGGCAAGACCATGCTCGCCCGCTCGATCGCGGCGTCGGTGCAGGGTTCGCACAACCGCATCCAGTTCACGCCGGACCTGCTGCCGTCGGATGTCACCGGTGTGACGATCTACGACCAGAACACCCACAAGTTCGACTTCCACCCGGGCCCGATCTTCGCCTCGATCGTCCTGGCGGACGAGATCAACCGCGCCTCGCCGAAGACCCAGTCCGCCCTCCTGGAGGTCATGGAGGAGGGCCGGGTCACCGTCGACGGTGTCGCGCACGGAACCGGCCGTCCGTTCATGGTGCTCGCCACCCAGAACCCGATCGAGCAGGCCGGTACCTACCGGCTGCCCGAGGCCCAGCTCGACCGCTTCCTCATGAAGACCTCCGTGGGCTACCCGGACCACGCCTCCACCGTGGAGATCCTGTCGGGTGCCGCGCTGAAGGACCGCAGCACCGCGCTGCAGCCCATCATCACGACCAAGGCCGTCACGGAGATGGCCGACCTGGCCGCGAACGTGCACACCGACACAGCGGTGCTCGAGTACGTGTCCCGCCTCGCCGAGGAGACGCGCAACGCGCACGAGGTGCGCGTCGGCGTCTCCGTCCGTGGCGCCCTGGCCCTGGTGCGCTGCGCCAAGGTGTGGGCCGCCGCGCACGGCCGCAACTACGTGCTGCCCGACGACATCAAGGAGCTGGCCCAGCCGGTCTGGTGCCACCGCTTCGTGCTCGACCCGGAGGCCGAGTTCGCGGGCGCGCGCCCGGACGCCGTGCTCTCCCGGATCATGGCCGACGTCGCGGCACCGCAGGAGCGGGCCTCGGCATGAGTGCGACCGGCATCTCACCAGGTCCCGCGTACGGGAAGCGGCAGGAGAGTCCGCGCGGACTGCTCGCGGCCGGCCGCGCCCAGGTACAGCGTGGCCGGCGTGGCTGGGTGACCGTCGCCGCCGCCGCCCGTTCCCGGGCGGCGGCGGCGGTGGGGCGAGTGGTCGCTCCCGTCCGCCGTACGTTCAGCACGTTCGGGATCGCGGTGACCCTCGTGACCGTCGCTGCCTGGATCGTCGGCCTCACGCTCAGCTGGCTCGAGCTGGTGGTCGCGGCGGTGCTGCTCAGCGTGACGCTCGTGTGCGCGATCGTGTTCGTGCTCGGCAGGTTCAAGTACGACGTGGTGCTCGACCTCGCGCAGGCCCGGGTGACGGTCGGCGACCGCGCCGTCGGACGCCTCGACGTGCGCAACGCGTCGAACCGCGCCCTGCTGCCCTCCGTCATGGAGCTACCGGTGGGCACCGGCACCGCGGCGTTCCCGGTGCCGCGCCTGCGGGGCGGCGGCACGCACGAGGAGATCTTCACCATCCCGACCCGGCGCCGCAGCGTGATCACGGTGGGTCCGGTCAAGTCTGTGCGTGCCGACCCGCTCGGTCTGCTGCGCCGCGAGATGACGTGGACGGACGAGCAGGAAGTCTTCGTGCACCCGCGCGTCAAGAACCTCACGGGCTCCTCGACGGGCTTCCTCAAGGACCTCGAGGGCCGGGTCACCAACGACATCACGAGCTCGGACGTGAACTTCCACGCCCTGCGCGACTACGTGGCGGGCGACGACCGGCGGCACATCCACTGGAAGACGACGGCGCGCACCGGCCAGCTCATGGTCCGGGTCTTCGAGGAGACCCGGCGCTCGCACCTCGCGGTGCTGCTCTCCACACGCGCCGAGGACTACGCGCACGAGGACGAGTTCGAGCTCGCCGTGAGCGTCTGCGGCTCCCTGGGCCTGCAGGCCATCAAGGAGGACCGCGGCGTGACCGTGCTCGTCAACGAGGCGACGCTGCACGGGGACCACCGCACCCGGCTCATGGACGACCTGTCCCGCATCGAGCTCGAGTCCCGCAAGACGAAGCTGGTCGACCTTGCCCGTTCCGCCGGGATGGCCGCCACCGACTTCTCGGTGATCGCGTTCATCGTCGGCAGCATGGTGACGCCCACAGAGCTGCGCTCGGCCTCGGCACGTGTCCCCGCCGGGGTGCAGGTCATGGCCATCCAGTGCGTGCCAGGCGCCTCCCTCGGCCGGCACTCCATCGCCGAGATGGGCGTGCTCACGCTGGGCCGCCTGGCCGACCTCCCCCTTGCGCTGAAGAAGATGAGCGACGGATGAGCAACGAGAACACCCGCGGGAACGCCCCGGTCGGCGCAGGCGCCGACCGGGGCCGGTCGCCGTACAACACCGGTTCCGGATTCCGGACGGGCACGGGCCGCGGTACCACGCGCCGCAAGGAGGCGGACCGTCCCCGCGCGCTGACCCGGTTCGCCCTGGTCGACCTCGCGGCGATGAGCCTGATGTTCGGTGCCGTCATCGTCGGGTTCGGGCCCGTCTGGGGCTCGCTCGGCTACCTGCTGCCCGCCGTCGGCGGCGCCTTCGTCGGGCTGGCGGTGGCCTGGGTGGGTGCCTGGCGCCGCTTCCCCGCTGTCGTGGTGACTGCCCTCGCGGTGGTCGGGTACTTCCTGTTCGGCGCCGCCTTCGCGGTGCCGCACACCGCGATCCTCGGCGTGGTCCCGTCCCTGGAGTCCCTGCGTGAGCTGATGCTCGGCTCCGTGGAGGGCTGGAAGCGGTTCATCACCACCGCGCCGCCCATGCAGTCGTTCCCCGACCTCGGGGTCATCCCCTTCCTGCTCATGCTGCTCGTCGCGCTGATCGCCAGCACCATCGCCTGGCGGGCGAAGCACGCGGTGTGGGCAGTCGTCCCGGTGCTGGCAGGCCTCGTCGGCGTGATCCTGCTGGGTACGGTCGACGCCTCGCTGCCCGTGGTGCAGGGCCTCGTGATCACCATCGTGGCTCTCCTCTGGGGCGCGGTGCGCGTCATGGAGGCACGTGTCGGTACGCACTCGATCACCACGGAGTCCAGCCAGGAGGCCACGCGCAGGCTGCGCTGGTACCGGGTCCGTACGGGCGCCACGATCCTGGCGGTCGCGGCCCTCGCCGCCGGCTTCACCGGGCCGATCCTCATGCCGAACGACGACCGCACGGTGCTCCGCGAGACGGTGGTGCCGCCGCTCGACATCCACGAGTACACGAGCCCCCTCGTCGGCTTCCGGTACTACAAGAAGGAGGTCCGCGACCAGGAGATGTTCACGATCAGTGAGCTGCCCAAGAACGGCCGCATCACGATGGCCGTGCTCGACCAGTACGACGGCGTCGTCTACGACGCCGCCGGCGGCGGCGGCACGACGGGCGTCTACACGCGCGTCGGCGACGAGATCGCGAGCACGGCGGAGGGCACTCCCACGTCGGTGGACATCACCGTCACGGGCTACCGCGGAGTCTGGGTCCCGGGGGTGGGCAGCCTCACCGGCGTCATCTGGAAGGGCGCCGATGCGGAGGCCCAGACGGAGGGCACCTACTACAACTCGGAAACTCACACGGCGATCACCACAGCGGGTATCCGGCCGGGCGACAAGTACACCTTGAACACCCGCGTGGTCGAGGAGCCGAGCGAGGAGACGCTGAAGAAGAGCAAGATCGACCTCGACGTCGAGCTGCCGGACACCGACGGCAGCGGGATGCCGGCGGAGCTGCCGCTCAAGGCGACGCAGTACACGGGCATCGAGACCGACCCGGCCACCAAGCTGTTCCAGATTCGTAACGGGCTGCAGGCGGACGGGGCCCTGTCCAGCGGGCTCGAGAACGAGCCCGCGTCCCGCCCTGGACACTCCGCGGAGCGCCTCAACACGCTCCTCGGGGAGGAGAAGATGGTGGGCGACGACGAGCAGTTCGCCGTGGCGCTCGCCCTCATGGCGCGGCAGGCGGGCATCCCGGCCCGCGTGGTCATGGGCTTCTACCCCGACAAGAAGAGCGAGTACGAGGAGGGCAAGCCCTGGACCGTGCTCGGCAGCGACGCGCACGCCTGGGTCGAGGTGCGGTTCGAGGAGTACGGCTGGGTGCCGATCGACGCGGTCCCGGAGGAGAAGCCGCAGGCGCAGCCCCAGCCGGAGAGCAAGGAGGAGCCCAAGCCCCCGGTGCTCCAGGACCCGGAGCCGCCGGAGGAGCCGGAGCACGCGAAGGCCGGAAGCGTCGAGGACGATGACAAGGAAGAGGCCGAGAACGAGGGCTTCGACTGGGGTCTGTTCGGCATGATCCTGCTGGCCGTCGGCATCCCGCTGCTGGTGATCGCCGGCCCGATCGTCGCGATCCTTGCCTACAAGGCCCGGCGTCGGACAGCGCGGCGCAACGCCGAGCAGCCCGCCGACCGGATCAGCGGTGGCTGGTACGAGGTGGTCGACGTCGTCACCGACCTCGGGACGTCCGTGCCGCGCGGGGCGACCAGGCGGGAGAGTGCCGGCGTGATCGCCGGAGCGCACGCCGTCCCGTCGACCCTCATGCTCGCGCACCGCGCGGACGAGACGGTGTTCGGGATCGACGAGCCCACGCCTGCCGAGGTCGAGGCGTTCTGGGCCGGGGTCGACGAGCTCGTCGGCGGGCTACGCTCCACCGTGAGCACACGACAGCGGGTGCGGGCGGCCCTGTCGCTACGCTCCGTCTGGACACGTGTCGCCGAACGACGTCGGGCCCAGGCGGTGGCCCGGGCGACCGGCACGACGAAGGAGAAATGATGACGGCCGTGGTCTGTGCCGGGTGCGGCGTAAGTCAGCAGGAGGGCGCGCCCTTCTGTGCTGCGTGCGGGCGTGCGTTCCCCCGCACCGGCCTGCCCGTGGTGGAGCCGCAGCAGACTCCCCGCGGGCAGGTGCAGCAGGCCGCCGCGGCCGCGCAGGCCCGGCAGAGCAGCGCTTCGGGAGGGGTGCCGCTCGTGACGAGTCGGCCGCCGATCACCACGGAGGTCGAGGTGTACACGGCCACCCAGATCCCGAGCGCGGGCATGGCACCGCAGCAGCAGCTCGAGGCGCCCTACGCGCGCGTCGGCAAGCGATTCCTGGCCCTGCTGATCGACGGCGGGATCGCCGGCGTGCTCGGCGGGATCGTCGCGGGGATCGGTCTGCTGTTCATCGAGACCCCGGACCCGCTGGTGGTGCTGTCCCAGGAGCAGCGGGCCGAGATGTTCGCCCAGCTCATGCGGCTCTACGTGATCGCAGGAGCAGTGGCGTTCGCGTTCATGCTGTCCATGTGGATCTGGGAGTCACGGACCGGCCGTACCGTCGGCAACTCCGCGATGGGCCTGCGGACGGTCTCCGCCGACGACCGCGGGCCGCTCGGGTTCGGCCGCGAGGTGATCCGGGTGCTCATGCTCGGTGTCATCTCGCTGATCCCGGTGGCCGGCCCGGTCATCGTGCACCTGACCCCCCTGTGGGACAAGGGTGACAAGATCCAGGGCTGGCACGACAAGGTCGCCCGGTCCGTGGTGCTCGATCTCCGGGCGCCGAAGATCGCCGTGACGACGGGGCTCGCCCCGGTCGGTCCTGGCCCCCGCGCCCCGGGACGGCCCGCGCTGCGGACGGCCACGCCGTCCGCGCCGGTTCAGCAGACCTCCCGGCAGCTGCCTTCGCAGGCGCCCGCGGCACCGCAGCATCCGGGGACGCCGCCCGTCGCGGCTCCCGACCCGTGGTCGTTCCCGCAGGCGCCGGTGGCTCCGCCCGCCGGCGGCATCATCACCGGCATACCGGGGAGTGCGCCAGGCGCGTCCCCGGCCGCACAGCCGGTCCAGCAGCCGCAGCCGGTCCAGCAGCAGCCGGTCCAGCAGCACCCGGTCCAGTCCCAGCCGGTCCAGCAGGTCCAGCACCAGCAGCCGCCGGAGCCGGCCTGGCCGTCCAAGACCTGGCCTGCCCAGGTGGAGCCTGCCGCGCCGCCCGTCCAGCAGCCTGTCGCACCTCCGGTCCGGCACGAGCTCCCGCCCCAGCAGCACCCGGAGTCCCGCCCCACGCGCCCCGTCACCTTCCCCGGCGAGGGCGCGGCACAGGCACCCGCACAGGCCGAGGAGTCGTGGGAGGCCACCCGGATGCAGGCGCCGAGCCTGGTGCCCGCTGCGGTGGTGACCGTGGTCCTGGAGCTCGAGTCCGGTGCGCGGCACGTGATCGACGGACCAGCGCTGGTGGGCCGTAACCCGCAGGCCGCCGACGGTTCGCCGACGATCCTCGTGCGGGTCGACGACCCGACGCGGTCGGTGTCGAAGAACCACGCCGAGATGGGTGTCGACCCCGCTGGGCTCTGGCTGACCGACCGTGGCTCCACGAACGGCACGGTCGTCTCTGCCCCCGGCCGCTCACCGCAGGTCGCGGAGCCCGGCGCGCGCGTACGCGTGCCGATGGGCTCGACCATCCACGTAGGTGACCGCCGGATCGTCGTGCACCCCGACGAGTCGAAGGCATGACGCAGCAGGATCAGGGGCTGACGACGGTCTGGGGCGCTGCCTCGCACCAGGGACGTCGCCGGACCCTGAACGAGGACGGATACCTGGCCACGGGCCGGGTGTTCTTCGTTGCCGACGGCATGGGCGGCCACGAGGCGGGGGAGGTGGCGAGCGCAGAGGCGCTGGCCGCCCTCAGCGCGCTCACCGAGGTGGACCAGGTGGAGCCCGCGCTCGTCGAGGCGTACCTCGAGCTGGCGCAGAAGCGCATCCGCGCGATCGAGACCGACTCGGGCAACGCGCCGGGGACCACGCTCACCGGCGTCCTGGTCGACGAGCGTGAGGACGTGCCCTACTGGCTGTTCGTGAACGTCGGGGACTCCCGCACGTACATGCTGTCCGGTGGTGTGCTCGCGCAGGTCAGCGTGGACCACTCCGAGGTGCAGGAACTCGTCGACGCGGGCACGATCACGATGGACGAGGCCCGTCGCCACCCGCGGCGGAACGTGATCACCCGCGCTCTCGGTGCCCAGGAGGGGGTGCGAGCGGACTTCCGGTACATCCCGGTGGCGCTGCACGACCGGGTGCTGGTCTGCTCGGACGGGCTCACGGGAGAGCTGACGGACGACCAGATCACTACGATCCTGCTGGAGCAGCCAGACCCGGAGCGTGCTGCCGCGTTCCTGGTGGACGCCGCGATCCAGGCGGGGGGCCGGGACAACATCACGGTGGTCGTGATCGACGTGACGGGCGTGGACCACGAGACCTTGGGGTCCTCCACAGCACCACGGCCGGGGACAGAGCCCGACGAGGACACCCTGCCGCGGGAAGAGCACGAAGCAAGAAGCCAGGGGGTCTGACATGACGGTGCACTACAGCGAGGGTTCCGCGCGAGCAGTGGTCCGGAACGGCACGGTCGTCGTGCTGCCCGGCCCGGCGTCCGCCGACGTCGTCGATTCCCTGTGGACCGCCCTCGAGCACGCGGACGGCGGCGTCGCCGCGACCCTCGGCGTGCTCGCAGCGGGCGGCCTGGCGGAGACGCCCCCGTTCGCCGTGGTCTCGCTCTCGGGCAGCGACCCGGCGACGGCGGCGCACGTCGCCGTGCGCGGGACCGGCGTGAAGGTGGTCGTGACCGCCGAGGGGGGCGGCGCGCCCGTCGAGGTGACGGGTGCTGGGGTCGTCACCTGGTCGGAGCGGGTCGTGGACGCTCCGATGTCGTTCGCGATCACCACCGACGAGCCGCCCGCGGACACGGAGTACCCGGTGCAGGCGGCGGTGGTGCGCGCGAGCGCGCTGCGCCGCACGCTCGTGGACGCCCCGCCTGCCCCCGACGCGCTGGTCGCCCCTGCGGAGGAGAAGCCGGGGGCCGTCACGTTCCCGGGCTTCTCGAGCCGTGCCGGGAGCTCCTCGGCCCCGGCCGAGCGACAGGTGTCCGGCGAGACCATGGTGCCGGGGGCGCTGGACGTGCCGATGATCGGCGCGGGATCCGTACCCTCGTCCCCCAACCCGTCGGCCCAGCCTGCCGAGCCCGTCGAGACGGCGTCCGCGCCGGTGCTGGAGTCGGTCCCGATGCTCGGGCTCGGTGTGGTCCCTGGCCCCGACGCGCCTGCCGCCGCCCGCGGCGAGGTCGACGAGTCCACGCAGTTCGGTGGTGACGACGACTACGGCCACCTCTTCGGTGACACGGTCATGCGGCGGGTCGAGGACGCCGCGGTGCGACAGGGCGAGGACGAGGAGGAGCACGAGGAGAAGGTCGCTCCATCACCTGTGCCGCCAGCGCCGCTCGCACCCGTCGAACCCGAGCCTGTGGCGCTGGAGCCGGCCGATCCTGGTGACGGGCTGATCTCGGGCGTGCCCGGCGGCTGGACGCCGCCGGTGCTCGCGCCGGAGCCGCCTGCGGGCGTCACCCCTGGTGCCGCGCAGCGAGCCGCCTCGGTGGGGGAGCCCCTGGCGGAGGCCCCTGCCGAGGTCACCGACCACGACGGCGAGACCATGATGTCCGTGGACATCGCCGCGCTCCGCAAGGACGCGAGCCCGGTCCCCAAGTTCTCCGCGGCCGTCGTGCCGGGCGCCCAGCAGATCCTCGGACTGTCGTGCCCGCAGGGGCACCCCAACCCGCCCACCGCCGACCGCTGCCGCACCTGCGGCGCGGACCTGGACGGCGACGCGGAGCTGGTGTCCCGTCCGGCGCTCGGGCAGATGATCGTGACGGGCGGTGTGCAGCAGGTAGCCGGACGCCCGCAGGTGGTCGAGCTGGACCGCCCGGTGGTCGTCGGGCGCCGTCCGCGCACCAACAACGCATCGGCGGACCGCACACCGCGCCTGGTCACGGTGGCGAGCCCCGACCAGGACATCTCGCGGTCGCACGTCGAGATCACCCTCGAGGAGTGGCACGTCCTGGTCGCGGACCTCGCGACGACGAACGGCACGACCCTGCTGCGCGCGGGGCAGGCGCCCCGGCGGTTGCACCCGAACGAGAAGGTGATCGTGGTCGAGGGTGACGTGGTGGACCTCGGTGACGGCGCCACCCTGACGTTCGAGGGCATCTGGTGACCGTGTTCCGCACGCAGTACAGGTTTCGCACGCAGCACAGGTCCCGCACGCAGCCGAGCTGGTGACCATGCCACATCATGAGGGAGACAAGTGAGTAGCAAGCGCGCCCCGTCGGCGCCGCCCCACATCGCGGGGTTCGAGTACAAGAAGCTGATCGGTTCCGGTGGCTTCTCGGACGTGTTCCTGTACGAGCAGCAGCGCCCGAAGCGCCTGGTCGCCGTCAAGGTGCTCCTCAAGGAGCACGCGAGCGACGCCCAGCGGGTGGCGTTCGACTCCGAGGCCGACCTGATGGCGATCCTGGGCAACCACCCCTCGATCGTGACCATGTACGAGGCGAGCGTCGCCGACGACGGCCGCCCCTACCTGGCCATGGAGTACTGCTCGCGCCCCAACCTGGGCGCGCGGTACCGCTCGGAACGCTTCTCGCTGGCCGAGGCGCTGCGCACCACCATCCAGATCGCCGGCGCGGTCGAGACCGCGCACCGGCTCGGGATCCTGCACCGTGACCTGAAGCCGGCCAACATCCTGGTGACGCAGTTCGGGCACCCGGTGCTCACCGACTTCGGCATCTCCTCCACCTTCGAGCAGGCCTCGGCCGCCGAGGGCATGTCGATCCCGTGGTCGCCGCCGGAGTCGTTCGGCGACCCGCCGGTCGCCGGGAAGACGACGGACGTGTGGGCCCTTGCCGCCACCTGCTACACGCTGCTGGCCGGCCGGACGCCGTTCGAGGTGCCCGGCGGGTCCAACACGTCGGCGGACCTCGTCGCGCGCGTCGAGCAGGCACCGCTGCCCCCGATCGGGCGCAACGACGTGCCGCCGTCGCTGGAGCAGGTGCTGCGCATCGCCATGGCGAAGCAGCCCTCCTCGCGTTATCCGTCGGTGCTCGCGTTCGCGCGGGCGCTGCAGCAGGTCCAGGTGGGCCTGGCCCGCGACATGACGCCGATTGACCTCCTCGACGAGACCGGTGCGGTCGCCGAGGAGGAGGGGGACGACGACGGTACGCGGCTGAAGAACGTCACGGCCATCGACCCCGGGCAGCGGCCGGAACCGGCGACGCCGTCGGTCGGTGGCGTGCGCACGGCGTCGGGCACCTTCGCGCCGCCCGCGCGCGAGACCTCCGGGTGGGGTCCGCAGCAGGGCGGCGGCACGGCGAGCCGGCGGACGACGGTCCCCGCGGCCTTCGACGTGCCCGTTGCCACTCCCGGGTGGGAGGCTCCGCCCGTCGAGGAGACGGTCCACCGCACCAGGCTGCCCGAGGCGCAGGCGACCCAGGAGCCGGAGGCCGAGCCGGAGGACCCGCCGTCGCGGTCGGGCATGATCTGGCTGGTCGTCGGCGCGGTGGTCCTGGTCGCGGCGGTCGTCGTCGGCTGGCTGGTCCTGAACGGAAGCGCCGACGAGCCTGACCCGGAGGACACGGCGACCGTCTCGGCCGGCGAGGACCCGCCGCCCGACGCCCTCAACGGCTACGTTCCCCCGGTCCAGGACCTGAAGGGCAAGATCGTCGGCGACGAGGTCGTCTTCACCTGGAAGGCGCCGGAGGACCTCGTCGAGGGCGACAGGTACGGGTACCGCGTGGTGTCGCTCACGGAGACGAACCAGCCCCAGCCTGTCAAGACGGGCACCTCCGTCACCGTCCCTCGCGCGGAGGGCGAGCCCACATGCGTCGAGGTGTTCGTCGACCGCGCGGGAAAGCAGTCCTCGCAGATCCCGAGGGTCTGCAAGTGAACAGGCTGAACGAGTTCCGGCCCGCCGACTGACCGGCCGGCCGACCAACCAGGAGGAGAGGGGGAGACGTGGGCGACCTCATGCTGGAGTTCTGCGGTGAGTGGTTCGATCCCGCGCAGGCGGAGAACGGCTTCGACATCGGCCGCGAGGGTGAGCTCGCGATCGACGACAACCCTTACCTCCACCGGCGCTTCCTACGGGTGACGCACGAGGACGGGATCTGGTGGCTCTCCAACGTGGGGTCACTGATCTCGGCGACCGTGTGCGACTCGGGTGGCGGTGTGCAGTCCTGGCTGCCGCCCGGGCACCGGCTGCCGCTGGTCTTCCCCACCACCTCCATCGTCTTCACGGCCGGCCCGACCACCTACGAGGTGACGGCCCAGCTCACGGACGCCCCGTACCACGAGGTCCGCTCGGAGGACCCCGACAGCGGCGCCACGACCATCGGCGCCATCAGCTTCACCACCAGCCAGAAGCAGCTCATCGTGGTGCTCGCAGAGCCCATGCTGCGGCGTGAGGGCACCGGCCTGAGCGAGATCCCGTCCAGCGCGGACGCGGCTCGCCGCCTGGGCTGGGCCACCACACGCTTCAACCGCAAGCTCGACAACGTCTGCGAGAAGCTCGACCGGATCGGCGTGAAGGGGCTACGTGGCGGCCCCGGGCTGCTCGCCACCAACCGCCGCGCGCGGCTCGTGGAGTACGCGGTCGCCTCTCGCCTTGTCACCCCCGCAGACCTACCCCTCCTTGACTTGAAGGACGACGCCTGACGTGCGCATCAAGCTGACGCTGAACAGACCCGACGAGTCCGCGGTGAACGTCGCGGTCACGGCCGACGCCACCGCCACGGTGCGGGACGTGGCCGAGGCCCTCTTCTCCGGCGACCCCACCAGGGGCGGCGCTGCCGCACCCGAGAACCTCACCCTGCAGGTCGTCGGGGACGGCTCGACCAGCTTCACGAGCGGCCGGGTGCTGACCCCGTCGAACGACCTGGTCCAGGCGGGCCTGCGGTCGGGCTCCGTGGTGTCGATAGTCCGGGTCTCCGAGCAGTTCGTGAACCCCGGGCAGGACCGCGGTACGGCGGTGGCGCAGCTCCGCGTCATGGAGGGGCCGGACGCGGGACGCGAGTTCCCGCTGCCGGTCGGTACGTCCTACATCGGTCGCGACCGGGGCATGGACATCCGTCTCCAGGACGGGCAGGTCTCCAAGCGGCACGCCCGGATCGTCGTGGGCGAGTCGATCGAGGTGCACGACCTCGCGTCCGCGAACGGCCTCGTCATGGGTGGCAAGCGGATGACGCGCGCCGTGCTGACGTCGTCGGACACCGTGACCCTCGGTGAGACCACGCTCTCCGTGGTCGCGCTGCACCGCTCCACGAGCATCGCCCCGACCAGCCCCGTGGTCGAGTTCAACCGGTCCCCACGTGTGGTCACCCGCTTCGGCGAGATCAAGATCAAGGCGCCCAAGCCGCCCAGGCCGCCGCAGCCGCAGCGTCTCCCGTGGCTCATGATGCTCGCGCCCATGATGCTGGGCGCGGCGATGTTCTCGGTCACCCGCAACCCGATCTCGCTCATGTTCATGTTCATGAGCCCGATCATGATGGTCGGGATGTACTTCGACCGGAAGGTCAACGCGCGCAAGGAGTTCGAGAAGGCGTCCGAGCAGTTCGAGGAGCAGGTGGTCGCCACGGCGGACCGCATCGACCGCACGCACGCCGTCGAACGGGCCGTCCGGCTCGCGGAGTCGCCGTCGCTCGCCGAGTCGCTCGACGCCGTCCGCCGCCTCGGCGGGCTCATGTGGACGCACCGCCCCGAGCACAAGGGGTTCCTCACCGTGCGGTTCGGCCTCGGGTCGGCACCCGCGCGCACAGGGTTCGACGAACCCCGGGAGAACGACGCCATCCCCGAGCACTGGGAGAAGGTGCTGCAGCTCCAGGACCGGTGCGCGACCATCCATGACGTCCCCATGAGTGCCGGGTTCCGGTTCGGCGGCAACGTCGGCATCGCCGGACCCAGCGGTGTCGTGGAGCCCGTCGGCCGGTCGGTCCTGCTCCAGCTCGTCGCGCTCCACTCGCCCGCAGAGGTCGTCGTCACCGCGCTCACCTCCGCCCGGTCACGCCAGGACTGGGAGTGGCTGGAGTGGCTGCCCCACACCGGCTCGCCCCACAGCCCCCTCGGGGCGTCCGACCACCTGGCCGACGACCCCGCCGCAGGCATCTCCCTGCTGACGCGGCTCGAGGAGCTCGTCGAGGCGCGCGGGGTCAGCCTCGACGGCCCGGCACCCCTGGTGGGGGAGCGGGACGCGGACAAGGACCGCACGGACGAGCCGCCCAAGCCCGTGCTGCCGTCCGTCGTCGTGCTCGTGGAGGACGACGCGCCGGTGGAGCGTTCCCGGCTGGTGCGCCTCGTCGAGCGCGGCGCCACGGCGGGCGTGCACGTGGTGTGGATCGCACCCACCGTCGAGCAGCTGCCCGCCGCCTGCCGCACCTTCGTGCTGCTGGACTCCACCGCCCAGGAGAACGGGGCCATGACCGGCGAGGTGCACTACGGCCAGCTGGCCTACCCGGTGCGCTGCGACGTCGCCGACCTGCACACCGCGCGTGAGGTGGCCAGGATCCTGTCCCCGGTGGTCGACGTCGGCGCACCGACCGACGACGAGTCCGACCTGCCCCGCGCCGTCTCCTACCTGGCGCTCGCGGGGACAGAGCTCGGCCGGGACTCGAACGGCGTGATCGAGCGGTGGAAGGAGAATCTCTCGCTCACCCCGCGCGACGGGTCCCCGCCGGTGCGCCGCAAGACCCCCACCAACCTGCGCGCCCTCATCGGGCACAACGGCGTGGAGCCCTTCCACCTGGACCTGCGCACGCAGGGCCCGCACGCTCTCGTCGGCGGTACCACCGGTGCCGGAAAGTCGGAGTTCCTGCAGTCCTGGGTGCTCGGCATGGCCGCTGCGCACAGCCCTGACCGGGTCACCTTCCTGTTCGTGGACTACAAGGGTGGCGCCGCGTTCGCGGACTGCGTCCACCTGCCGCACACGGTCGGTCTGGTCACCGACCTGTCGCCGCACCTCGTGCGGCGTGCCCTGTCCTCGCTGCGGGCCGAGCTGCACTACCGCGAGCACCTGCTGAACCGGAAGAAGGCCAAGGACCTCGCGTCCCTGGAGCGCACGGGCGACCCCGAGGCGCCGCCCAGCCTGATCATCGTGGTCGACGAGTTCGCGGCCCTGGTCGGCGAGGTCCCGGAGTTCGTGGACGGTGTCGTCGACGTCGCCCAGCGTGGCCGGTCGCTCGGCCTGCACCTGATCCTGGCGACACAGCGCCCCGCCGGTGTCATCAAGGACAACCTGCGCGCCAACACCAACCTGCGTATCGCCCTGCGCATGGCCGACGAGCACGACTCCAAGGACGTGCTCGGTGACGAGATGGCGGCGCACTTCTCGCCGTCGATCCCCGGCCGCGGCGCCGCGAAGACCGGTCCCGGCCGCCTCACCACGTTCCAGACCGGTTATGCCGGTGGGTGGACCACCGACCAGCCGGAGCGGTCCTCCCTCGATGTCGAGGAGATGGACTTCGGCACCGGACGGCGCTGGGAGCTGCCGGCCCCCGAGGTCGTCGACGAGCAGGACCCCGGCCCCAACGACATCGCCCGGGTGGTCTCGACGATCCGCCGCGCTGCGGCCGAAGCAGGCGTTCCGGCGCCGCGCAAGCCGTGGCTGGAGGAGCTGGCGGCCACGTACGACCTGGCGCTGCTGCCCAACCGGCGCACCGACTCCCAGCTGGTCCTCGGCGTGCTGGACAACCCGCCGCAGCAGGCCCAGCCGACCGTGCACTACGAGCCCGACACCGACGGCAACCTCGCGATCTACGGCACCGGTGGCACGGGCAAGAGCACGACGATGCGCACCATCGCGGTGTCAGCGGGCCTGACGCACCGGGGTGGCCCCGTGCAGGTCTACGGGATCGACTGCGGTTCCGGTGGTCTGCAGATGCTGGAGAACCTGCCCCATGTCGGCGCGATCATCGCGGGCGACGACGAGGAGCGGGTGACCCGCCTGCTGCGCAGGCTGCGCGACACGCTGGACCAGCGCGCCGACCGCTACGCCGCCGTGCGCGCGTCGACCATCGACGAGTACCGGCGCCTCGCGAACAAGCCCGACGAGCCCCGCATCATCGTGCTCGTCGACGGTATCGGGGCGTTCCGTGAGGCCTACGAGACGATCAGCGCGCGTGGCTTCTCGGTCTTCGGGACCTTCACCCAGCTCGCGACCGACGGGCGGCCCGTCGGCATCCACCTCGTCATGAGCGGCGACCGTGCGGTGTCCGTGCCGCCGTCGCTGGCCTCCACCGTGCAGAAGCGGATCATCCACCGGATGGCGAAGGAGGACGACTACGTGATGCTCAACGCGCCGAAGGACGTCCTGACGCCGGCGTCGGCACCCGGACGGGCGATCATGTACGGCCAGGAGGCGCAGATCGCCGTGCTCGGTGGTGACTCCAACGCGGCCGTGCAGTCACGCGAGCTCGCCCGGCTGGAGCAGACCATGCGCTCGGTCGGTGGTGTGCCCCAGGCGCCCGGCGTCGAGCGGCTGCCCGACTCGTTTACGCTCGACCAGCTGCCGCAGCGCACCGGGGACCTGGCCACCATCGGCCTGCGCGACCTCGACATCGCTCCGATCGGCCTGCCCATGCGTGGCCCGTTCATGCTGGCCGGCCCGCCTGGCGCCGGACGCACGACGGCGTTCGTGTCGCTCGCGACCGCGCTGCGCAGGAACGGCGGCACACGTCTGGTGTACCTGACGTCGCGGCGATCGAGCCTGTCCGCGCTGGACCTGTGGGACGTGACCGCGTCGACCCCGGAGGACATCGTGGAGTCCCTCAAGGACCTCACCACGGCCCTCGAGAGCGATCGGCTCGCCCCGGGTACTCTCACCGTGATGATCGAGAACTACACCGAGCTCACGGGCACGCCTGCGGAGAAGCCGATGGAGGCCTTCGTCAAGCTCGCGACCCGCAAGGAGCAGCTGGTCATCGGTGAGTCGGAGTCGTCCACCTGGAGCAAGGCGTTCACGCTGGCCGGGGCCTTCAAGTCCGGCCGCAACGGCCTGCTCCTCACGCCAGGAGACACCGACGGCGAGACGCTCATGAACACGCCGCTGGGCCGGATCCGGCGCAAGGACTTCCCGCCGGGCCGTGGCTTCCTCGTCACGGCGGGTCGGGCTACCAAGATCCACGTCGCCCTACCGGGGTGACGAGGGGCATGGGGAGTACTCCCCATTCCACCGCGTCGCGGGCCGTGAAATAGTTCGTGACGTCGCAGAAACGGAGGCTGTCCGAGGGGACAGCCACAGAAAAAGGAGCATGACATGGTTGCAGAGGGTGGCAACGTCTTCGGTCTTGACGTAGAGGCAGTACGGAGCCTGGCCAACACGCTCCGTACGCAGGCCGAGGGCGTGCGTCAGGTCGTCACGACGATCACGAGCCAGATGTCCCAGACCCAGTGGAACGGCCAGGACGCCACGCAGTTCCAGGAGGAGTGGGACGGCACCCACGCCGCCAAGCTGAACGAGATCGCCGCTGCGCTCGAGGCCTACGGCACCACGGCGGACAACAACGCCAACACCCAGGAGAGCACCTCGGCCTCGCTCTGATCGAGCCCGAGCTCTTCCAGGTAGGAGGGTTCCCGTACACGCGGGGGCCAACGACAAGGGATGCGGGACCGTCACGGTCCCGCATCCCTTGATCAGTAGGGGTTGGGCGGCCATCCGAACTTGTCGGTGGCGAAACACGAGGAGGACCACGTGAGCGGGAGCATGTCCGGCGCCGATATCGAGGCGCTGCGTCTCCTTGCCGACAAGTTCGACGAGGGCAGCGAGACGCTCGATACGGTCGCCACGGCCGTCGAGGCTGCAACTCCGCAAGAGGACGGCTGGAGCGGTCCCGACGCGGACGGCTTTCGGCAGGAGTGGACCGGCAGCCACCTGACAAAGCTCAGGGATGCGGCCGCCGCGCTCAGCGACGCCGCCCTCACGGTGCGCTCCAACGCCGACGCGCAGGAGACCACGTCGAACGAGTACAACGGCGGCGGTCCGGGCGGTTGGCCTGGCGGCGGGGAGCTCGGGAACGACGGCGGCATCAACTGGGCCGGGCTGGGCCTGGCCGGGGCGTTGGGCATGGGGGCTTTTGGCCTGGTCAGGGACACTATGAAGGCCATCAAGACCGGCAGAGCGCTGAACGCGTTCCTCCAGGCTACCCGGCTCGGCGACGCGGCAAGAATCACCGAGACGACCAGGGATGTCTATCGCGGCGCGAAGGGGCTCGTCGGACGCACCTTGGCGGAGGTGGGCGGCACGACGGCCGACATCGCAAAGGCTGCCAAGTGGACCACTACCGCTGGGCGCGTAGCGGGCGGCTTCGGTGGCGTGCTGGGTGTCGTCGGCGGACTCAACCAGATGTTCAACACTCAGTACGACGGCGCTCGTGGCTGGGTCGATCGGGGTATGGGCGTCGCGTCGGTCGTCGGTGGTGGCGGCAGTCTCATGATCGCCCTCGGCGGGGCCGCGATGCTCGGCCCCGTGGGCGTCGGGGTCGTCGTCGGTGCGGGCTTGGTTGCGGGCGCCTGGGCGCTGGGCAACCTGGTGTACGACAACTGGGACTCGATCTCTGGCGCTGTCGGAGACGCTGCGAACTGGGTGGGCGACGGGGTCGGTAACATGGCGGACGCGGCAGGAGACGCCATATCCGATGCCGGCGAAGCGGTCGGTGACGGCCTGGAAGCCGCCGGTGACTTCGTAGGGGGGCTGTTCAGTTGAGCGAGCAGACATTGAAATTCACCAAGGCCGACTATGAGGCGGCGATCGCCGTGCTCGGACGTGCCGAGGCCGGCAAGGCGATGCGGATCGTGAACCTGACCGACGAGCAGGTCATGGTGCTCGACGGTGTCCAGACAGCTCAGCCCACGCCGATGCCGTGGCTCGAGACGCAAGGCGACATCGACAGAGAGCTCGTGGGCAAGGTGGCCCTGCGGGCGCTCCTCGGCCAGGGCTATGTGGTGCCCGCCGACCGGGGCGAGGGCCAGCCGGTGGGGATCGATGCGATCCCCGAGCTCACCGGTACCCTCGTGCTGCGGCGGACCCCCCAGGCGATCCTCACGGTCGAGCGCGTGACCACGCTGGGCCGGCACTGGGTGTACTGCTACGTGCACGAGGGCTACGGGATCCTGGAGGAGGAGGTCGCGACGAGCGGTCACCACACCTACTCGGTGTATCCCGAGGAGTATCTCGGTGAGCGGTTGGAGGCATTCCTCGACCCCACGTCCGCCGCGATTATGGGCAGCAAGCCGCGCACGTTCACGGTGCCGGAGTTCGAGGCCGCCGCGGCGACCATGCCCGAGCTGACGGAGGCTCTCACGGTGTGCGTGCTGTCGGTCGCCAAGATAGGCGGGGACACGGTGCGGAACGCAACCGTCTACTCCGGGCCTCGCGGGGTGTTCACGCTGGAAGGCGGCGAGCGAGACGGGGTGGACGACCGGTTCACGTTCACCGAGGTGGGGGCGGCAGTCGTCCGCGCGCTCCCCGGAAAGCTGCTCGCCGCGTGAGCGCTGCGGGCGTTTCCTCCGTCACCGGTGACCGCGTCACGGGGAAGATCCGCCGGATCGCTGCAGAGTTCCCGGAGCTCGGCAGGATCCGGCACGTCGAGGCAAACCCGCCGTCACCGACGGCGTGGTGGGTCGCGATCGGGTTCAGCCTCTTTGTCGTCGTCGGCATCACGCTCGGAAACGGCGGGATCGTCGATTCGCTCCTTCAGATCCCTTGGTTGATCCTGTTCGGCTGGATCATCCTCGGATACATGGGCGCGGAGAAGGTTGTGGTGCTCGACCGAGGCCTGCTCATCGGTTCGTTCGCCCTGTTCCTGCGCCCCCACGTGGTGCCGTTCGACCGGTTCGATGTCGCCTCGATCACGGCCGCGCGACCAGCGTGGAAGCTTGGCCGCATGGTCCCCGGGCGTGGCCTGCTCACCACCGGGCGCACCGCGGTCTGGGCCTGGAACGGCGTGGCCTTCGTCGCGGCCCTGGGGCCGGTCGCCCGTCGAAAGTATGTGGACATGGCCGGGACGTTCGGAGCGGAAGATCCAGCACGGCGACAGCGCGTTCTCTGGTGGTTCGGCACCTGGCGGCAGCCCGACCGTCTGGTGGGTGCACTGGAGTCCGCTCTCGTGGACCTGGGGCATCCGGTCGCCGGACTCGCCCAGCACGTGCTCCCGATGGTCCGGATCAGCGGCAACCCTGCCGACGCGGGCGGTCAGATCCCTCGACTGGTCGCAGCACTGGAGCGTTCCGTATGAGTCGCGTCATCAAGTGGAGTTTTTGGATTGGCCTGGGCCTTGTCGGCGTGGCGCTGCTCGCCAGGGCGCTGGACCTCATCCCCGTCACCGTGATCGCAGGACTCCTGGCACTGCTCGCGCTCGGCTTCGCGGGGTACGGCGCGCTTGACGAAGCGGCCGAGAGGTCCCAGCTCCGGCGTCGTGCTGCCAAGGTCGCTCGCGAGCGCGAGCAGGGGCACTGAGCTCCTGACGCGAGGATTCTCACAGGAACGCCACGTCCACCCCCTGAGCGGGGGTGAGGCGCGCCTTACTCAATCGGTAGAATCGTCAGCGGCCTTCGCTTCCTCTCCTGACCTCGACCGGAAGGCGCCCCTTTCGTGAGCACCACCCGACCCCTGCGTGTCGCCGTCGTCGGCGCCGGCCCTGCCGGCATCTACGCGAGCGACATCCTGTCCAAGACCGACCTCGACGTGAGCATCGACCTGTTCGAGCGCCTTCCCGCGCCGTTCGGTCTGGTGCGGTACGGCGTGGCACCGGACCACCCGCGCATCAAGCAGATCATCGTCGCGCTCCACAAGGTGCTGAGCCGTGGAGACGTGCGCCTGATCGCCAACGTGGACTACGGCGTGGACGTGAAGCTCGAAGACCTGCGCCAGTTCTACGACGCCGTCATCTTCTCGACCGGCTCCATCAAGGACGCCGAGCTGAACATCCCGGGCATCGACCTCGACGGCTCCTACGGTGCCGCCGACTTCGTGTCCTGGTACGACGGCCACCCCGACGTGCCGCGCACCTGGCCGCTTGAGGCGGAGCAGGTGGCCGTGATCGGGGCCGGCAACGTCGCCCTCGACGTGGCGCGCATCCTGGCGAAGCACGCGGACGACCTGCTGCCGACCGAGATCCCGGCCAACGTGCACGAGATCCTGAAGTCCTCGCCGGTCACCGACGTGCACGTGTTCGCGCGCCGCGGCCCGGCCCAGGTCAAGTTCTCGCCGCTCGAGCTGCGCGAGCTCGGCCACGTGCCCGACGTCGACATCGTCGTGTACCCGGAGGACTTCGACTTCGACGAGGGCTCCGAGGCCGCCATCAACTCGTCGAACCAGACCAAGCAGGTCGTCAAGACCCTGGTCGACTGGACGCTCAAGGACCCGGCGCAGAACACGGCGTCGCGCCGGCTGCACCTGCACTTCCTGCACGCTCCCGTCGAGGTGCTCGGCGAGAACGGCAAGGTCGTCGGGTTCCGCACCGAGCGCACCGCGCTGCAGGGCGACGGCACCGTCAAGGGCACGGGCGAGTTCACCGACTGGCCCGTCCAGGCCGTCTACCGTGCCGTCGGCTACTTCGGCTCGTCCCTGCCGGAGATCCCGTACGACGACGTCAAGGGCGTCATCACCAACCGCGAGGGCCGGGTCGTCGACATCGACGGGAACCAGGTTCCCGGCGTCTACGCGACGGGCTGGATCAAGCGCGGCCCGGTGGGTCTCATCGGCCACACCAAGTCCGACGCGTCGGAGACCATCCGCCACCTCGTCGAGGACGTCACCGGTGTGGCCGACGGCGAGGCGCCCGGCGACCTGGACGGCGGCCGAACCGCGCCCCAGGGCGAGCCGGAGGCCATCCTGGAGTTCCTCGGCGGCAAGGGCGTCGAGTACGTCGAGTGGGCGGGCTGGGAGCTCCTGGACGCGCACGAGCGGTCGCTCGGCGAGGCCGAGGGGCGCGAGCGCGTCAAGGTCGTCCCCCGCGAGGAGATGGTGACGATCGCCAGGGCCCTGTCGAAGTAGAGCTGCAGCGCAGTAGAACCGCAGCGAAGTAGAGCTGTGGCGAAGTAGAACTGGGGCGGAGCGACCAAGTGGTTCGCTCCGCCCCAGCTCTTTCTCGCCCCAGTTCTCGCCACAGGCCTCCTTCGACGGCATTGTGGGAACCGCCGCCCGGCGCGGCACGTTCGGCTGGGAGGAAAGGAGTGCGATGCACAAGCACTACAACGGGCTGAAGACCGCCGCGCTGTTCGGTGGCATGTGGGCCGTGATCCTCGGGCTCTGGGCGCTCTTCGGGCGCGGCTCCAGCGGCATGCTGTGGATCTTCGTGCTCATCGGGCTGGGCACCACCGCGTACGGCTACTGGAACTCCGACAAGCTGGCGATCCGCGCGATGCGCGCCTACCCGGTCACGGAGCTGCAGGCACCGGAGATGCACCGCATAGTGCGCGAGCTGTCCACGGCGGCGCGCCAGCCGATGCCCCGGCTCTACATCTCGCCCACCAAGGCGCCCAACGCGTTCGCGACGGGGCGCGACCCGAAGAACGCCGCGGTCTGCTGCACGGAGGGCATCCTCCAGCTGCTGAACGAGCGCGAGCTGCGCGGCGTGCTGGGGCACGAGCTCATGCACGTCTACAACCGCGACATCCTCACGGCGTCGGTCGCGTCCGCGCTGGCCGGGCTCGTCACGGCTCTGGCGCAGTTCCTGCTGTTCTTCGGCGGCGGCGACCGTCGCGAGGGCGGCAACCCGCTCGCGGCACTGGCGATGGCGATACTCGCCCCGATCGCCGCGATGCTCATCCAGATGGCGATCTCCCGCACGCGTGAGTACGACGCCGACGAGGACGGCGCCCGCCTCACGGGCGACCCCCTCGCGCTGGCATCGGCGCTGGCCAAGCTCGAGCAGGGCACGCAGCGGGCGCCCCTGCCGCAGGACCGCGAGCTCACCAACGTGTCCCACGTGATGATCGCCAACCCGTTCCGGGGCGCGGGGATCGGCCGCCTGTTCGCCACGCACCCGCCGATGGCGGACCGGATCCGTCGCCTCGAGGCCATGGCCGGCGGCCCGTCGGGCGGTTACGGCCAGGGCGGTATCGGCGGTCCGACGTCGGGCCCGGACTGGGGCACTCCGCCCGGGATGTTCTGACCTCACCTGTCCGCCGCCACGGAATGCGTTCGTCGCGCTCCCTGGCTGCGGATACGGTGGTGCCGAATCCAACTGGGCGTGCAGGGGCGCCCGGGTATGACATAGAAGGAGCACCACATGGCCGACTCGTCGTTCGACATCGTCAGCAAGGTCGACCGCCAGGAGGTCGACAACGCGCTGAACCAGGCGGGCAAAGAGATCTCGCAGCGGTACGACTTCAAGAACGTCGGCGCCTCGATCGCCTGGAGCGGCGAGAACATAGTGATCGTCGCCAACTCGTCGGAGCGTGTGCTCGCGGCCCTGGACGTCTTCGAGATCAAGCTGATCAAGCGCGGTATCTCGCTCAAGGCGCTCGACGTCGGCGAGCGGGAGCCCCGGCCGTCGGGCAAGGAGTACCGCCTCGAGGCCACCCTCAAGGAAGGGCTGGCAGGGGAGTCCGCGAAGAAGGTCACCAAGATCATCCGCGAAGAGGGCCCCAAGGGCGTGAAGACGCAGATCACGGGTGACGAGGTGCGCGTGACCAGCAAGTCGCGCGACGACCTGCAGGAGGTCATGGCCCTGCTGAAGGGCTCGGACCTGGACTTCGCGCTGCAGTTCACGAACTACCGGTGAACATGCAGGTCAGCAGCCCGTTTTAGGCTGGCAGTCCGCACACAGTCCGCAAGAGCGGACGATGAGCACTGGCTGACGGGTGGTTGCCGGGATTCCGGTGGCCGCCCGTTTAGTCTGTCAGGAGGACTTCGCGGCCTCAGCCACGGGCTGTGCGGACAGCACGGTCCGCATGAGCGACGTGGCCGCCGCTCGGGTCTTGTCCTCAGCGCTCGGCCACAGGTGTGCGTACGTGCCGAGCGTGATGGTCGGGCTGGAATGACCCAGAGCCCGCTGGACGGTGACGACGTCGCAGTTGTCGGCGATCAGGCCCGACGCGAAGAAGTGCCGCAGATCGTGGAGCGTGTAGGCGTCCAGTCCCACCTGACGGCGCGTCATTCGCCACGCCTGTGACGCGCTGTTGCGGTTCCAGAGTCCGCGCTCGTCTCCGTTGGGGTTCCAGAAGATCCACTGCTCGTCACCACGCGGAGCGAACTTCTCGATGTGGCTGGAGATCATCGTCAGCAGCTCGCGCGGCACGTGGATGGTCCGCTCTGAGCCGTACTTCGGTGGCTCGATCGTTGACGTCGCTGCGGTGGAACCCTGTATCTGCCTGTTGATGGTGATCGTGCGACCGAGAAAGTTGATGTCGCTGACCTGGAGCCCGGCCGCCTCTCCGAGCCGGAGGCCGGCGAACGCGCAGACAGCGATGAACCCGGAGAAGTACTTCGGTGCGACTTCCAGCGCCTTCCGCACGCTGAGAGGTTCGGGAATTGTCATCGCCGCTTCGGCGCGCCTGCGCCGAGGAAGCTTGACGTTCGTCGCCGGGTCGATCCCGATCACGCGATCACGAGTGGCAGCCGCGAAGGCTGCTCGGACGTAGTTGAATCGCGTCGTGATCGTGGACGGCTCCAGGCCCTTCTTCCGGGTCTTGGTGGGCTGAGACATCGCCTTGACCCACTTCTCCAGATGCGAAGGCCTGATGTCCCGCATCCGAACTGATCCGAACGTGACCGACTCGAACGCGGTGGTTGCTGCTTCGGTGGTGCCGGTCGCCCAGACCTGGCGCTCAGACCAGACGCCCCACCACTGGTCGAACGTGAGTGCCCCACGCTTGGGATCGGCGTACGTACCTGTCACAACCGTGGCGGTGACTTCATCCAGCCAGTCCTGAGCGTCGGTCTTGCGATCGAAGTGGCGCGAGTGTTCCTTCTTGGCTTCGTCTCGGTAGCGGGCGCGCCACTTACCGTTCGGTCTCTTCTTGATGGACGCCATCGGTCGTTCCTTCCTGTGGGGTATCCGGGGGTTCTTGGGGGTCTTCGCGAAGTGGGAGGCCACGTTTGGCGCGCCACTGGTCGGGGATGAACCAGACCTGTTCGCGTTCGAGGATGATCTGCTTGACGCGCTCGGGATCGCTCTTGCGGGCCAGTAGCGGATCGCGCTCCCGCTCGACCTGTGATCGGGCCATGTCGGCGATGACCTCGGTGGTGTAGGTCAGGGCGCTGCTGATCTGGTTGTGGTCGGCCATGCGGTCCCAGCCCGGAAGTCGTACGCCGGTGTCGATCGCGTCGTCCAGGTTCCGGCGCTCACGTTCGAACTCGATGAGTGCTTCGGTGGCGTGCTCGGCCAGGGCAAGGGTCTGGCGGGTGCGGGCGGAGACGTCGCGTGTGGCGGTCGCCAGCTCGGGCTCCTGCAAGAGGTCTTCGATACGGATGTCGAGGGCTTCGGCCAGATCGACGGCTTCAACGAACTTGAGTGGGCGTTCCCCCTTCTCGATGGACCAGACCGTGGCCTGGGACCACTTCCAGCCACGCATACGCATCCAGTCCGCAAGGGCCTTCTGACTGCGGATGCCTCGATGCTTGGTGAGGTTCTGCCCGACGTGTACGTCTCGTTCGTCTGCTGCCACGCTCCAACCGTACCGGCGATTCTTGTTTACAGCCACTAGAAAATATGTTTCACTAGAATTCAAAGTTGGTTACAACTAGGGAGGCTGGTTCGTAATGGAAACTGATCCGTTGCTGCGCACGCGGGAGGTCTCTGACCTCCTGGGCGTGCCCGAGAACACGCTGCGGTGGTGGCGGTACATCGGGAAGGGGCCCGAGTCGTTCCGGCTCGGTCAGCGTCGGGTGGTCTACCGGCGTTCGAAGGTGTTGGCGTGGCTGGCGGAGCAGGAGGCGGCGGGTGCCAAGCGCACAGCGGCCTGAACCCTCCCGCAGGGGCAGGCAGGGGAACGGGGCTCGGACACTTCGGTGTCTGGGCCCCGTTGTCGTTGGCGGCAACGCCACCGGCCCGCACCGGCCCGCCCCGGCGATGCGCCCCGAGACGTTCGCCGGCGCAGCGGGTTGGGTCATCGCCCGGGGTTCCCACCCCGCTGCTCCCTCCTACCTGACTTGCGCGACTATGCAGGTGCACGTTGCAGCGAACTGGACACGTACAGCGCGTGCACTGAGCGACGGCAGCGGTACGGACTACGGCACGCGGCTGGCAAGTCGCAGGCGGGCGACGACGTACGCGGGGTTGGTCGCCTGGCAACGCAGCACACCTCAGGCAGTTGAGGAGCGACGGCACCGTTGGCGTTGGTGCGTTTTGGCACCGTTGGCCGACGGCCCGCACACCTCGCCCGCACACACCAAGGGTGGTGATCGGTCGTGGCGGTGAGCATCGTTCCGATGAGCGTGGGCAACGGCACGGAGTACCTGACCGGTTCCGTGGCCAACGCCGACTGTGACGCCCCGGACCTCGGCGACGGCCCCGGCCTGGACCCGGTCACCGCGTACTACACGGCCGTGGGCACCCCACCCGGGTACTGGCTCGGAAGCGGCGTCGCGGACCTCGGTGGAGGTGTCCTGGTCCCGGGGGACCGCGTGATCACCACCCAGCTCCAGCGGCTCCTGGAAGCGGGCCGGGATCCGGTCACGACCGAGCCCCTGGGACGGGCCTACCCGAAGATCGTGCCGCTGCGTGAGCGGATCGAGAACCGTGCCGCTGCTCTGGACCCGAACCTGAGCCCCGAGGACCGGCAGGCCGCCGTCGATGACATCGTGTGGGACGAGGCGCTGGTCGGGAAGCGGACGGCGGTCGCCGGGTTTGATCTGACGTTCTCGCCCGCGAAGTCGGTCTCGGTCCTGTGGGGCCTGTCGGACCGGAACACGCAGGCGATCATCCTGGGTGCGCACCGGGCGGCGATGGCCGAGACGATCAAGTTCATCGAGGACCACATTGCCGCCACCAGGATGGGAACTGATGCCGGGAACGGGTCGATCATGCAGGCCGACGTCTCCGGGGTGATCGCCACCGCGTACGACCACTGGGACTCCCGTGCGCACGACCCGCAGCTTCACACGCACCTGGTGATCGCGAACAAGGTCCGTGCCCTGGTTGATGGCAAGTGGCGCACCCTGGACTCGAGGGCGTTGTTCAACGCGAACGTCGCGTTCAGCGAGCATTACAACGCCGTCCTGGCCGACCGCCTCACCGGCGCCCTGGGCGTGAAGTGGGAACGACGCGTCCGGGGCAAGGACCGCAACCCGCGCATGGAGATCGTCGGCGTCACTGACGAGCTGATCGAAGAGTTCTCCAACCGCTCGGCCGAGATCGAGCACTGCGCCGACCAGCTCATCGACGACTACCGCGAGGAGCACGGGCGCACCCCGTCTCCCGGCACGATCAACCGGCTGCGCGAACAGGCCACCTTGGAGACCCGCCCGCCCAAGACCATCGAGTCCTTGGCCGACCTCTCGGAGCAGTGGAGAGGGCGGGCCCGCCGCATCCTGGGCCAGGACCCGACCGCGTGGGCGCAGGGACTGCTGTCCGCTGCTCTGGCAGAACCGGGCCAGGTGTTCGCGGCCGGTGACGTCCCCCAGGACGTGGTGGACATGGCAGCCTCGGTGGTGCTGGGCGTGGTGGGGGACAAGCGGGCCACGTGGAAGCACTGGAACCTGTGGGCCGAAGCAGAACGCCAGACCATGCACTGGCGCATGGCCACCCACCAGGACCGCGTCCAGATCGTGGCCCGGATCGTCGCCCAAGCCGAGGGCAGCTCAGTCACCCTGACCCCACCCGAACTGGCCCCGACACCCCTGGCGATGCAGCACGCGGACGGGTCCAGCACCCTGCGCCCCAAGCACTCGACCGTGTTCACCTCCCAGGCCGTCCTGGACGCGGAGAAGCGTCTCCTCGGACTCATGGACGACCACACCGCACCATGCGTAGGCGGCGAGTGGCTGCGAGCCATCCTGAACCAGGGTGTGCGGGACGGTGCGCTCGACGCGTCGCGGGCTGACGCCATCGCGGCCGTGGCCAGTTCAGGGCGCCGCCTGGACCTACTGGTCGGTCCGGCAGGGACCGGGAAGACCACGACCCTGCGCGCACTGCGCACCCTGTGGGAAGGGCAGCACGGCCCCGGCACCGTCGTCGGTCTAGCGCCCTCCGCCGCTGCCGCTGACGTCCTGAGCACCGAGCTCGGGATCGAATGCGAGAACACCGCGATGTGGCTCACCCGCCACCAGCACGGGCGGGCGCAGTTCGCGGCTGGGCAACTGGTGATCGTGGACGAGGCATCCCTCGCCGGCACGCACACCCTGGACCGCCTCACCCGCGCGGCCGTCGAGGCCGGCGCCAAGGTGCTCCTGGTCGGCGACCCCGCCCAACTCCCCGCCGTGGAGACCGGTGGAGCCCTGACCCTCCTGACCGGCGAACGCGCCCGCACCACCGGTGACGTCCCGACGCTGATCGAGGTGCATCGCTTCCACGCCGACTGGGAGAAGCGCGCCACACTCCGACTGCGCGACGGTGACCCCAGCATCCTTGCCACCTACCAGGAGCATGGACGCATCCAGGCGGGCAGCACCGAGGACATGACCGACGCCGCGTACACGGCTTGGAAGGCCGACACCGAGACGGGGTTGTCGTCGGTGCTGGTCGTGCCGGACACCGCCACGATGAACGACCTCAACCGCCGAGCCCGCGCCGAACGCGTCCTGACCGGACAGGTCTCCGACGGCAACACCGTGCGCCTGACCGGGCAGACCCGCGCCTCGGCCGGAGACCTCATCCTCACTCGGCGCAACGACCGCACCCTGCGCCACGGACACGCCGGATGGGTCCGCAACGGCGACCGGTGGCAGATCACCGACGTTCACGCCGACGGGTCGGTCACCGCCCAGCGCATCGATCCCGACGCGCACACCGATGCCCGGAACGCCGACCGCCAGCAACTCAGCGGTCAGATGGTCCGCCTGCCCGCCGCGTACGTGGCCGAGCACGTCGACCTCGGCTACGCGATCACCGCGCACCGCGCCCAGGGCCTGACCGTCGACACCGCCTACACGGTTGCGAGCCCGAGCATGAGCCGGGAGAACCTGTACGTCGCCCTCACGCGAGGCCGCGCGACGAACGCCATGTTCGTGCCCGTCGACCAGCCCGACCGGAACCACAACCACGAACACGCCATCGGCGCGCACATCGACCCGGACCTGCCGGACCTCGATGCGGCCCGCACAGTCCTGGCGGGCATCCTGTACCGGGTCGGCGCAGAGTCCTCCGCACACCAGACCCGGTACGACGAGGAACACCGCTGGGGTTCCATCGCGCAGCTCGCCGCGGAGTACGACACCATCGCCAACCACGCCCAGCGACCCCGCTGGACCCAACTCGTGGCGCACACCCTGGCCGGGGAAGGCTTCACCCGGCGTGACATCGCCCAGGTCGTGGAGTCGGACGCGTTCGGACCACTGTGCGCGGAAATACGCCGAGCCGAAGCAGACGGCCACGACGTCAACCGGCTCCTGCACCGGATCGCAGCCACCAGGAGCCTGTACGACGCCGACGACATCGCCGCCGTCCTGCACGACCGACTCACCCACGCAGCAATGCGCACGTCGACCAGGCGGGACCGGATCGTCGGACTGGTCCCACAGGCCCAAGGGCAGTTCCCGCAGGACGTCCGTGAAGCCCTCGATCAGCGTGCCGAACTCATCGGTCAACGCGCGCACACCCTGGCTCGCCAAGCCCTCCGCGACCTCGAACCCTGGACTCGGCACCTACCACGTCGTCCCCACGGACCGGCCGAACGTGAGTGGCTTGATGGCGTCGTCGCCGTGGCCGCATACCGAGACCTCTACGAAGTGACAGGAGACAATCTGCTCGGCGGGCCACCGACCACCCTGATCCAACGCGACCACGTCCGTTCTGTCCAAGCCGTGGTGCAGAACACCGCACGCGCAGACAGCGCCGAACGCCTCCGTCCCCGGCCGAGCCAGGCACACGGTCCCGCGTTGGGGTGACATGGCAAGTCCGGTGGACGGTCTTCGCGGATCTGGTAGTCCAACGCACACCCTCTGAGCTGTGGTGGTGCGACGACCACTAGAACCCAAGACGAGCAGGGTGGGGTCTTCTCGTTCGCACGTCCGGCGATGTCGAGCGAATGGCGCGTCGAGGGGTCCTGTGGGCCCTCTGTGCCCGGCTCACTTCGGAACTCGTAGTGACGGGGAGGCGAGTGGTCACCGGGACCGGCGCCGACAGCCCGAGTCGTGCGAAGTGTAGGGCAGCTGCCGAACACAAACCGTGAGCGCATATATCGAACGCACGTTCGAATCGAGATGGAACCGTAACCGCGGAGCGGCGGAATGTAGGGCGCGGAGGTCCGCATGTGCTGGTATATTTTCCGGTATGTTTTCACCTCGAAATTCACAGTCTGTCCTGGAAGAGATCGGGGACAAGATCCCCCGCGCGCTCCTCGTCGCTACCGGCAAGGCTCGCGACGACTTCGAGGAGTTCAAGAGCCAGTTCCGGTCATGGCTGCCAGGGCTGTTTGAGCGCGACATGGCCAACGTGATCCATCCCCGGCTCTTCGCGCACCTCCAGGATGAGCTTGAGGCTGTGCCAGGGGTCACTTTCGTCAACCGTGAGCCTCATCGCGAACTGATCGTGCAGATACCGGACATCGGGCGCACTTATCGCATGCGCATCAAGCGGCACAGCGCCCGCGACCGCATCCGCTCGTACCCGACGGCCTCCGACATCCTGTTCTGGAGCGGCGGGGGCGCGGGAACGTTCGACGGTCTCCAGAGCATCAACCTCGCTGTCGGCTACCGCTGGCGCAAGGATCTGCGCGAAATCGGCGAACCTGTCATTTCATACCGCGAGAGCAAGGGGGATCCCGTGTGGGCGTACGCGATCGAGGATGACCTCTCGGGTGGAGTTCTGCCCTTCACTTACTCACCGGTCCTGCCTGACCTGCCTTCCATCGACCTGCGCCGCGCATCGGAGCAGGACGGCGAGGGGAGCACTGAGGCTCGATGAGCGGCATTGGCGAGGTCCTCAAGACCGCCCGCCAGGCCAAGGGGATGACCCAAGGAGAGCTTGCGGAAGCGGCACAGATGACGCAGGCCGCTCTATCGCGATACGAGAACGACCTGCGTGCACCTGAGCCCGAGGCGCTCGAACGGCTGGCACGTGCCCTCGGCGTAACACCCGACCTCCTCGGCCGCGGCGTGCGCATTGAGGGCGGCATCGCCGTGGCTGCGCATATGCGCAGACGGGCCACTGCCAAGCCGACCGTATGGCGCGCTCTTGAGGCACGACTGAACATGCTCCGGCTCCACACGACGGCGCTGCACGAGGAGATCAATATGAGTTCCGACCGGCACGTGCCGTCCTTCGATCCCGACGTGGACCCCCCGGAGTACGCCGCTCGCATGGTTCGCGTGCAGTGGCGGCTTCCTATCGGCCCTGTGCACTCGCTCAGCCCCTGGATGGAAGCAGCAGGTGTTCTCATCGCCGAGGCCGACTTCGGCGCGGGCGCGAAGGTCGATGGCCTCTCGCAGTGGGCCACCGACTACCCGATCGTCATGCTCAACAGCTCGTCACCATCGGACAAAAAGCGTCTGACACTCGCCCACGAACTTGGACACCTGGTACTTCACTCCCAGTACGGAGGCGACGACATGGAACAGCAAGCGAACGCGTTCGCTGCTGAGCTACTGATGCCCGAGGCCGAGATCAAACCGATGCTCCGAGGGCGACTCACGTTGGGGAAGTTCGTCGACCTCAAGCGGTACTGGGGAACGTCGATCCAGTCCCTGATCGAGCGCGCCTACTCGCTTGACCTCATCACTCGCGATGAGCGGACCTCATTTTGGAAGCAACTCAGTGCCCGAGGATGGCGGACCAACGAGCCCGCGAGCGATGAGATCCCGGTGGAGAACCCGCGGCTTACCCGGCACATCGCTGACTCGTTGGAGGCGCGCGGCCTTACTGCCAGCGAGATCGCAACCCTGTCGGGATTTCATCGGCCCGCAGACAACGACATCTTCGTTGGGTCGCGGAGGCGCGGGCATCTCACATCGGCCTGACAGACATGGCGGAAGTCCCACCGCGTGCTTTGGTTCTAGCGGTCGTCGCAACAACCTGGCTCAGAGTGTTGCGACGACCCTGGAATCCAGGGCGAGCAAGTTAGGGCCTTTCGTCTGTCGTTCCGAAGGCGCCTAGCTCACGGAAAGTCGGTACTGGCTCCACAGGCATGCGCCTCGCAATGCTGCATCGCGGTGCGGGCTGGGGTACTCGACTGCCAGGCGGCGCCATTGGCCGTAGGTGGTCGCGGCGAAGGCCGTGATGGCGTCTGGTGTCGCGCTGGGATGCTGTACGCCCCAGGTACCGGACACTAGGCTTTCGGCGTCGGCTGGTTCGTGCCCGTCGCCGATCAGGCGGGGAATGAGTAGCGCGGCGTCGACCCACGGCGGACCGGTTCGGGACCATGCCCAGTCGATCAGACGAACCCGTTCACCGTCGACGAGCAGGTTGAGCTGGTGGATATCGCCGTGGACCAGAGAATCCCCGAGCAGGCGGCTCGGCACCTCCATGTCGAACTGGACCAGTAGATCGAGGTGCTGTTCCTCCCAGGCGTCGAGCCGGTCCGGGTGATGCTCCCCGAGCCACTGCCACCCCGCCAGGCGTGCGTACCGCTTACGCAACGGTGCCATGCCAGCGGCAGGGCTCGGAGTGAGCTGCTGTGCAAGACGGGAGAGGGCATCGACCACCGCCAGAACATCGGGCGACCCGGGGGTGAGGTCGGCGTGCTCGCCGGGCACGGTCTCGTACCCGGCGAGCAGCCATCCCTCGGTGCGCACGACCCACAACAAGCGAGGCGCGTCATGCACTGCGTCTCGCAGTCGAGCGTTGACTTGGATCTCGTGTTCATGCACTGCCACGAGCCGGTCACAGTCAGGAACGCCCTTGACGAACACCGACCCGTCGGCCGTGTGCAGGAACGCGGCGAAGGCCGAGTTGCGTCCCGCAGACGGCGCCTCAGCACGGACCACGGGCCCGGTCTCCGCTTCGACGACGCGGCGCAGCGCGGTGGGCAGTTCCTCCCATGAGCGGCGGTGCATCGTGTCTCCTCGTGGTCGGTCAGGGCGTGGTGGAGCTGGTGCAGCCCTGATGGCATTGCGAGCAGGCGACCGCGTGCGCGGTGGGCCACAGGTCGGTGTCGACGTAGAACCCGGCCTCGGCGATAGCGTCCACCGTGTACTGGATCGCATCGTGAGCGGACTCGCCCCGGGTGGACGGGTCCTCAGTGTCGGTGGGCACGTGGTGCAGGAACCGCCCTGCAATCTGCTCGCAGAACGCGGAGTAGTCAACCGTGTGCAGGATGAACTCGTGCCACCCCGGGTCCACGATCTCTGACGGTGACAGCGGTCGGCCCTGGTGGGTGGCGGTGGTGCCCAGGAACGCCAGTGCCTGGTCCACGATCCGTGCCGCCATGCTCAGGTCTCGGTCGTGCTCCTCGGCGACTCGCTGAACGAGCCGGTGGAACAGCTCCGGCTCGACGAGCGACCGGCCCTCTCGCAGTTCACGTGCGGTGGTGGTGGTCATGTGCTTCCTCCTCGTTGTGCGGGGTGGTGCTGGACATGCCCGCCAGAAGCGGGCTTGCGGCTGGGAGGTGATGAAGGGGTCTGGGGCGCCCCCAGCCGCAAGATCAATGGCGAGCGGTTACAGGCCGCTCAGGGGTAGCTCGAACCCAGCGGGACCGTCGTCGGTTACAGAGCGCCACCGCGCCCGACGACGGCCTTCCTCACCGCGCGGGACTGGCATCCCGGCGTCCAGGGCAGCGGTCTCGATCGCCCGCATCGTGACCCCGACGCCGGACGGGATCGGGGCGTGCCTCGCCCAGCGCCCGTCCTGGAGGGTCCAGGCTTCGCACCGGGCGAGGTCCGGTCCGCTGCCGTGCCACACCCGCAGCACGGCCGGTCCGGGCGCGGTGCGCTCGGCGGTGACGATCTGCGCGGCCAAGCGCGACAACGTCCGGTCCAAAGCAGGGACGAGCGACGCGAGCACGGGCAGGACCCCGGCCTGGTCGATGCTGCTGGTGGTCTCATCCGCGGCGCTACGCACGATCGCGGGCGCCTGGCCCATCGCGACCGAGCGTCCGGCCCAGGCCAGCATGTCCAGATCGTTGACCCCGTCCCCGACCGCAACCGTGCGATCCGCAGGGATGCCGAGGTGGGCGCGGACAGCGTCGAGTGCGACGGCCTTGTTCACACCGGTTGCGGTCAGGTCGAGCCAGTCCGGACCCTGCGGAGCCACCGTCACGCCACAGGCACGCAAGGCGTCGGTGTACCGCCTGATACCCGGTGCGGTGAGTACGACGCGGGTCGCTGATTCAGCCATCAGGTCGGCCAGCAGGACGGTCTTCTGCTCCCCGTTGAGTTCACCGGGCCCGAACGTGCCGCTGGTGCGCCAGCCCCACCCAACCTCCTCCACCGCGACGCGCACGGACGGTGCGAGGTCCATTGCACGGCGGAGCACGGGTGCAGGGTCGAATGTGCGGGCCTCGACCACGTCGTACCCGGACGAAGCGGCCGGGTCCAGGTGAACGGTCAACGCTCCGTTGGAGCACACCGCCCACCCGCGTGTGAGGCCCAGCCGTGTCGCGATCGGGAGCAGCCCGGTCAATGACCGGCCCGTGGCTAGCACTACGTCATGGCCCGCTGCGCGGACCAGGTCCAGGGCCTCGACAGTGCCTGCAGGTATCCGCGCTTCGCTGTCTACCAGGGTCCCGTCGATGTCGAGAGCCACCACGGCGCGGGTGCTGATAGTTGTCGCCGCGTTCATCGGGTCACGGCCTGACGCAGCGCGGACCGCACCTGGACCTCGAGGCCGTCGCGCTCACCGGTCCACAGCGTGTTGCCCGGGACGAACATCCGATGGTCCAGCGGCAGGTCTAGCCCAAGCGAGCGGGCGATGGCTTCGCCCTCGGCCAGGTGGACGGGATGCAGGCACATGCGGTTCCGGGTGATGGTCACGACCTCGATCCGGTGCGCGCCGACCTCGCTGACGGAGGTCCCGGCGTGCGCGATCGCGCGCAGCAGGTCGTCGTCGTTCTTGGTCTGTAGCGATGTGGCTCGCATCTTCGGCTCCCTCCTGCGGGTTCCCCGTGAACTCGCAGGACGAGCCTCCGCTGGCACCACCACTCGCACCACGGCCGCTCGTGCAGGATTGGTCCGATCGGGGCTGGCGAACCATGCCTCGCAGGCATGGTTCAGGCACGGGCTCGCCGCTATGGTCGAACAGTGAAGCTGCTCCCCTTCGACGAGTACGTCGCCTCGCTCCCGCGCAAGCGCATGTCCGCGGGTGTCCTGCTGTACGACGACGCCGGCCGGGTTGTGCTTGTCGAGCCGTCGTACAAGCCGGAATGGGATATCCCCGGCGGGGTCGTGGACGACGGTGAGTCACCGTGGCATGCCGCTTTACGTGAACTGACCGAAGAGCTCGGGCTCGTCCGTCAGCAGATGCGACCGCTGGTAATCGACCACGAGGCCGCTACGGAAGACGGGATGCCCGAGGGCATCGCCTGGGTCTTCGACGGCGGCCCCATCAGCGAGCTTGAGTTGGCGGCACTGTCACTCGACGACCCCGAGATCGTCTCGGTAGGCCTGTACCGGCTGGACGAGGTCAGCGGCAAGACGACCGGTCCGCTTGCCCGCAGGTTGTCGACCGCACTGGCTGCTGTGAAGAGCGGTATTGCCCCGGTCCTGTGCGACGACGGGGTGCCGATCTCGGGTACGCCATGACGGACCTCGCCGAGAACCTTGCACGCTTGCGCAAGGCGAAGGACCTGTCGCAGGAATCGCTTGCAGAGCGCGCTGGAGTCGGCGTCGATACGGTGGCGCGCATTGAACGCGGCACCAGGACCACTTGCCGCCCGGCCACGCTTCACCGCTTGGCAGCAGCCCTCTCCGTCTCAGCGCAAACGCTTCTCACGGGAGCGGACCACAGGCAGTCGGCTCCAGCCACAAACGCGGAGATGGTCCGGCTGCGGCAAGCCATCACCAGCGGTGGCCTGGTCCCGGGTCTGTCTGACTTCGCGGAGAACACCGAGACAGTGTCGCTGACGGACGCGGAGCGCCAGACCACTGCGGTGTGGCGGCTCTACGTGGACGGGCGCCACACCGAGCTGCTGGCCTTGCTGCCCGCCGTGCTCGCCGATGCCCGGCGACTGGTCGAGACAAGGCACGGCGATGAAGCCGCTGCCGGACGGCGCGTCCTGGCCACCACGTACCGCATCGCGGCGGGAATCGCCGGGCGCCTAGGCCAGGACGACCTGGCATGGACGGCGGCCGAACGAGCGCTCGACGTCGCGCGCAGTTCCGATGACCCCGAGCTTCAGCAGGCTGTCGCTCTGCGCTACCTCGCCTGGACCCTGGTCCGACAAGGTCGGGAGAACGAAGCCGAGCAAGTGGCCACGAACGCCGCCGAGGCCATCCAGCCCACGATGCTCGATGCGGAACACGTGCGCACCGCCGTGTTCGGAAACCTGCTCTTCAACGCCGCCACCGCTGCCGTCAAGGCAGGCGCCGTGCACCGCGCGGCCGACCTGCTGGCCGAAGCTCGGTCAGCCGCCGCGCGGACCATGAGCAGCGTCGTGACCGAAGCGGCGATCTTCAGCCCGCGCGCAGTAGCTCTTCAAGAAGTCGATCACTGGTCCCGGAGCAACGATCCTGAAACCGCCCTCCACCAGGCGGCTACCCTGCAGTCAGTGCCCGGTGAGCTCCCTGCCTTCTGGGAGGCCGGTTCCGCCTTGCACATTGCGTCAGCCTCCCTCAGGACCCGGCGGTACGACGACGCGCTGCACCACCTCGACCAAGCTCACCGCCTCGCCCCAGACTGGGCCACCAGCCAACCGCTGGGCATCGCCACGATGCGCGCGCTGCTCGACCGAGCCACCAGACGCCGCGGACCCCGTTTCGCTGCACTCGCGCACGCTTTTGACGCGCCGTAGCAGTCTGGCCCTGTGGGGTTTGGTCACGGGACGAGCGCGCTGATCCAGGAGACGGGGGTACGAGCAATGGCCACTGATCAGGCTCTCCGGGCCCCGGCCATCTGTCGCGGACCCTCCGACATCCAGCTCGGAGGTGAGGCGCCGGCGACGAAGCCGACCCAAAGACTCGCCCGCTCCAGCTGTCGGACCACAGAGGTGGAACGGCCTCCGCAATCCGCGGCAGTAGAAACGATCGGGCCCGTGCCTCAACCCGCGCGGGTGAATCTGCCGGAACCTGGGTGAAAGAACCGGAATCAAGCATGGACAGGGTTGCGCCTGATCGCCGATCGCGCAACCCTTCTATCGAGGTAGTTTGGATTCTGGCCAAAGGAAATTAATTGTGGGCTTCCTATCAACGCTGTTGCCGGGTGTGCGTGACTTCAGGACACCGTTTGTCGTCGGTGCGCTCTGGTTAACTGCCGCCACATTGTGGGCCTGGGCGCGTTATGACGGAGATCTTTCCCAGGCCAATTTACTGTCCATATTGTACGATCTACTGGGTCACACACCTGACGTTGTGATACTAGGGGTGCTCGGATTCACGACCTATCTGATTGGGCTCGTGGCGAGGGGCGTCCAGGACTGGATATCCAACTTGTATCGACGGGCGCAGTTCGGTTCACGCTTGTCCAAGTTGATGTCCTCGGTGCTGGTAAAACTAGGGCTCGTGCCACGGCTGGAAACGAAGGACTACCTGGCCGACGCCGCGCGGGAAAGATTCGCCAAGTACCCACCAGCCGTTCGGGACGTGGCGCGCCAAATCCTGCTTGAAGAGTACGAACTTGCGGACGTGATCCTAACGTCCAGGTCGCCCGAGCAGTACCAGGAGTACGACCGATGGCGAAGCGAAGCCGAATTCCGCAACGGGATCTGGTTCCCGCTGTTTCTAATTGGCCTTAACCTGGGCCCACTTGCGGGCGGTCTGGCCGCTTGGTTGATCCCCGTCACGGTTGGGGTTGTCTCGGCGATGCTAAAATTCCAGGGAATTGAGAAACGGGCGCAGGCCGAGCAGCGGCTTGCTAGTGCGGTGTACTTCAACCTCGCATCCACGCCCCTCTTTGACACTCTGCTGAGCGAGCTAAATCGGCGGACCGAGCAGTCCGATTCAGGCGTGCCCACGAAAAGACTCGATAGGTCGGAACAGATAGCATTTGTCTTCGACTTTCTGCACACGCGGGGTCTTGTGCATTTGATGAAGGCTCTATTGGCCTACTCTCCGGAACGCAAAGAAATGAAGGGTGTTTTCGATCATTTTCGAGGGGGGAGATATTCGTACATCGCCCGTACGAAAGATCTTCAGGAACTTCTGCTCGTCGCCTACGGGGGTGTTGAGTGGGACAAGGAGGCGGGGCAGATCGCCAACAAGACCGTGCGCGTCGAGCATGTATTAGCCGCTCACGATCGGCTGAGAAGTTATCTAGCCTCGGCGTACGACAACGGCGATCTTCAGGTGGAAGAACTTGCTGAGGGCGGCGCACTCTCTTGCGTAGAGAACGGGGACGCCCTTGCCCTCCAGGGTGATGCGACCGACGAGGAGTGGAACGTTGCTGTCCACATGGAAGACAGTCTAAATGCTAAGTGGGCAAGCATTCCCGAGCTGGCTTTTTCACAGGACTAAAACTTGGTTGACTTAAACCCCGCTCTTCGCTCTTTCGCGTCAGGGTTTGCACGTCACAGCGTCGCGATGATTAGTCCTGTGACTTGCATAAACTCGTGCCATTGTTCGTCGATCGTTCCGGGTAGTGCATATCGTGCGTGTCGGATCGCCATTCCGCGAGGTGCTCCGGTTATGCGTATAGTAAACAAGGGTGGAGACCATGACGACTGACGTTCGCTATCGACCTGGCGGCGATAATTCCGTGCTCAAACTAATTTTGCATGGCCTCTACAAGAACAGGTGCTACTGGTGCCGGGTGCCAAAGGAGTACAACGAACTTGAGATCGATCACATAATTCCGCGGGATGCCAGCAAAGATCGACTAGCCGAGATCGGCCAGGAACTGCATCTTGCGGGCCCGCTGGACGTGCACGATCCAGGAAATCTGGCACCAATATGTAGGCCGTGCAACAACGAGAAAGGTGCCGTGGACTATACGGGACATGCTCGGATTCTCGTCTTGCTCAGAAATGCAATGAAGCTGGCACCGCGTGTGAAGCAGAACGTCCTTCGGTTTGGTGCGACTAGTGGTCTGGCGAAGGCGCTTCTCAAGGCCGCTACGGCGGACCTGGCTGCACAGGCTGACCGCGAACTGTTCTTGATGCACGCCCCCTCGATCGCGCAGCGGTTGAGTTTGCTTGGTTACGACCTGGATGAAATTTCGTCCTACGAGACCGTTGAGGTCGCCAGCGCGTCTCTAGGTGCAATTGATTTTAGCGTCGAGCTGTCCGGTTCGGCCCGGCGCGCCTGGGTAATTCTCAGTGACGTGTGCGGTGCAACATGGAGAGATCTGCTGGATGGGCCGGTCGACGACATTCTTAACGCTGTAAAGGAGCGCGCGCTTAATGAGCTGGAGGTCGGAGATGAGGTCTCGTCCACCACGTCGGAGGTTCCGGGTGTCGACTTTGTGCAGCTAGATGTGAACCACGTAAAATTCGAACGCGAAGGCGACCTATTCGAATTCGTTGTTGAAGGTATGTTTGAGGTTGGCATGTCGGCTTCTGTGGCGCGCAGTGATGACAGGGGCGATGGCCTGATCTACCTTAATGGCGAGGTTTATGCAAAGGGAACCTACTGGATCGGGCTCGTTTGGGATTCCGCCGACGAAGATCTTCAGGTGAACGATTTCAAGGTCGAGGAGTGGAGCCCAGAGGTTCTCATTTATCCATAGTTGGAGCTCGGCCGCTTCTCCTCGGATAACGAGGCCTATTCGCAAAGTTTAATTTAGATTCCTCCCGGCGTGCTTCGACGTGTCGCTCGGCGCGGAGGCCGAACCTTATGGCGCTGTACTCGTGGCGGTACATCATCGGGGCCGCCCGCCTCAACGAGGAAGAGATCCGCCGGCACTGCCTGCCTCCAGCAGGCTCTCTCGCTTACCTGAGCTGATGCGTGGAGATCGGGGACCGACGTGCGCGTGGCGCGGTGCGTGTAGCACTTGACCCGATCGTTATTGCTCACAGGTGGCCATGGCACGGCCCGGCGACGGTCCGCAGGAGACCCGTCCCGGCCCAAGCGGCCCCAACTTGGCCGACGGCCGGGAACGTTGGGAGTTCAACGTTCCCGGCCATTGTCGCTCTCACCGCTCCGTGTCAGATGTCCGGGCTGCGATCCTCCGGCGTACAGGGTGGCACGTCCGCCCGTCGGTCGGGTGCCGTGCCCTCCGTAGTTTGGTCGAGCCAAGTCCGGTTGTGCTCGCGCTGGCTTCGCGTGATTTCGTCCGTCGAAGGACTTCCGCAGGGATGGTCACAGGACCGATGATCGAAACCGTGAAGTTCCGGAACGAGGCCCGTCACCTCCACGCGAAGGCCCTGTCGTCGATGCGGTCAGCGGTCGTCGCGTTCAATGGTCTAGATGACGACGGACGGGCAACCCGGGTGCTACTCCACCTACAGCACGCCTTTGAGATGCTCCTGAAAGCCGCGTTGGTCCAGGGCCGGCAAGCTGTCTTCGACAAGGACACGGGACGATCGATCGGGTTCGCCAAGTGCCTCAATTTGGCGACGCAGCCGCCCATCAGACTCTCCGTCGAGGAAGCTGGAACACTTCGCGTGGTCGACGAGATGCGGGACAACGAGCAGCACTGGTTCACAACAGTCGATGAAGGTTTGCTGTACCTCTACGTTCGCGCCGCTGTCACCCTGTTCGATGACCTGCTTGTGCGCGTCTTCGGTGACCGCCTTGCCGAGCATCTACCGCTTCGCGTGATGCCGGTTGGAACTGAGCCACCACAAGAGTTTCAGACGCTGGTCGATCGTGAGTACAGCAAGATCGCTGAGCTGCTGATGCCAGGGCGACGAGCTCGTGCTGAAGCCGAGGCCCGAATCCGATCACTTCTGGCGATGGAAGCGCAGGTCAACCCCGACGCTGCTGTGAGTGACGCCGACGTGCGTCGAGTCGTCAAAGGCATCCAGTCTGGGAAGTCCCGTGGTGCGGTATTCCCCGAGTTGGCCAACGTGGCGTCTACGACCACAGGAACCGGCCTGGCTGTCGAGGTCCGATTCGTAAAGAAGGGTGGTCTTCCGGTCCGGTTCGTGGGGGCAGACGAGCCGGTCGACGCAGCAGCGATCCGGGAAGTGCCGCTCCAGAAGAAGTTCCACCGTGGTGCCTTCGACTTGGCCGACAGCCTCAAGCTCTCCAGACCCAGGGCGAAGGCACTCCGAGAGCACCTCGGGATCGATCAGGATCCTTCCTGTCACTATCGCTTCACCTTCGGATCGCAGAAGCACGACCGCTACTCGGACAACGCCCTGACGAAGATGCGTGACGCGCTCGCTGCCGGGATCGACATGGACCAGATCTGGCATGCCCACACACCCAACCGCAAGGCGGCGGAACGACCGCTGTGCCAGATCAAAGGGTGCTCGCTGATGACGCCCGAAGCCGGCGGGCAGTCCGCCGCGTAGCGGCGCACTGGTCGGTCTGCGCGAGGTTCACCCGCCAAGGCGGGCCTGTTGGCCTGGTGCGTGTCTTGCATCGAGCCGTAGATTGCCGACCATGTTCGGACGTGACGATCTCGAGTGGGATCAACTGGTCGAGGCGGGAACAGCGTTCCTAATCGAGCGCGCTAAGTTGGGACGCACAACGTCATACACCGAGGTGGATGCGGCGCTCGTACGCCGGACCGGTCTGCGCGGGTTTGACTTCTCCCAAGCCGAGGAACGCGCCGCTATCGGTGAGTTGCTCGGCCGGATCGTTCGCACCGACATCGCCCACACGGCCTATCCCGAGGGCCGCCTCATGCTCTCTGCCTTGGTGATCTATCTCAACGGAAACGACGCCGGCACCGGGTTCTACGCACTCGCCACCGATCTCGGCCTCCTCACACCTGGCGCGTCGAAGGAAGCAAGGGAGCGGTTCTGGATTAGTCAGGTCAGGTTGCTCCATGAACACTACGGCAGATCACGCTGAAGCTGCTGGCGTCGAACCGATGGCAGCCTGACTGCGATGAAGCAGGAGGTGGGCAGGTGGACTCGGTGATACGGCTCCTGAGCCACGTTGAACTGGTCGAGGGGCGCTGGGATGTCGAGGTCGACAGCATCACCGCCGCAGTCCGCACATCTCAAGACCGCGTCCGACGTCGCTGACCGCACCGCGATCATGCGCATCATGCAGTCCGCAGATAGTCCGCAAGAAGTCCGCACCGGACCGTCCAGCCCCAACACGACCAACGGCCGGGAACGTTGGAGTTCCAACGTTCCCGGCCGTTGTCGCTCCCACCACACCGTGCCAGATGTCCGAACTGCGATCCACGAACTACCGCTGACGTCGCACCTGCTGGTGGAGCCTCACCCGTTGGTCGAGCCTGTCGAGACCTGACCGAAGTTCAGGCGATCGACGTTGCTGACGACGATCGAGCCTTCATTGGTCGACGCGCCCCGCGGTCGAAGGTGGGGGCCGGGCACGAGCTGCCGGGCAGAAGCAGTGCTGGTGGTCCGGTCCCCAACGGGGGTGCGGACCACCAGCACGAGGTGGGGTTGCGTTGACAGACGGAACCGTTGCCGTGTGGCGGCCGGATGAGCGCCGCCCGACCATTGCCGGACCTGGTCGCTTCTTACTGCGGGAGGCCGCCGGAGATGGTGATGGTGGTGCCGCTGACCCAGGCGGCGAGGTCGCTGGCGAGGTATTCGGCGGCGTCGGCGACGTCGTCGGGGGTGCCGATGCGGTCCTGGATGCGGCCGGAGGCCTGGATGTCGCGGAATGGGGAGTCGGCGGGGATCGTGTCGATGAAGACACCTGCGTCGCCGATCGGGCCTGGCATGATCGTGTTGACCGTGATGCCACGATCAGCCGTCTCTCTGGCGAGGACCTCGGCGAAGTAGCGGCCGGGTGCCTTCACCGCGGTGTAGAGACCTGCCCCTGCTACGGGGTTCGCGAGGGCGGTGGAGGCGATGTAGACGATTCGCCCGTTGTCGGCGACGTGCTTGGCGGCTCGCTGCATCGTGAAGAGAGCGCCTCGGGCGTTGACGTCGACCATGCGGTTGATCTGCTCGTCGGTCAGATCGACGATCGGAGTTCCGAGCAGCTCCAGGCCGGCGTTGGCCGCGACGATGTCGATGGCGCCGAAACGTTCTGTGGCCTCGGTGAAGAGACGGTCGACGTCAGCGGCCTGGGAGATATCGGCCTGGACCGCGATGGCCTGCTCCGTGTGCTCGCGGACCTCGTGCAGGGCCTGCTCAGCGTTGGCGGCGTTGGTCGAGTAGTTGAGCACGACGTTGGCGCCGAGCTTCGCGTAGCGCAGCGCGATCGCCTTGCCGATGCCTCGTGCGGAGCCCGTGATCAGGGCTGTCCTGCCGGTGAGATCAGTCATGTCCGTGTTCCTTCGGTGTGGTGCTGCTGGTCGGTCGGTCAGTTCCCCGCTGACGCGGGGAAGCGGTACTCGACCTGGTCGCGGTCGGTGTAGAGCCGCCAGTAGGTCTGGGCGAGCTCGTCGGGGTCGAGGATGTTCAGGCCGGTCGTGCCGCCTGTGGCCTCGGCGAGCATCTCGGGAGTCATCGCCGCGTAGGCCTCGCTGTCCTTGATGAGCGCGGCCAAGGTGGCCACCCCGGCGTAGACGCCCGACTTGGCGACCTCGCCGTGCAGCGAGTAGACGAAGTTGCGGATGCCGGCCATCGCCGGACCGATCCCGCTGATGTAGGGCTGCGGGTCCGTGGCGGTGAAGCCGCCGGTGACGATGAAGCCGCCGGTGCCGCGCCCGATCATCTCGGGCAGCACCGAGTGGGCGATCGCGACCGGGCTGAGCAGGAGCAGGTTCACGTAGCGACCGAGCTGGTCGCTGTCCAGCTCGGTCGCCGGGACGAATGCGGTACCGCCAGGCAGGGGCTGGTAGGAGACGACGTCGATCCGGCCGAAGCGGTCCCTGATCGCGTCGACGACGGCGCGCGCGTTGGCCGGATCGAACAGATCGGCCGGGAAAGCGGCCGCATCGATGTTCTCGGTCGCCAGCTCGTTCACGATTGCCTGGAGCTTGTCGCTGCGGCGGGCGACCAGCGCGATGCGAAAGCCTTCCTTGCCGAACCGGCGGGCCAGGGCCGTTCCGAGCCCGGTGCCGGCGCCGAAGATGGCGATGACTTGTGACATGGGTGTTCCTTTGGTCTCGTACGGCGTCGGTCAGCAAGCCGCCGGCCGACAGGGTGCTCAGAAATCGATCGAGCGGGCGATGTCGCGGCCCGCTTCGAGCTCGGCGAGGCGGCCGGCCAGAGCGTCCTTGATCGCGGAGTACGCGTCGCTGCCAAGCGCGAGACGACGCGGGACGGGGCTGGTCTCGGCGGAGGCGACGATCGCGGCCGCCACCTTCTTCGGGTCCCCTGGTGCCTGGGCGGTGACGTTGTCGGCAGCCGCCAGGTACTGGTGGAGCTGCCCGACCGGGCCGGAGGCGTAGGCCGGCATCGGTTCGGCGACGTCGAGGTTCGCGCCGAACGCGGTGCGGATGATGCCCGGCTCGACCATGGTGATACCCACACCGAACGGAGCGACCTCGCCGATCACCGACTCCATGAAGCCCTCGACGCCCCACTTCGAGGCGTGATACATGCTCGCCCCGGGGGTCGTGATCTGCGAACCCATCGTCGAGAGCTGGATGAACCGTCCGCCGCCCTGCTCACGCAGGTGCGGGAGTACCGCACGAAGCAGGTGTATCGGAGCGGTGAGGTTCAGCGCGATCTGCGAGTCGATCGCCTGGTCCGACAGTTCCTCCGCGGCGCCGACGGAGCCTCGCCCGGCGTTGGAGAAGACGACGTCGATGCGGCCCAGGTCCGTGAACGCACGCTCGACCACGGTGCGCAGGTTCGCGGTGTCGGTGACATCCAGCGCCGCGGTCCACAACAGATCGGGGTATCGCCCGGCCAGATCGGCCAAGCTCTCAGGCCTGCGGGCGGTGGCGGCCACGCGATGTCCAGCGGCGAGCAGCTGTTCGGTGACCTCGCGCCCGATGCCGGTCGAAGCGCCCGTCACGAACCAAGTCTTCGAAGTCATGATCGATCCTCCTGTAATCCAACTGGATGGTTTAGTTGGACGCTAGCCCTCCTCCGGATCGAAGTCAACTGGATGGTTTATTGTTGGCGTCATGCCCTACGACTCCACCGCCACCCGCGCCCGCCTGCTCGAGGCGGGCTACGAGGAGTTCGTCCGATTCGGCCTGGCTGGTGCCCGAGTCGATCGGATCGCGCGAGAGGCGTCAGCGAACAAACAGGCCATCTACCTCTACTTCGGTTCCAAGGAAGCGCTGTTCGAGGCCGTGCTCGCTGACCGCCTGCGGGTCCTGGCGGACGTGGCTCCGTTCGAGGCCGACGACCTGCCCGGTTACGCAGGCGCTCTCTTCGACGCCCTGGTCGCCGATCCGGGCATCCAACGACTGAGCCTGTGGAAGACGCTGGAGATCCCCGACGCGTCCGACGGCGAGGTCGAGGCGCACGTGTCCAAGGCGACCGAGCTGGCCGAGCGGTCGGGTATCAGCGTCACGTCGGCCACCGACGTCCTGATGATCATCTTCGCCGCGGCTCTGAGCTGGAACACCACGCCCGAGCAGATTCGTAACCCGCTGGGCGGCGACCGCGACCAGCGGCTGGTCGATCACCGGGCCACTGTCGTCAAGGCGGTCGCGGCGATCACTTCAGCCTTCCTCGACAGCTCCGACCGGACCCAGGATGTCCTGTGAATCGCGGAGCTGGCCAGCCCGTGCCAGATGTCCGAACTGCGGTCCACGAGCTACCGCCGGCGTGAGCGGTGTCAGTCAGGCGACGGCGAAGAGGCGGTCGGACGGGTCGACCACAACGTCGACCTGCGCGCCGACGCGGACGTTTCCCCAGGAGAAGACGGCGTCCGCCTCGAACACTTCCAGGCCGTCGACCTGGATCCGGAGCACGGCGGCGACGCTGTCCTCGCGGGGTTCCACGGACAGGACCTTCGCAGTCCCGGGAACGCCGGAGGCGCGCAGCTGGCGGTTGTCACGCGACGAGTTGATCAACCCACTCCCGAGCATGAACGCGATGAAGAGGCACGTCAGAGAGCCAAACCCCCAGGCCCCTGCTTCCTCCGGGTCTCCGGTCACGAGGTGGTAGACGAGGATGCCCGGCACGACGAGCGCACCGATGGCGCAGCTCAGCAAGAAGATGAAGGCGACCCGGTGGAGATCGTCGGAGGCCTGCCTTTCCGATCGCGCGTTCGCCATGGCCGGATGCTATCCAGCCGGCCGGCCAACGAACAGGCCCTACGAGCCCGTTCAGTCCATCAGGAGGCCGCCGCGAGCTCCGCGGCCAGCTGCATGCAGCGCAGGCGGGCGGGGGCCCAGTCGTACGGCATCTTTCCGATGGCTTCGAGGACGCTCATGGACTCCCCAGCAGGAGCGGGGTGCGGATCCTCCCAGGAGTCGATGAGCGCATCTTCGTCCTGCGCCAGGCCGGAACCGTCGATGACGGCGTGCAGCGCCTCCTCGAAGGCGTACCGTTCGGCTGCCACCTGGGCCACACGGGGGTCGTCGACGGCCACGGTGTCGTTGAGCGCCTCCTCGGCGGCATCAACCCGGTCGGACTGCTCCCGCAGGTCCGGGTGGGTGGCCAGGGCGATGAAACGGCTCGCCTGGATGGCGGCGACGAGCGGGCCGAGCATCCGCTCGGTGACCAGCAGGGTATCCAGGTCCGCCTGGCGCAGGGAGCCCTCGGGCAGGTTCTTGAGGCGGCTGGTGACGAAGTCGGAGAGCAGACCCATCCTGCTGCCCTCGGTGCGCATGCGCTGGACGGCGGTCCGCTGCCGCCGCAGTTCCGCTTCCTGGGCGACGAGGGATTCCTCCAGCCGTTCCAGGATGCCCGCGATGCCGTGGTCACCGTCGGCAGCGGCAGGAGCGGCCGGGGCAGAAGCAGTCCCGGCAGAAGCCGTGTCTGCGAAGGCGTCGCGGATGTCGTCCAGCGCGATCCCGGCGTCGGCCATCCTGCGGATCCACAGCAGCCGGATCATGTCCTCGTAGCCGTACCGGCGGCGGTCGTCACCGCCCCGTTCGGGCTCGGGAAGCAGACCGATCTCGTGGTAGTGCCGGATCGCCCGCGGCGTGGTGCCGACGAAGGCCGCCGCGTCACCGATCTTGACCTGGCGCGGCGGGATGAAGGACGAGTACATGAGCGGGGAGTCTTCCTCAGTGGGGCGGGACATGAGTCCACGGGACCACATTCCGCTACGGAAGATGCAAGTCCGCCCTACGCGATCGAGCCGGCGCAGCCCATCGCCGGGTGCAGCGCGGTCTCGCCCTCGGTGCGCCGCAGGTGAGCCTCGCCCCAGACCCTGACCCCTTCGACGATGGGCAGGACGGAGGCCCCGTAGGGAGTGAGCCGGTAGATGACGGGCGCGGGAACCGGCCCCGTCACCACACGTTCGACGAGTCCGTCGGCCTCGAGCTCACGCAGCTGCTCGGCAAGCACCTTGGGTGTGATGGGCGCACCTCTGCGGCGGAGGCCGGCGAAGTGGGTCTCCCCGTGGGCGAGCCAGTAGAGGAGGGTCAGCTTCCACTTCCCGCCGATGGCGGCGAAAGCCGCCGCCATCGGGCAGCCGGGCAGCGGATTGGGACGAGAGGGGTTACCCGCAGGTGCCTTCTTGTTCACGGCAGTGCTCCGCTCGATAGTCGGACCATGACCATTCCATACCGACGGATCCTGACCGCAGGCCTCTCCGCCCTCATGCTTCTCGCGACGGCGGCATCGGGCACCGCTGCACCGTCCCCCGTGTCATCGACGGTCGCCGATGGTCAACGGGACTTCAACTGGGAGATCGGCACCTGGCGCACCACCGTGCAGGTCCTCGCCGACCCGCTCTCGGAGTCCCCGGACCAATGGCTCGAGTTCGCCGGCACCAGCACGGTGCGGCCGCTCGCGGACCGGCGGGCCAACGTCGTCGAGCTCGACGTGTCGGGGCCGAACGGCCGCATCGAAGCGCTCAATCTGCGACTGTACGAGCCGCAGGCCCAGCGGTGGAGCCTGACCTTCGTCAACCTCCGCGACGGCCTGCTGACCCCGGCGGTCTACGGCGGGTTCCACGACGGCGTCGGCGAGTTCTACGGCGACGACCAGCTGGACGGCCGCCCGATCAAGGTGCGGTTCCTCATCGTCCGCGTGAGCAAGGACGAGGCGAGGTTCGAGCAGGCGTTCTCGGCGGACGGCGGGACGACGTGGGAGACGAACTGGATCGCGGTGGACCGCCGAGTCAAGAGCTGAAAGCCCCTGTCCCGTCGAGTGCTGGATCTTCGCCCCTGACGGGACCGGATCGGGGCGAAGATCCAGCACTCAACGACGCGGTGTCAGGCGACCGGTAGCGGGTCGGGCACGCGCTCGGCCGGGGCGGCAGCCGGGGGTGTCGTCGTGAGCGACAGGCCGTCGCCCCGCCGACGGAACAGCAGTGCCGACAGCACAGCACCCACGGCGAAGAACCCGGCGCCCCACCAGTACGCGGTCGAGTAGCTGGTGATCGCCGCCTGCACGCCGACCGCCGCGGTGACGGGCGCGTGGGCCGCGAGGTAGTCGGCAGCGGCGGTGGCGGCCAGCGTGTTGAGCAGCGCCGTGCCGATCGAGCCACCCACCTGCTGGCTCGTGTTCACCATCGCGGACGCGACGCCGGCGAACTGCCGGTCCACCCCGAGCGTGGCGGTCTGCATCGACGCGGGCATGATCGTGCCCATCGCGAAGCCGATGATCATCAGCGGCACCAGGACGTGCGGTGCGTAGGTGCTCGAGGCGTCCAGGAACGTCAGGAAGAACATCCCGATCGCGCCGAGCGTCATGCCGGTCGGCACCATGAGCTTGGGGCCGAACCGGGGCACGAACAGGTTGGTGCCGAGCTGTGCGGCGAGCACGAGCATCCCGATCATGGGCAGGAACGACAGGCCTGTCTGGATCGGTGAGTACCCGAGCGTGAGCTGCAGGTAGTAGGTGACGAAGAGGAAGATGCCGAACATCCCCGCACCCGCGATCAGTACCGCGAGGTACGCGGCGCCACGGTTGCGGTCGAGGACTATCGAGAGCGGCAGCAGCGGGTGGGCCGCCCCTGCCTGCCAGGCGACGAACGCGGTGAGCAGCACGGCGGCGCCCGCCAGCATGCCCCAGGTCAGGGGCGCGTCCCAGCCGCCGGTCTCGGCGTTCGAGAAGCCGTAGACGAGGCCGAAGAGCGCGCCCGACACGAGCAGCGTTCCCGGGACGTCCAGCCTCGGCCGCGGGCCGGTCCGCGTGACGCGCGGGATGAAGACGAGGGCGCCGACGAGGGCGAACGCGGCGATGAGGACGTTGATGTAGAGGTTCCAGCGCCAGTCGAGCGTCTCCGTCAGGACACCGCCGAGCAGCAGCCCGACGGCGCCACCGGCCCCGGCGATCGCGCCGAAGACGCCGAAGGCGCGGGCGCGTTCCTTCGGGACGGTGAAGGTGGTCGTCAGCACGGCGAGCGCGGTAGGGGCGAGCAGCGCGCCGAACACGCCCTGCAGCGCACGGGCGGCGACCAGCAGCTCGAACGAGCCCGCCGCACCGCCGAGGGCCGAGGCGACAGCGAAGCCGATGAGCCCGATGACGAAGGTGCGCTTGCGGCCGATGAGGTCGGAGAGGCGCCCGCCGAGCAGGAGCAGGCTGGCGAAGGCGAGGGAGTAGGCAGTGATGACCCACTGCCGCTGACCGTCCGTGAAGCCGAGGTCGGCTTGGGCCGACGGGAGCGCGATGTTCACGACTGTCGCGTCGAGCACGACCATGAGCTGTGCGAGCCCGACCACGACGAGCGTGATCCAGCGCCGACGGTCGGTCGCGGGTGTTGAGATATCGGACATGCCGGTCACCATATACGGTACTGAGCAGTTCCGGATATGGCCGGTTCAATAATTAACCCAACGGTAAGGTCGAGTCCGACAGAAAGGAGGGGGACTGCGATGGCGCAGATCGAGCAGGCCGAGGTGAAGCCCCGGCTCGGGCGCAAGAGGGACCACACCCGCGACCCCGAGATCCTGGACGTCGCGCTCGACGTCCTGGCGGAGACCGGCTACGACGGGATGACCATCGAGATGGTCGCGACGCGCGCCAAGGCGGGCAAGGCGACGCTCTACCGGCGGTGGCCGTCCAAGTCCGAGCTGGTGCTCGACGCAGTCGCCTGCATGAAGGGCAGGGACCTCGACCTCGACAGCCTGCCCGACACCGGGACGCTCCGCGGTGACCTGGTGGCGATGATCAAGCCGCCGAGCATCCGCGAGAGTGAACGCAAGCTCAAGGTGATGGCCGGGATCGTCTCCATGATCGCCCGCAACCCCGAGATGGCAGCCGCTGCGCACGAGGCGCTGGTCGAACCCCGCGCGGCCGTCAACCGCATCTTCTTCCAGCGCGCGATCGACAGGGGCGAGATCCCGGCGGACGTCGACGTCGAGAAGCTCTGCATGATCGGCCCGGCGCTGGCCGCGTACCGGGTGCTCATGCTGCGCAAGCCTGTCGACCGGGAGTTCCTGCTCTCGAACATCGACGGGGTGATCCTGCCCGCCGTCGGGCTGCGAGCCGCCTGAGCCGTGCACCTGGACGGCGGGATCCTCCTCGGCGCCCTCTTCGGGCTGATCTTCGTGAGCGCGGTACTGCAGTCGCTGTCGGGGTTCGGGTTCGCGCTGCTGAGCGCCCCGCTGCTCGCCGCGACCATCGGGGGCGCTGAGGCGGTCTCGACGATCATCATCACCGGCACCGTCTGCGACGTCGCGATCCTCGCGATGCGGCGCAGCGTGCCGCGCCCGGTCGCCCGCGAGGTGTGGGCGCTGGCCGGCTGGTCGGTGCCGGGCATGCTGGCCGGTGCCTGGCTGCTCGCCTGGTTGCCGGCGTCCGGCCTCCAGATCTTCGTGGCCTGCGTGGTGATCGGCGCGGTGGTCCTGCGGCTGCGCTCGCGGGAGCGGGGTGTCGTCGTCCGGCCCGCCTGGGCTGTGCCTGCCGGACTTCTCTCGGGTGCGCTGAGCACCTCGACCTCGCTCGGCGGCCCGCCGAGCGTCTACTACCTGGTCCACCGGGACCTGAAGCCGTACGCGATGCGCGACACGCTCGTCACGGTCTCGCTCGTGCGCCTCCCGCTGAGCGTCGCGTCGCTGGTGCTCGCCGGGACGTGGGAGACGTACGAGTACTGGCTGCCCCTCGTCGGCGCCGCGCTGCTGGGCCAGCTGGTGGGGTCGAGGGCGTTTCACGCCTTCGGTAGCTCGCGGTACGAGCGCGTGGTCCTCTGCCTGCTCGTCGCGTCGGCGCTCGTGTCGGTGGCGGCGCTGGCGATGGCCTGACGGCGGGGGCACCGGACCTTGTGCATCGGCGCACGTCGGCGCTATGTTTGGTCAGTCGTCCAAGACGATCGACCAAGGAGCGCGGATGCCGGGCCAGACCAACGCCGAGCGCGGACGTGAGGTGCGCGAGCGGCTGCTGACCGCCGCACGAGAGCTCATCGCCGAGGTGGGCTGGAGCGGCGTGAGCACGCGGGTGCTGGCCGAGCGTGCTGGTGTGCGGTACGGGCTCGTGCACTACCACTTCGAGTCGCTCCAGGCGCTGCTGCGTCAGGCCACGCTGGAGGCGATGGCCGACATGCTCGACGGCACCGCCGCCCTGCTGGGCGAGGCCGCGAGCCCGGCCGACGGCGTCGAGGCGATGCTGACGGAGCTCGACCGCTACAACGGCTCCGACCCTGCTTCGCTGCTCTTCGTCGAGGGCTACCTCGCCGCCACCCGGGACGACGAGTTGCACGCACGCATGGGCGAGCTCGTGGCGAGGTTCCGGACCGCACTCACCACATCCTTCGCCGACGCCGGGCATCAGTCACCGGACGCGGCAGCACGGCTGGTCATGGCCGTCTTCGACGGGTTCATCCTGCACAAGGGGCTGGATCCGGAGCTGACGGGCACCCGGATCGCGCCCCTGCTGCGCACGCTCACCGGCCCGGCGCCACGTCCGGCATCCGCGACCCCCGCCGAACCGAACGGAGCGCAACGATGAGAGCAGTGATCAGCGGCGCTGGGATCGCAGGCCTCGCCCTGGCCAACCGTCTGCACCACCACGGCTGGGACGTGCACGTCGTCGATCGCGCGCCCGGTCCACGCGCCCAGGGCTACATGATCGACTTCTTCGGTCCGGGGTTCGAGGCGATCACCGCGATGGGCCTGGAGCCGAGACTGCGTGAGCTCGCGAGCCCCGTCCAGGAGTTCAGCTATATCGACGACCGCGGCCGCACCACCGTGAGCGTCGACTACGTCCTCTTCGCCAAGGCGGTCGACGGCGGCATGGTCAGCATCATGCGACCGGCGCTCGAACGGCTGCTCCGCGAATCGACGGCGGGCGCGATCGACCTGCGTTACGGCACCGCTGTCGACCGGATCGCCGACGGAGCCGTCGGGCTCTCCGACGCCACGACCCTGGACGCCGACCTGATCGTCGGGGCCGACGGCGTGCACTCCGGCGTCCGCTCGCTGACGTTCGGCGCCGAACGTGACGACCTCCGCTACCTCGGCATGCAGACCGGCGCGTTCGTGTTCACCGATCCGACGGCGTTCGAGCAGGTCCGCGGCCGGTTCGTGCTCACGGAGACGCTCAACCGCCAGCTGGGCTTCTACGGGCTCGACGACGGCCGCGTCGCCGTCTTCACGGTGTTCCGCACCGACGACCGGGCGTTGCCCGACGATCCGCGCGCAGTGCTCCGCCGTACGTTCACCGGCATGGGTGACCTGGCTGACAGGGCCCTCGCCCAGTGCCCGCCGTCCGACGAGATCTACTACGACCACGTGGCCCAGATCGACACGCCGCGCTGGACCGACGGGCGGGTGGTGCTCGTGGGTGATGCCGCCCACGCGGTTTCGCTGGTCGCCGGCCAGGGCGCGTCTCTCGGCGTCGCGGGCGCGTACGTGCTGGCCGAACGTCTCCAGGCCGCGTCATCGGTGCCTGAAGGGCTCGCCGACTACGAACGGCGCTGGCGCCCGGTCGTCGCCGACGTCCAGGAGGCGGCTCGGGACCGTGTCACCGAATGGTTCGTGCCGACGCGGATGGCGACCCTGCTCCTGCGCCGGTGGGGGTTCCGCGCCATGAGGCTGCCCGGCCTCGACCGCATCCTCGTCGGCCCGTTGTTCCCCAAGGGCCACCGTTCGGTGGCCGAGCTCAGCGCGTGATCCCGGTCCGCCAAGAGCGGTAACCTGTGGTCGCCCCCAGGAGGTGGTCAGCACGGACATCAGCTCGACAGGCCTGCCCCGCGTGGTCGCCACCGATCTCGACGGGACGCTGCTGCGCAGCGACGGCAAGGTCTCCGATCGCACCCGTAAGGTCCTCGCGGACCTGGACGCGGCCGGCGTCGAGGTGGTCTTCGTGACCGCCCGCCCACCGCGCTGGCTCACCCACCTCGCCGACACCGTCGGCGGCCACGGCCGCGTCATCTGCATCGGTGGGGCGTGCGTGCTGGATCTCGCCTCCGGCGAGACCCTCGACACCTGCGGGTTCGACGACGACGCCGTACGCGCCGTGGTGACCGGGATCCGCGCCGCGCTGCCGCACGCAGCACTCGCCTTCGAGCGGCCCGACGGCGTCACGTTCGACCCGCACTACCCGAACCGCGAGCCGGCGCTCGACCCAGCACTCTGGTCGGTACCGGTCGAGGACACGCTCGGCGCCGTCGGCACGCCCGGGCCGGTGTCGAAGATCCTCGCGCTCGACCCCGCCTACATCCCGCCACCCGGCATCCTCCTCGACCCGCCGGAGGAGATCCGGCTCGCGCAGGAGCAGTTCTTCGCCGCGGTCCGGGGCGCCGTCGGGCCGCACGCGCAGCTCGCGTACTCGGGCGCGGTCGGCCTGGCCGAGCTCATGCCGCCCGGCGTCGACAAGGCGGCCGCCCTGGCGCGCTGGTGCGCACGGCTCGGCGTCGACGCCTCCGACGTCTGGGCCTTCGGCGACATGCCCAACGACCTGCCGATGCTTATGTGGGCGGGCCGCGGCATCGCCGTCGCGAACGCCCACCGGGACGTGCTGGCGAGCGCGGACGCCGTCGTCGGGCACCACGACGCCGACGGCGTGGCCGAAGAGCTGGCGTCCGCACTGGACGGAGCTCTCCGGCCACGCCGGTGAGTGCGACTCAGGGGGACGGCTCCCCGCCGTCGCCGGTCCCGGCCGCACCGGTGGCCTCGCGCTGGATGCGTTCGGCGATGCGACGGATGCGGCCGAGGCGGCCGTCCCAGGCCGTGCCGACCTCGACGAGCTGCCCGACGGCGCGGGCGAGCTGCTCCTGGTCGACCCGGTACAGCTTCTCCCGGCCGGCCGTCGTGCCGTGCACCAGACCGGCCTGGTCGAGCACGCCGAGGTGCTTCGCCACGGCCTGGCGGGTCACGGGTAGCCGCTCGCTCAGGCTCGTCGCCGTCCCGTGACCGTCGCTCAGCAGCAGGTCGATCAGGCGCCGACGGGTAGGGTCCCCGATCGCCGACCAGAGGTCGTCGTCCACCGCCAGGCTCATGTGCGCGCGCCCACCGTCGCGGCGTACGCGCGGAGCCTCGGCAGGAAGTGGTCCCAGCCGGAGCTGTGGTCGGCGTGCTCGGCGGCGGCCTTCGCCTCGTCCCAGCCGCGCTCGCGGAAGCCGCTCTCGGTGAACTTCAGGAGGGTGCCACCGCCCGAGGGCACCAGCTCGAAGACGACCAGGTTCGAGTTTCCCGGCGCGGCCACCTCTCCCTCCTCGTGGGTCCAGCGGAACGAGAAGTGCGTGTACGGCACTGCGTCGGCGACCGTGAGCTGAGCCTTGTGGCCGTCCTGGGTGAGATCCCCGAAGCCGACCCAGCCCGGCTTCCCTGGCTCGGGGCCGAACTCCGCCTCGTCGGACCACCACTCCCGCACGTGCTCGGGATTGCTCACCACGTCGAAGACGACCTCCGGTGAGGCCTCGATGTAGATCTCTCGCTCGATCGTGCCGTACTCCATCGCCGACCAGCCTCTCGTCGTGTCCGGGTCCAAGAAGACCACGTTGTCAGTGCCAGTTGCTGATCTGCACGTCGTGCGGCGACGGCTCACCCGTGCCGGTCTCGACGAACCGCTTGAGGCTCATCAGGAAGGTGGCCCACTTGGTGCTGCAGTGGTTCATGAACTCGACCGGCTCCTTCCAGCCGGTGTGGCCGAACAGCACGATCGTGAACCCGTCCTCCTCCTTGAGGTCGAAGTGGATGTGCGTGCCGATCCACTCGTCAGGCCCTGCGGTGACCAGCCAGTCCACCGACCCCGCCGGGTCGAGCTCCGTGATCTCGAGCTCGAAGGCGCCGAGCCGCTTCCCGGCCTCGTCGTTGAAGGTGGTCGTCAGCGTGCTGCCGACCGTCCCCTCACCCGTCGTGTCCTTCGTCCACCAGCTTGCGACGCCGTGGGGCGTGGCGATCGCCTCGTAGACCTTCTCGAGCGGTGCCAGCGCGCCGACCCGGTGCAGGATGTCGACCATCTCGGTTCCTCCAGTGTCGTGTAGTGCAACCTTTGGTTGCGAGTGACTCTATGACGCCGGATCGCATCACGCAACCTTCGGTTGCACAATCCTCTGGAGACGGTTTCGGCCAAGTCTGTGTGAGCGCTAACATCAGCCAGTTCGTGCATGACACGGCGGGCGATGAAGCCCGTCTGCCACACAAGGTCCTCGAAGGAGAGAACCATGAGAAGCTCACCCATGACCGCGCCCGTCATCGCACTCCCGCGACGCACGATGACGGCGACCATCGCGATGCTCGTCACCGTGGCCCTGCTGACCAGCGCGTGGGTCGTCGCGACGGCACAGCGTGCGGCCGCCCTCGACCCGTTCACCGGCTATCTGATGGCTCACTTCACCGGCGAGTCCACCAGCGGTGAGCAGATCTACCTGGCCCACAGCACCGACGGCCTGAACTGGAGCGACCTGAACAACGGTGCCCCGGTGGTGGTCTCCACCGTCGGCACCCGCGGCGTCCGCGATCCCGCGATCGTCCGTTCACCGCAGGGTGACAAGTACTGGATCATCGCGACCGACCTGCGCATCGCGAGCGGCACGTCGTGGTCCGACGCCGCCAACCGGGGCAGCAAGTCGCTCGTCGTCTGGGAGTCCACCAACCTGGTGGACTGGTCCGAGCCGCGTCTCGTCGACGTCGCCGGCGGTATCCCGGGCGCGGGCAACGCCTGGGCGCCTGAGGCGATCTACGACCCAGCCACCGGCGACTACGTCGTGTACTGGGCCACGAACGCCGCCCGCGACGGCGTCACCAAGCACCGCATCTACTACTCGCGCACCCGGGACTTCCGGACCTTCAGCACCGCGCAGCTCTACATCGACCGCCCCAGCAGCACGCAGGGCATCATCGACACCCAGATCGTCGAGTCGCCGACGAGCGTGGGCGGCTTCCGGTACTACCGCGCCTCCGCCGACGGCCACATCACGATCGAGGGCAGCAACTCGATCCTCGGCACGTGGACCACCATCGGAAACCTGTCCCACATGGGCATCTCCAACGGCACGGGCGGCGGGAACGTCGTCGAGGGCCCCATGTGGATGCCGTTCAACAACGGGTCGTCCTGGGCGCTGTGGCTCGACCAGTACGCCACCGGACGCGGCTACATGCCCATCCGTTCGACCAATCTCGGCAGCACCCAGAACTTCCAGACGGTGAGCTCCTACAACCTGGGTAGCACGCGGAAGCGGCACGGATCGATCCTGCAGATCACTGCGGCCGAGCAGAGCCGGGTTCTCGCGCGCTGGGGCAGCACGGCGGTCAGCCGGGTCCAGTCCTACAACTTCCAGGACCGGTACCTGCGGCACACGAACTACGACGTCCGCATCGACCCCAACGTCTCGCCGGCCCAGGACGGCCAGTGGCGGATCGTCCCAGGCCTGGCCGGCACCGGCACCGTCTCGTTCCAATCGGTGAACCACCCCGACCACTACCTGCGGCACTGGGACTACGACCTCAGGCTGGAGCGCTACGACAGCACATCGACCTTCCGGTCCGATGCCAGCTTCAAGGCCGTCCCCGGTCTGGCCTCGTCCTCGTGGACCTCGTACCAGTCGTACAACTACCCCGACCGGTACCTCCGGCACTGGGGCTACGTCCTGCGGATCGACACCATCGCCGACGCGAACGGGCGCGCGGACGCGACCTTCCGCGTGGTGAGCTGACCCCCTGACCTTTGTTGTGAGCGCGGCCGATGCGCCTACATGACCTTGCTGGCTGCAACGGTCGCGTTCACAACAGGGATTGCTCGTCGAGGAGCGGGGACAGGTGGGCCGTCGTCAGGGCGCGGACGGCCTGGCGCGTGCCGGCCCGGAGGCATTCCGCGGTGCCCGCGCCGGCGAGACCGGCGGCGAAGAACCCGGCGAAGAACGCGTCGCCCGCACCGTTCGTGTCGACGACGTCGACGGGCTCGGCGGGGCACTCGTACCAGCCCTCGGCGGTACGCGCGACGGCGCCTCGTGCTCCGAGGGTGCACACCACCGTGCTCGCACCCCGCTCCAGCAGGGACGTCATGAGGGCCCGGTGGTCGTCCGTGCCGTCGTCGTTGAGGAAGACGTACGAGCACGCGTCGGCGAACGGCCGGTGGAACTCGGCCACGCCGTCGTAGTCGTGCAGGTCGGTCCAGAGCGTCGCCCCGCTCGCCACGGCGGCGGGAAGCAGGCTCAGCCCGACGGCGCTCAGGTCCAGCACCACGTGCTCGGCGGCGGCCACCCGATCCAGAGCCACGGCGTCGGGCCCGGGCGAGGCCGCGGGTGTGGCGAGGTAGATCGAGAGGCGCTCGCCGGCGTCGGTCATCAGGTTCAGGTGCTGCTCCGAGGGCCCGGCGACCCGGCGGCCGAGGATCTCGGCACCCCGCGCACGCCCGAGCGCCGCCAGGATCAGGTCGCCCTCCGGATCGGTCCCGACGTCGGCGGCGAGCGTGCTCGCGACCCCGAGATCTGCGAGGTGCAGGACCTTGCCCGCGCTCGTGCCGCCCAGCGTCCGCACCGCGCCACGCGCGAACACGGTGTGCGGCCTGGGGTCGGGCAGCTGATCGAGCCGGACCAGCGTGTTCCACGCCGCCGGTCCGGCCACCACTGTGCGAGGTGCGTCCATGCGCACACCCTGCCATCCGGCACCCACACCGCCGTCGACACAGCCGCGGACGGTCAGCCCAGCAGCTCCACACCCAGCACGGCGATGGCGGCCGGGTCGCCCACCAGGTCGACGGAGGCGATGCGACCGTCGTGCACGACCACCGCGAACACGGCGCGCGGCGTGCCGCCCGGTGCCCACGTGAACCCGACGGACCCACCGACGAGCGCCGGCACGGCGCCTCCCGCCCGTCCCCGGAACGACTCCGCGACCGCCGCGGCCCCGCGCACCTCGCGCGCCAGCAGGGGAGCGCCCTTGTCGGCGGACGCCGCCGCCGTCTCGACGGCGGACTGGTCGGCCCGCAGGACCACGTCCGGTGCGAGCACGGCCAGCAGACCCGCGAGGTCACCCGTGCGGGACGCCGTGAGGAACGCCTCGACCACCTGCCGGTCGGTCCGGGTCTCCGCGGCGGTCCGGGAGCCGGCCCCGGCGGCGTCCTGGGCCGCCGCACCGGACTGCACCCGCCGTCGTCCACGGCTCGCGAGCTGACGTGACGCGGCGACCGAGCGGCCCAGCACCGGGGCGATCTGCTCGTAGGGGACGGCGAACAGGTCGTGCAGCACGAACGCCAGGCGTTCGGCCGGGTCGAGGCTCTGCAGCACGATCTGCATGGCCAGCCCGACGACGTCGGCGAGCTCGGCCTCCTGTGCGGGGTCAGGGGCGTCGTCGTGGGGGAGCTCGGGCCCGGGGTCGTCGGGCAGGCCGGACGGCAGCGGTGCCTCACGACGGGTCGACCGGGAGCGGAGCATGTCGAGGCAGATCCGGCCGGTGACGGTGGTCAGCCAGGCGGCGAGGTTGTCGATCTCGGCGTCGCCGGTGCGGTTCAGGCGCAGCCAGGCCTCCTGCAGCGCGTCGTCGGCGTCGTCGGGGTTGCCGAGCATCCGGTACGCGACCGCACGCAGGCGGGGTCGGTGCTGCTCGAAGGCGGTGGCGAGCTCGTCGGGGTTCATCCGTCACATCCTCGTTCTCGGGGTCGTCAGGAGTGTGACGGCGCGCAGGGCGCCGATGTGACCGGCCGGCACCCCGGCCATGACGAGAGGGCCACGATGACCACCGAGACCACCACGCACGACTTCGCCCCCGAGGCGTCCACGACCCCGCACCTGCGGACGCTGACCTCCCGGATGACGAGCCCGGCGATCCTCGTGCCGGGCGCGGTGAAGCACCTGGCCGCGCTGGGGCAGCTGGTCCACGGGCAGGGCGTCCCGGCGACCACGCTCGAGCTGGTGCACCTCCGCGCCAGCCAGATCAACGGCTGCGGCTGGTGCATCGACTACGGGATGCGGCAGGCGCGCAAGGCCGGCGAGTCGGAGGACCGCCTCGCCTCGGTCTCCGCCTGGCGCGAGTCGCCGTACCTGTCCGAGGCCGAGTGCGCGGCGCTCGAGCTGGCGGAGGCCGTGACGCGGCTCGCCGACAGCCCGGACCCGGTGCCCGACGCCGTCTGGGCGCGGGCGTCGGAGCACTACGACGAGCAGGGGCTCGCCGCGCTGGTGCTCTACGTCGGGGTGACCAACCTCTACAACCGCCTCAACGTGACGACCCGCCAGGTAACCGGCACCGGCTACTGAGCAACCCCGTTCGTCGAGCCACCCGCTGGTCGAGCCACCCGCTGGTCGAGCCACCCGCTGGTCGAGCCACCCGTTGGTCGAGCTTGTCGAGACCCGCCAAGCCCGGCCAACGGCCGGCCGGATCAGTCCAGCCCCGGCCGCGGCGTCCGCCGAGCCTGCCGGATCCCGTCCACGGTGAGCAGCGCCAGCGCCACCCACACCAGCACGAACCCGGCCCAGCGCGCTGCGGGCATGTGCTCGCCGAACACGAGCAGCCCCACCAGGAACTGGAGGGCGGGAGCCAGGTACTGCAGCATCCCGACCACGGACAGCGGCAGACGCCGCGCCGCAGCGCTGAACATGAGCAGGGGCAGGGCGGTGATCACACCCGTCGACATGAGCAGCAGCGAGTGGCCGGCGCCGTGCCCGACGAACGTCCCGGAGCTGCCGAGCCACAGGAGGTAGGCGAGCGCGAACGGCGTCGCCACCGCCGTCTCTACGGCGAGGCCGGGCAGCGCAGCGACGGTGCGGCCCACGCGGTTCTTCGCGAGCCCGTACAGACCGAACGACAGTGCGAGGCACAGCGAGATCCAGGGCAGGCCGCCCAGCCCGGTGGACAGCACGACCACCGACGCGGCACCGAAGCCGATCGCGATCCACTGCGCGGGCCGCAGCCGTTCCCGGAGCACGAGCACGCCGAGCAGCACGGTGACGATCGGGTTGATGAAGTAGCCGAGGGCGGCGTCGAGCACGCGGTCGCTGAGCACGGCGTACACGTACACGCCCCAGTTGACGACGATCAGCGCGGCCGCGACGGCGAACGTGCCCAGGATGCGCGGCGAACGCAGGGCGGTGCGGAAGTCACCCAGCTGGCGCAGCACGGCGAGCGCGATCAGGCAGAAGAGCAGGCTCCACACGATGCGGTGCGCCACGATCTCCAGGGCACCGGCGGGCTGCAGCAGCGGGAAGAACAGCGGCATGCCGCCCCAGGCCAGGTAGGCCCCGACGCCGAGGGGCAGACCCCAGCGATCTTGTTGTTGTGTCACGCCGTCACGATAGGTCCCCGCTCGTCGGCCCGGATCACGGCGAGCCCTGTGGGGCGCGTCACCAGGCCGAGGCCTCTTTTCGATTTCTCCCGGCGGCCGGTTGGGGGCTATGGTTGGACCCGTTCGCGGCGGATTACCCGAGCGGCCAAAGGGGGCTGACTGTAAATCAGCTGGCACAGCCTACGGGGGTTCGAATCCCTCATCCGCCACCGCGACGAGCAGGGCGTCATCCTCAGGGATGGCGCCCTGTTCTCGTTCCCGGCCGACTTCGGTCCCTTGCCGCGCCTCGTCCGTGACTTCGGTCGGTCGCGCCGAGATCGGTCAATCGAACGACCGATCTCGGCGCAAACGACCGATCTCACCGGGTCCGCCCACCAACGGACCGATGTCGGTGCAGCCGCTCAAGGCTGTCCACGGCGCGCGCCACCAGGGCTCCTGGGCGACGCGGCACAACTCACACCCGATTCGATTTCACGCCAGGCCGGAGGGCATGTAGAGTCTTCCTCGCCGCCCCGATAGCTCAGTCGGCAGAGCGTCTCCATGGTAAGGAGAAGGTCAAGGGTTCGATTCCCTTTCGGGGCTCTGTGATCGACGCGGGGTCGTCCGTTTCCCTCAGCAGTGATACTGGTGAGGGAACAACGGCGGACGGCCTCGCGTTCAGTCACGCGCGGCGGGGTAGCTCAGCTGGTCAGAGCGCACGACTCATAATCGTGAGGTCGCGGGTTCGAGCCCCGCCCTCGCTACCAAGCAAGTACATCCGTTCGGCGTCCCTATGCCGGACGACGAGAAGACACATGGCGCCTCCCTCTCGAGGCGCGGAGGTGAGAGCCATGGCAAGCAAGAGTGCGGATGTCCGCCCGAAGATCACGCTCGCATGCGTGGACTGCAAGGAGCGGAACTACATCACCAAGAAGAACCGTCGTAACGACCCCGACCGCCTGGAGCTGGCGAAGTTCTGCCCGCGCTGTGGCAAGCACACGTCGCACCGCGAGACTCGCTGAGTCTCGGTAGCAGGCTCACACCGACGTGGCGAACGCTGACTTCGAGGGCCGGGTCTACCCGGCCAACGCTCCCTACTCCGTAGGCCGCGAGAAGATCCGCGAGTTCGCCAGTGCCGTCGGTGCCACGCACCCCGCGCACCACGATCTCGTGGCGGCGCGGGGTTCTGGCTATCAGGACCTGGTCGCCCCACCGACGTTCGCCGTCATCGTCGCGCAGCGCGCGGAGTCGCAGTACATCAGCGACCCCGAGGCCGACATCGACTTCTCCCGCGTGGTGCATGCGGACGAGCGCTTCACGCACCACCGCCCGATCGTCGCAGGTGACGAGCTGACGACGGTGCTGCACGTGGACCGGGTCGTCTCCCGCGGGGCCATCAGCATGGTGACCACCCGCTGCGAGATCTACGCGATCCCGGAGAGCATCGAGGTGCCGTCCCCCGAGGCCGACAGCCTCGGTGAGCCCGTCGCCACCGTCACGTCCACGCTGGCGATCCGAGGTGCTGACGCATGAGCCGCCCCGACATCGCCGACCTCGCAGTGGGCGACGTGATCGGCACGCGCGCGGTCACCTTCGACCGCGCGGCCCTCGTCCGCTACGCGGGTGCGAGCGGCGACCTCAACCCGATCCACTGGAACGACAAGTTCGCAGTGGGAGCGGGCCTGCCCGGCGTGATCGCGCACGGCATGCTCACCATGGGCACCGTCGTCGACCTGGTCTCGGACTGGGCGGGCGACCCGGGCGCCGTCGTCGACTACCAGACGCGGTTCACCAAGCCGGTAGAGGTCCCCAACCCCGGCAGTGCGTCGATCGACGTCACGGGCACCATCGGCGTGATCGACATCGAGGCAGGCACCGTCCGCGTCGACCTTGCCGTCACGGTCGACGGTGCAAAGGTCCTTGGCCGCACCCAGGTGCTCGTCCGCCTCTGACGCCCCGGCGTCCCGGTTTCAGAATTTAACCCGCAGGTCTTTCCGTGCGCTCCCGGATCGGGTGTGATTCTCTCGTCCCCATGTACGGCCGACGAGAGGATCTCCGCGTGACGTCACGACGGCGCAGCACAGCCCTGGCCGCAGCTGCCGGGCTGCTTCTTCCACTCATACCGCTCTCGGCGGCCGATGCGGCCCCGGCGGCCGTGCCCGACGGCGGTGTGGTCGCGTGCGCCGCCGTCCTTGCCGCGGGCTCGCTCGACGAGGCGTTCTCGGCGGCGGCCGAGGCCACCGGAGTGCCGCAGGACCTCCTCAAGGCCGTGTCCTACATGGAGTCGCGCTGGGACCAGCATGCCGGCCAGGCCAGCGCCGACGGCGGCTACGGCGTGTTCAACCTCGCGGGCGACCACGGGCCCGGCCACGCGCACGGCGACGGACTCCCGCTGTCGGACGTCAACGACAAGGAGGGCCCGGCGCGCGAGGGTACCCCAGAGCTCGTCCGGGCGGCCGAGCTCACCGGCCTCAGCGAGGAGACCCTGAAGTCCGAGGCACAGGCCAACGTGTGCGGCGGTGCAGCCCTGCTCGCGTCGTACCAGGCCCAGGCGATACGCGACGGTGCCGTCGAGGCCGAGCCGGCCGGGACAACGTCGGACAGCCTGGGGGAGTGGGAGAACGCGGTGTCCCGCATGAGTGACGTCGAGGGTTTCGCTACACGGGTGTACACAATCCTCAGGGAGGGCGCGGGCGCTACCACCCCCTCCGACGGCGCGGTGATCCTCACGGGTAACCGGGACGTCGTCGTGCCGCGGGCCTCCAGCGCGAGCGACCCGGAGGCCGACTGCCCCGAGGACCTGGGCTGCGAGTGGCTGCCCGCGCCGTACGCGAAGGACTCCCCGGACCTGCCCGACAACACCGGGAGCTACGGCAACCACGACCAGGCCGACCGCACCGGCGCGGGCGGGCCGTCGCTCGACTACATCCTGATCCATGACACCGAGACGGCCTACCAGCCGTCGGTCAACCTGGTGCTGGACCAGTCCTACCTGGCCTGGAACTACACGCTGCGGTCTTCGGACGGGCACGTCGCGAACCACCTCGACCCGGCCGACATCGGCTGGCACGCGGGCAACTGGTTCTTGAACATGCACTCGATAGGCCTGGAGCACGAGGGCTGGGCCGGTACGGGCGCCTGGTACACGGAGGCGATGTACCAGGCGTCGGCGGACCTGGTCCGGCACCTGGCGGCGGAGCACGACATCCCGCTCGACCGGGCGCACATCATCGGGCACGACCAGGTGCCGGGCACCCTGCCGGGGTCCACCAAGAACGTGCACTGGGACCCGGGCCCCTACTGGGACTGGGACCACTACTTCGAGCTGCTCGGTGCCCCGATCGGCGGTGACCTGGAGGCGACGACGAACGTCGCGCCCGGCGACGTGGTCGAGGTGCGCACCGGGTACGCCGACAACCCGAACACGGTGACGGGCTGCGAGGAGGCGTCGCCGGGCTCGGGCGCGTGCGTAACGGGCGCCGGGACGAACTTCCGGTACCTGCACCAGTCGCCGTCGGCCGACGCGCCGCTCGCGAAGGACCCGGGCTGGAAGCCGGACGGATCGAACGGGACCACGTACGCGAGCGACGTGAGCGCGCGCGTGCAGTCGGGGCACAAGCTCGTCGTCGACCAGGTCGAGGGCGACTGGCTGGGCGTGTGGTGGGCCGGATCGCTGGCCTGGCTGCACAATCCTGCCGAGCGCCCGGTGGTGGTGCCTGCGACGGCGAAGACCGTCACCGTCGCGGGCGACGCCCCGGCGCCGGTCTTCGGCAGGGCCTACCCGGAGGTGGCGGCCTACGAGGAGTACCCGGGCGTCCCGGTGCAGCCGGTCACGCCGATCGAGTACACGGTCGGGGTGGGCCAGACGTACGCGGTGGCCGACGACCACGTCGCGTCCGACTACTACCGGGCCGCCACGTTCGACGGCACGGGGCCGGGCGACCGCACGGTGGTGCGGGGCGACGACGTGTACTACCAGCTCTGGCTGGCGCACCGGTACGTCTTCGTCAACGCGGCGGACGTCGAGATCCACGACCCCGTGGTGGCGGACGTGACCGGGCCGAGCATCGAGGGCCGGGCCAAGCCGGGGAAGGTCCTGCGTGCGGACGCCGGCACGTACCTGCCGGGCGAGGTCGACGTGGAGTACCGCTGGCTGCGCGACGGCGAGCCGGTGCGCTGGGCGAAGGGTGACCGGTACCTGGTGACGGGCCTCGACCAGGGCGCTGAGCTCACCGTGCAGGTGACGGTCTCCGCGGACGGCTACACGTCGGCGACGTACACCTCTGAGCCGAAGCAGGTCCCGCCGAGGTAGGTAGAACCAGGGCGGGATAGAACTGGCGGGATAGAACTGCAGCGAAGTAGAACCCGAGCGCCAAGCCCTGGTCCTGCTTCGCTGCCGTTCTATCTCGCCACAGTTCTACCTCGGCGGGATGGGGTTACCAGTTCTGCGTGACGCCCGGCATGTTGGCCGGCAGCTTCACGTTCTTCGGGTGGTAGACGTACGTGACGCCGTCGGTCGACGTCTGCCATACGCGCTCGAAGTTCTCGCGCGTGTAGACCTGTCGCACTTCCTCGTTGCTGGCCTTGTTCGGGTCGTTGATGATCGGGTCACCGTCCGCGGTGAACCCGATCAGCACGACGAGGTGCCCGGGGGTGCTGTAACCGGCCTCGGGCATCTCCGCCTCGTCGAAGTTGAGCGAGACGGTGAGCGGGATACCCGCCTCGATGAACTTCTCGGCCTCCGCGAGGGAGCGCAGCCGGGTCACGAACGACTTCAGCCCGAACCTGTGGGCGTAGGCGGCGTTGAACGGCCAGTTCCCCGCACCCTCGTACGCGTAGTCCCAGGTGTTCATCGCGGCGTAGTCGACCTGCGGGTCGCCGTTGGGAGCGACGATGTCCTCCAGCTCCTCGGCAGGCACCTCGCGTCCGTAGGAGTAGATCACCATCGTGGACGACGTCGGCGAGCACCACACCTGGCCGCCGCCACCGAACTCGGGGTACTCGCCGCGGTGGATGTTCTGGCTGTACTGCGGCACGTCGAGCGATACCTCGCGCCCGAGCGTGAAGTCGCTGGTTCCCGTGTAGTGCTCGTCGGGCAGGTTCTCGTTGGTCATGGTGCTCACCGACGCCAGGCGCGGCGAGGTCCTGGCGCCCTCGGGCCGGTACAGCCGGGCCCGGGTCTGGAACGCGTCCGGCTCGAAGCCCGCCCTCGCGACGAACGTGTCGGTGAACAGGGCCGCGTCGGTGTCGCCCTGGCCGTTCAGGGAGGTGCGGTGGATGTCGCCGACGCGCCCGTCGGCCGGCGCGAACTCGTCGCCTGACGCCCAGCGGCCCATCACGAACCACTTGGTCCATGTCCCGTCGGCCTTACGGCCGCGGAACTCCACCTCGACCCAGGTGCCCGTGGGGGTGTCCGCGTTCCAGGACGGAACGGCCTGCTTGATCGGGTACCCGGTCTCGACGACGGGCGAGGTCCACGTGCCGGTCTCGTACGTGACGGGCGTGCCGTCGCCGAACGGGTCCGTGTAGTCCACGAGGTCGCCTCCGCGGGGCAGGAAGAGCCCGCCGTGGACGTCGAACCGCAGTCCGTCGCGTTCGCCCGCGAGCAGCTCCCGGCGCCCCTCCCAGGAGGTCAGGGTGATCTGGTTGTCCGAAGCCGTAGGGCTCACCTCAGCTCCCGCCGCTGACACCGCACCCGCCACGATCCCTGTCTGGACCACGAGTGCCCCCGCAGCCGCCAACGCGAACGCCCTCGTTCGCAGGTTGTTCCGTACCGGCATTCCAGCCTCCATGTCCCGGGCTCGCTGCTGGGGTGAGCGAGCCGTCCGGCCTTGCTTATCACGGTCGGCGGCGGGGCAGAAGGAAAGTGCCGGACAGTGCTAACCTCGGCGGCGATCCCACGGGTGCCTCACGCAGGGGCTGAGATCGGGCTGTACGGCCCGGGACCGTTGAACCTGTCCGGTTAACACCGGCGTAGGAAGCAGGAGTCTCATGATGGAGAAGTCCCAGTCCCGCACGCTCGCCTACCAGTACGAGCGCGACCACGAGCACGACGGCGGGTCCAGCACACCGCAGGACGACACCGGTCTCCGGGTGCCGGTCACGGAGATCACGCTGGCGCCGTCGCCCGACGGCGCCCCCAACGAGCCGGTCCGCGTCTACCGCACGCAGGGCCCCGGTTCCGACCCGGTCCGCGGCCTCCCGCCGGCCCGCGAACCCTGGGTCGTGGCGCGCGGAGACACCGAGGAGTACGACGGCCGCGACCGGGCACTGGCCGACGACGGGCGCGGCGCGCTGCGCCGCGGTGCGGCCAGCCAGGAGTGGCAGGGTGAACGACGTCGGCCCCGCCGGGCGCTCCCCGGCCGGACCGTCACCCAGATGCACTACGCGCGCCAGGGCGTGATCACGCCCGAGATGCGGTTCGTCGCGGTGCGCGAGGGCTGCGACGTCGAGCTGGTGCGCAGCGAGGTGGCCGCGGGCCGGGCGATCATCCCGAACAACGTGAACCACCCGGAGTCGGAGCCGATGATCATCGGCAGGGCGTTCCTCGTGAAGGTCAACGCGAACATCGGCAACTCCGCCGTCCACAGCTCCATCGCGGAGGAGGTGGAAAAGCTCGAGTGGGCCACCAAGTGGGGCGCCGACACCGTCATGGACCTGTCCACGGGCGACGACATCCACACCACGCGGGAATGGCTCATGCGGAACTCGCCGGTGCCCATCGGCACCGTGCCGATCTACCAGGCCCTCGAGAAGGTCAACGGCGACGCCAGCGCGCTGACCTGGGAGATCTACCGCGACACCGTGATCGAGCAGTGCGAGCAGGGCGTCGACTACATGACGGTGCACGCCGGCGTGCTGCTGCGGTACGTGCCGCTCACCGCCGACCGGGTCACGGGCATCGTCTCGCGCGGCGGGTCGATCCTCGCCGGCTGGTGCCTGGCGCACCACCAGGAGAACTTCCTCTACACGCACTTCGACGAGCTCTGCGAGATCTTCGCCCGGTACGACGTCGCCTTCTCCCTCGGCGACGGCCTGCGGCCCGGATCGCTCGCCGACGCGAACGACGCCGCGCAGTTCGCCGAGCTCGACACGCTCGCCGAGCTGACGAAGCGGGCCTGGGCCTACGACGTCCAGGTGATGGTCGAGGGACCCGGACACGTCCCCTTCCACCTGGTGCGCGAGAACGTGGAGCGGCAGCAGGAGCTCTGCGACGGCGCCCCGTTCTACACGCTCGGCCCGCTCGTGACCGACATCGCGCCCGGCTACGACCACATCACCTCAGCGATCGGCGCCACCGAGATCGCCCGGTACGGCACCGCGATGCTCTGCTACGTCACGCCCAAGGAGCACCTCGGCCTGCCGAACCGCGACGACGTCCGCACCGGCGTGGTGACCTACAAGATCGCCGCGCACGCCGCCGACGTCGCCAAGGGCCACACCGGCGCCCGCGACCGCGACGACGCCCTGTCCAAGGCCCGCTTCGAGTTCCGCTGGCGGGACCAGTTCAACCTGTCGCTCGACCCGGAGCTCGCGGAGTCGTACCACGACGAGACCCTTCCGGCCGAGGCTGCGAAGACCGCGCACTTCTGCTCGATGTGCGGGCCCAAGTTCTGCTCGATGCGGATCTCGCAGGACATCCGCGACGAGTTCGGCGGGGCGCAGAACCAGGCGGCGCTCGCGGACGCGGCGGCCGCGGAGGGTATGGCACAGAAGTCCGCGGAGTTCCGCGAGTCGGGCGGCGAGGTCTACCTCCCGGAGCCCAGGCTCCGCGCCTGACACCCGCCCCCGACAGGTCCGCGAAGTAGAGCGCATGTCCGGACAGTTGCTCTACTTCGCGGACCTGTGGGGACGGGCCGCGGAGGGTCAGGTCAGGTCGGGCACCGGGCCCGTGGTCGTGCCCTCGACCAGGCTCACGGGCAGCATCACCGACGGGGGGTCCTCGCCGGCCAGCAGCGCGATGACGGCCAGACCGAGCGCGCGGCCCTTCTCGACGAGCGGCTGATGCACGCTGGTCAGCACGTCGGGGGAGAGCCACGGCAGGTCGAGGCCGTCGAACCCCGCTACCGAAACGTCCTCGGGAACCCGCAGCCCGAGCTCGCGGGCGGCGATCACGGCACCGGCGGCGAGCAGGTCGGAGTGGGCGATGATCGCCGTCGGACGGTCCCGGGCGGGCGCCCACTCGGAGAGGATCTCGGTGGCGGCGTCGCGGCCGTGCTCCACGAGCGAGGCGGGCGTCTCCCACGAGATGACGGGCTCGATGACGTCCCGCACGCCGGCCAGCCGGTTGCGCGTCGGCGTGCGCTCGGCGGACGCGAGCCGATCCGCGTCGACCAGCCCGGACCGCTCGTCCCGCCCGAACGGCAGCGTGATCTCCGCGATCCGCGTGTGCCCGAGCTCGACGAGGTGTCGCACCGCGTCGGCGGCGCCGCGCCGGTCCTCGACGCCCACCACCGGCACGCCGGACACCTCCTGTCCCTCACCGACCACGACGGGCACGCCGCGCCGCTGCAGCGCGGCAAGGTTCGGGTCGTCCTTCATGGTGCCCCAGACGAGCACCGCGACGTCCATCGCGGCGGCCTCGACCAGCGGGTCGACGGCGGGCGGCAGCCCCGCTTCGGCGGCGAGCCCCATGGACTGCGTGGTGGCGCCCTGCGGCATACCGGGCACGAGCAGCACACCGAGGCCCTGCTCACCGATCGCGGAGACCAGGCCGTGCAGCACCTGGGTGGAGACGGGGTCGCGGAACGACCTGCCGAGCTGGTCACCGATCACCACACCGACGATCCCGGACCGTCCCGAGCGGAGCTGCCGCCCCAGCGGGTTGGGACCGGAGTACTCGAGCTCGCGTGCGGCGGCCAGCACCTTCTCCCGGGTCTCCGGGGTGATCGGTCCGGCGCCGGAGAAGGCGAGCGACGCGGTGGAGACGGAGACACCGGCCAGCTCGGCGACCCTCGCGAGGGTCGGTCGTACGGTCTGGCGGCTCATCGCGGGTTCCTTGTCTCTCACTCGGCACCAGTGGTGCGGGGCCCAGGAATCTGCTGGGCTGGTCCCAGATTGTGGCTTACGGTCGGGAGATTCAATCGCACCAAGGAGTTCAGTGCCTACTGCACACGCCGCCGCTCGTGCGGTCTTCGTCGTCTTCGCCGCCAGTGGGTTCGCCTTCGCGAGCTGGGCATCACGTCTTCCGGCCGTCCGGGACGGGCTGGCCTTCTCCGAGCAGGAGATGGGTCTGCTGCTGCTCACGGGGTCCGTCGGCTCCGTCGCGGCCATCCCGCTGTCAGGCCTGGTCGCCGAGCGTTTCGGCACTGCGAGGACGGTGGTCACCTTCGCGAGCGTCGTGGTGGTGGGGCTGGTGGTGGCCGGGTACGGCGTCGTGGCCGACGCGCACCTCGCGGTGCGACTCGGGCTGATCCTGTTCGGCGTGGGCGCCGGCGTCTGGGACGCCGCGATGAACCTCGAGGGCGCGGCGGTGGAGCAGCGCCTCGGCCGTGCGGTCATGCCGATCTTCCACGCCGGGTTCTCGTTCGGAACGGTGATCGGCGCTGGGATCGGCGCTCTCGTGGCCACGATGGGGGTCCCGGTGATCTGGCACATCGTGACGGCAGGGGCCGTGGCTCTTCTTTCGGTGCTGATCGCGGTCCGCTACTTCTCGCCGAGCGTCGTCTCGGCCGCTGTGCCCCACGGCGTGCCCACCGCCGAGGTGGGGAGCGCGGACGGCGCCGACCCGGGAGCAGTGACCCCGCCGACGTCGGGCCTGGCGGGGCTTCTCGCCGCCTGGCGGGAGCCGCGCACGCTGGCGATCGGGCTCGTCGTGCTGGCCGCAGCCCTCACGGAGGGCGTGGCCAACGACTGGGTAGGCCTCGCGGTGGTGGACGGGTTCGGTACGTCGGACGGGATGGGGGCCGTGGGTCTCGCCGTCTTCCTGACCGCCATGACCACCGCTCGGCTCGCGGGGACAGGAGCCATCGACCGGTTCGGACGGGTGCCGGTGCTCGTGCTCTCCGCGTTGCTGGCGTTCGTGGGCGTGCTGATGTTCGCGCTGGTCCCGGTCCTGTGGGTGGCCCTGATCGGCGTCGGCCTGTGGGGTCTGGGTGCGGCGATGGGTTTCCCGATGGGGATGAGCGCGGCGTCCGACGAGCCGAAGCGGGCCGCCATGCGGGTGGCCGCGGTCTCGACCATCGCCTACACGGCGTTCTTCGTGGGGCCGCCGCTCATCGGCTTCGTCGCGCACGCCACGGGCTACCGGCTCGCGGTCCTCGTGCTGCTCGTCCCCATGGTGCTGGGTCTGGTCGTCGCCCGGTCGGTCCGGCCGCTGCCCACTGCGGCCGGTGTGAAGAGGTAGTGCAGGGAGACGGGCCCTCGGCTTCGGCGCTGGGGCCCGCCAGGACGAGCAAGGAACACGTCCGCCGACACCAAAAGGTTCCAGAATTGGCAGACATCACCCACGGCATGTCGAAGATGTGCACAAATCCAACGCGACAGGTAGATAGGCTTGCACGGTGAGCCCATACCCGGCAGACACCGTCCAGGCGCAAGCGGTGGCCCCAAGCCTCGCCGACCTCACCACACTCCGCGTGGGTGGCCCGGCAGCCTCGTTCGTCGAGGCCGAGGAAGAGGCTGCACTGATCGAGGCGGTGAGCACCGCCGACGATGACGGTGTGCCGCTGCTGGTCGTGGGTGGCGGCTCCAACCTGCTGGTGGCTGACGAAGGTTTTGACGGTCTCGTCGTGCGGGACACCCGCAGCGGCATCGCCGTCGAGTCGGACGACTCCTGTGGCGGCGCCGTGGTGAGCGCCCCGGCCGGCCAGAACTGGGACGAGCTCGTGGAGCGCGCCGTCACAGAGGGCTGGGTGGGTGTCGAGTCCCTGTCGGGCATCCCCGGGACGGTGGGCGCGGCCCCGGTGCAGAACATCGGCGCGTACGGCCAGGAGCTCTCCGGCGTGGTCTCGCTGGTCCGTACCTGGGACAGGGGCGAGCGGCGGGTGCGCACCTTCTCCGTCGGGCAGCTGGACTTCGGGTACCGCACGTCGCTGCTCAAGCGTTCGATGCACAGCGAGGGCCGGGACGAGGACCCGCGTGCTCCCTGGTACCCGTCGCCGCGCTACGTGGTGCTGGACGTGCAGTTCCAGTTCCGCCTCGGCACCCTGTCGGCGCCCGTGGGCTACGGCGAGCTGGCCCGTCGTCTGGGCGTCGAGGTGGGGCAGCGCGCCCCGATGCGGGAGGTCCGCGACACCGTGCTGGGACTGCGTGGTGGCAAGGGCATGCTGCTCGATCGCCCGCCCTTCGGCGCGGAGCCGGACCACGACCGCTGGAACTCCGGATCGTTCTTCACCAATCCGGTGATCCCCGTCGAGCACCTCGCGCACCTGCCCGAGGACGCCCCTCGGTACCCGGTCCGTTCGTCGACGCCGGAGACCAGCACGGGCCCCAGCCTCGGCGCGATCGACCCGACGCTCGTCAAGACCAGTGCCGCCTGGCTCATCGAGCGGGCCGGCTTCGGCAAGGGTTTCGGCCTGGCGGGGGAGCGCAGCCCGGCGCGGCTGTCGACCAAGCACACGCTCGCGATGACCAACCGTGGCGGCGCCCGGGCCGAGGACGTCGTGGCCCTCGCCCGTGCGGTGCGCGACGGGGTTCGCGACCGGTTCGGCGTGACCCTGGTCCCGGAGACGGTGATGGTAGGCGTCTCCCTCTGACCCTTCTGCCGAAGTAGAGCGTCTCGTCGGGGGGCGACGGTCCGGCTTCGGACCGGTCCGTTTTTGCTGGGCACTGGGACTCCTCGTGATCGTGACTCGTGTGTGTCGGGGCTTGAAAG
>NZ_JBFAKY010000014.1:0-165275 GCF_040656015.1 Promicromonospora sp. NPDC050249 | reverse complement strand
GTGCGCTGGTTCGCCGAGAACCAGCCCGTCACGTCCATCGTCAACACGATCCGCGACCTGCTCGCCCAGCAGCCGGTCGGCACCGACATCTGGGTCGCGCTGGGCTGGTGCGTCGGCATCCTCGCCGTCGCTTTTGTCCTCGCCACCGCCGCCTACCGCCGCAAGATCTCCTGACGGCGTAGACACGGGCTCGACCACGGTCCCCGACCGCACGCCGGATGGTGTGCGGTCGGGGACTGTTCTCGTTGCGGCACGTGGGGGCGCCTATCCAGGAGATCGGTCGATGGCCCTTGGCCCAGAGGGCTCGCGGAACTGCTGTCGGGCATAGCGGTGGCAGCGTGAAGAGTTATCCACAGATTTGAAATCCGCCCAGCAGGCCGCACGAATGTTCGAGATAATAGACGCACCGAGGAAGTGAGAACTAGAGGCGAGCAGCGAGACGGGCGGGGGTGGGCATGGTGGAGCAGACGACGGACAGTGGCACCGCCGCCGACCTGCCCGCTGCGGCCTCGATCGAGGACGTGCTGGCCCTGATCGAGGCCGCGACCGCGCAACTGACTACCCTGACCGACCCCGAGACCCTGACCGGCTGGGACGCACCGAACGTCAGCCGCCTGGCCGACGCGCACACCCGGATCCGTCGGCTGACCGGCCGGTTGGACGGGGTGCGCTACACCTTGCTGCCTCGGATCGAGGACGAGGGTTCGTGGCGCTCGGGTGGCACGGCCCGGACGTTCACGACCTGGCTGCGTCTGCGTGAAGGGATCTCCGCGTCCACGGCGGGTAAGGACATGACGATCGCGCGCCGCCTCACCACCGCCCTCCCGGTCACCCGGGAACGTCTCGTCGCGGGAACCCTGGGTGTGGACCACGCCCGCGTGATGACCGAGGTCGCACCCACGAGCGAGACCCGTACCGATGCGCTGGCGTGGTTGATCGATACTCGCACGGGTCACACCACCACACCGGAACAGTTCGTCCAGACGGTGCCGGTCGACTTCCCCGACCCGTCCGAGGACCCGGACGGCACCGCCACCCGTGACCTGGTCACGCAGGTGCTGGAAGGTGCGGTCGCGGACGGCACTCTGGTCACGGGTGAGGGCCTGGTTCTCCGCGAAGCGAATGTGTTGAACGCGGACCAGTTCCGCAAGGTGGCGCGCCGGTTCGCGACCCTCACCGACCCGGACACCGACGACCTCGATGACGACAAGGCCGCCCAGGGCGAGTTCCTGGACCTGTCCAAGACGTTCGGCGGGTATCACGTGGCCGGGTTCCTCACCGACGAGCACGGCCTGCAGCTCACCACCGCGATCAACGCCGTCATGGGGTCCCCGTCCGCCGAAGACACTCGCACGACGACGCAGCGTCGCGCGCAGGGTCTCGCGGATGTGGCGCGGGTGGTGCTGGACACCAACCAGGCCTCCCCAGGGGCAGCGATCGCACCCCACCTGAACGTGACCGTGTCCTGGAACGAGCTGGTCGCTCAGGTCACCCGCACCCGCGACGGGCTGTGCCTGTCCTGCGGACAGGCCACACCCACCCGCGGCAACCGGCCGGGTGCTGGTGCGAAGGCCCCAGGCACAGGCACCGGTGCAGGTGCAGGCACAGGTGCAGGTGCGGGCGCAGGCATCGGCACCAGCCCTGGCGCTGGTGCTGGCACCAGCTCGGCTGCGGATGCCGATGCAGGCGCGGTGAACACAGGCCCTGCGGCCGGTAGCCCGACCGGCAGCCCGACCGGCAGCCCGACCGGCAGTTCGACCGGTAGTTCGACCGGTAGTCCGAGTCCGGGTGGAGGTCCGGGTGGAGGTCCGGGTCGCTGGAATACAATTGATCCGACACTATCCACGCTGCTGTCGCCCGGCGGTCCGGTGTTCACCGAGACCGGCGGCCGCGCCCCACGCGCCCTGGTCCGCCGCCTGGCGTGTCACAGTGCGATCACCCGGATCGTGTTCGGACCCGACGGAGCCGTCCTGGACGTGGGTCGTGCACAGCGGACGGTGTCGGGGCAGATGCGACGCGCCGTCATCGCCCGAGACCAGCACTGCGTCTACCCCGGATGCGACCAACCGCCGTCACGGTGCGAGGTCCATCACGCCATCACCCACTGGGCCCACGGCGGAAACACCTCCATCACCAACAGTGCGTTGCTGTGCTGGTACCACCACCAGCTCGTCGACACCAAAGGCATCACCATGCACTGGACCGGCAAGGCCCCGGCCGACACCACTGCCGGTGCCCTGCTGGAGACCGGGTGGGCGTTCACCGACGCCCGTGGGCACCGCATCCACCTACCCGAACCCATCGAAGCGCCACACTCGTCCAGCACGGGCCCGACCCCAGATCCGCCGACCGCTGAGGTCGCCTGACCGGCAACTCCGTAGGCCCAGGAGCCCAGACTCGGGCAAGCCGGCAAGCCGGCAAGGCGGCAAGCCGGCAAGGCGGCAAGGCGACAGGCCGGACAGCCACGCAACCCACCGAAGACGTGCGCACCGACCTCACGGGCTGTCACCCATGCCGCACAACCGCACGGATCCTGGCAGACGCGGCAGCTCCCCTCGCCGAACCCGAGCGGACGCCAACTACTCCCAGACGGCGATGCTGCGGCGCACCGGGACGGACCCGTCGTCCGCGGCGAAGAGCTCCGGTGAGCGCTGCCTGGTCTTCTCGATGTCGTCGAACACAGCGCGGAGGTGGCCCCGGAGGCTGTCGCGGGCGCTGGAGATGTCGCCGGCGACCACCGCGTCGAGGATGGAGTGGTGCTCGTCGACGAAGCGGCCCATGCCGTTCGTCTCCTGCAGGCCGAGGCGGCGCGCGCGGTCCAGGTGGCCCTTGGCGGCGACGACCGTCGACCATGCCCTGCCGTGCCCGCTGAGGCGCAGGAGCCCGTGGTGGAACGCCTCGTCCAGCTCGAAGAACTTCTCGAGGTCGTGCCGCGCCTCCCGCTGCTGCTCGAGGTTGGCGCGCAGCTCGGCGACCAGGTCCGGGTCGAGGGTCTCCGGGATGTCGTCGAACGCGGCCAGCTCGACCGCCTCGCGGAGGAACTGCGCGTCGGCCACGCGTTCGGCGTCCACCCGGGACACGAAGGACCCGACCTTGGGGAACACCCTGACCAGGCCCTCCTCGCCGAGGAGGATCAGGCTCTCACGCACGGGCGTCCGGCTGACGCCGAGGGACGCCGCGAGCTCGTTCTCCGACAGCGAGGCGCCAGGCGGCAGCTCGAGGGTGAGCACCTTGCGGCGCAGCGTCTCGTAGACGACGCGCCTGTTGGACCGGTTCGAGGCTTCCCCCATGCCCGCGAGTCTAGGCGAGAGGCGGCGCGCTTCCACACCGCGGACAGTTGACACCTCCTTGTCGGCGCTGCTTACATACAAGAACTGCCACACATCAGTGAACCGGTATTCCAGACAGCGACGTCAGCCACGAAGGCAAGTCAAAGAAGGCAAGGAGCACACTTTCCAATGGCGGAAACAGCTATGACCCCACCAGGTACCCCGTCGGGCACTCCCTCGGACAAGAAGGTCACCCGGTCGACCAAGGACCTCACCAAGGCCGCCGTCTCCGGCTGGCTCGGCACGGCCATGGAGTTCATGGACTTCCAGCTGTACTCGCTGGCGGCGGCGATCGTGTTCAACCAGATCTTCTTCCCCGACGTCAGCCCCGCGATCGGCCTGATCGCCGCGATGGCCACCTACGGCGTCGGCTACGTGGCGCGGCTCGCGGGCGCCATCTACTTCGGCCGGATGGGTGACCGGCTCGGCCGCCGCAAGGTCCTGTTCATCACGGTCGCGCTCATGGGTGTGTCCACGACCCTGATCGGCGTCCTGCCCACGTACCAGATGGTCGGCATCCTGGCGCCGATCCTGCTCGTCGTGCTGCGCCTGGTCCAGGGCTTCGGCGCGGGCGCGGAGATCGCCGGCGCCACGGTGCTGCTCGCCGAGTACGCGCCCGTCCGACGCCGCGGCCTCGTCGCCTCGCTGGTCTCGCTCGGCACCAACTCCGGCACCCTGGCGGCGTCGGCCCTGTGGGCGCTGCTGCTCGCGGTGCTCAGCGAGCAGCAGCTGCTCAGCTGGGGCTGGCGGCTCCCCTTCTTGCTCAGCTTCGTGCTCATGATCTTCGCCGTCTGGATCCGCACCAACGTCAAGGAGAGCCCGGTCTTCGAGGCCCGCGCCGACGTCGTGGACGGCGTCGCACTCTCCCGCGACGAGCTCTCCCGCAATGACGAGCGCTCCGCCGACGCCGCCAGGACCGCCACCGCGGAGCCGGTGCTCCAGGCAGCCCTCAAGCAGCGCAAGGGCAAGGCGTTCTTCCTGGCGCTGGCCCTGCGGTTCGGCCAGGCGGGCAACTCCGGGCTCGTGCAGACGTTCCTGGTCGGCTACGTCGCCACCACGCTCGCGATGGACCGCGCCCTGGCCACCGAGGCCATCATGTGGGGCTCCATCATCGGCTTCGCGACGGTGCCCCTGATCGGCATGCTCGGCGACCGGTTCGGCCGGCGCTCGATGTACACCGCGCTGTCCCTGATCACCATCGTGCTCGCCTTCCCGATGATGCTGCTGATCACCAGCGGCACCACCACGGGGCTGATGCTCGGCATGATCGCCGGCCTGAACCTCGGCGTCCTCGGCCTGTTCGCACTGGAGAGCGTGACCATGGCCGAGCTGTTCGGCGCCCGGACCCGGTTCACGCAGCTGGCCCTCTCCAAGGAGATCGGCGGCATCCTCGCCACCGCCATCGGCCCGGTCATCGCAGCCTCGCTGACCGCGGCGACCGGCAGCTGGTGGCCGATCGCCGCGATGCTCATCGTCTACTCCACCATCACGCTCGTCGCCGCCCGGCTCGCCCCTGAGACCCGTGGCCGCGACCTGGTCCGGCTGGAGGACGCCGTATGAGGGCGGTCGTCGTGCACGGCGCCGGCGACCTGCGGGTCGAGGAGCGCCCCGACCCCGTCGCCGGGCCCGGCGAGGTGGTCGTCGCCATGGAGTGGGGCGGGGTCTGCGGGTCGGACGTGTCCTACTGGAAGAACGGCGCCTCCGGCACCGCCGTCCTGCGCGACCCGCTCGTCCTCGGCCACGAGGTGGCCGGCCGCGTGGTCACGAGCGGGCCCGACGTCGTCGGCTGGGAGCCCGGCACGCCGGTCACCGTGCACCCGGCGCAGGCCGCCGACGGTTCGGTCCTGCCGCAGCGGCTGGCAGGGCGGACCAACCTGCACTCGCAGGTGCGGTACTTCGGTTCGGCGGCCTTCCACCCCCACACCGACGGCGGGTTCAGCGAGCTGCGGGCGGTCCGGGCCCAGCAGCTCCGGCGGCTGCCCGACGGCGTGAGCACCGAGCAGGGCGCCCTCGCCGAGCCGCTGGCCGTGGCGATGCACGCGGTGAACCGCGCGGGCCAGATCGGCGCGGGTGTCCGCGGGCGCGACGTGCTGGTCAACGGCGCGGGCCCCATCGGCTGCCTCGTCGTCGCCGCCGCGAAGCACGCGGGCGCCGCGTCGGTCACCGCGGCCGACCTCTCCGCGTCGTCGCTGGCCGTGGCCAAGGAGCTCGGCGCCGACCGGGTCCTCGACATCGGCTCGGGCGACCGGCTGCCCGAGGACTGCGAGCTCGTGTTCGAGGCCTCCGGTGCGCCGGCAGCCCTGGGCGGGGTGCTGCGGGCCACCGCGCGCGGCGGCACCCTCGTCCAGGTCGGCAACCTGCCCGGAACGGCTGCGCCAGCTGCCCTCGGCGACCTCGTCACCCGCGAGATCACGTGGGTCGGTGCCTACCGGTTCGTCGAGGAGATCGGCGACGCCCTCGACGCGCTGGGCGACGGGCTCGACGTGTCCGCGGTGGTCACGCACCGCTTCGGCATCGGGCAGGCGGGCGAGGCGCTGGCCGCTGCCGCCGGCCCGGGCAGCAGCAAGGTGCTGATCCGGCTGTCCGGCGGCTGAGCCCCCCGACGTATCGTCGAGGCATGACCTCTCCCCTGCTGAGCTACGTGCGGGCGGACGTGCCGCAGCAGCTTCGCGGCTACGTCACCGCCGTGGTGGCGTACGACGTGGAGGTCGGGGCGCCCGGCTCCCACGTCGGCATGCCGTCGACGGCGCTGACCCTGCAGCTCGCGAGCGGGCGTCCGCTCCGTGCGGGCTGGGCAGCCGACGAGGACGCAGACCCCGTCGGTGTGCCCGCACTCTGGGGGATGCTCTCCGGGCTGCACGACAGACCCGCGCGGATAGTACACGACGGGCGGATGACCGGCGTCGAGGTGTCCCTCACGCCGCTGGGCGTCCGGGCGGTGCTCGGCACGTGCGCGTCCGACCTCGCCGGACACATCGTCGCCCTCGGCGAGGTCGACCGCTCCCTCGAGGCACTGGTCGAGCAGGTGGCGCTCTCGACGACGCCGCGGCAGCGGATCGAGCACACGGTGCGCGGCCTGCTCGCCGTCGCACGGCCCGACGCCACCGAGCCGACCCGGCCAGAGGTCGGGTTCGCGCTGGCGCGGCTCACCCGCGGCGCGCGGGTCGACGACGTCGCCGCCGAGACCGGCCTCAGCAGGCGACACCTGACCACGCTGGTCAAGGCCGAGACCGGGCTCGCCCCGAAGACCTATCACCGCGTGGCGCGGCTGCAGCGCAGCTGCTCCGACCTCAAGCGCAGCGCACGCCACGGCCGCCCGTCGCTGGCCGCCGTGGCGGTGCGGGCCGGCTACACCGACCAGGCGCACATGACCCGCGACTGGACCGAGCTGGCCGGCGTCACGCCCTCGAGGTGGCTGCGGCACGAGTTCCCATTCGTACAAGACGGCGCCGGTGCCTGATCCCAGACTGGATCTCGTCCTCGCAGGAGAACACCGGAGGGCACGCAGGAGAGACCCACGAGAGGGAGTACGAGATGAGCGACACCATGACCCGGCTCTGGCCGGCCCTGTCCTTCGAGAACGCCGACCGGATGACCGACTGGCTCCTCGCGATCGGCTTCACCACGCACCAGATCTACCGGACCGACGACGACAAGCCCGGCCAGGTCGGCTCGGTCACCCACGCCGAGCTGGTCTGGCCCGGTGGCGGGGGCATCATGTTCGGCACGCACGACCCCGGCAACGAGCTGGCGGGCCGCCCGGGACAGGCCTCGATCTACCTGGTGACCGACGACGTGCCCGCCGCGCTCCGGCGTGCGGTGGACGCCGGAGCGACCGTCGTGCGTGACGTCGTCGAGGAACCCTACGGAGGTCAGGCCGCGACGGTCCGCGACCCCGAGGGCAACACCTGGACGTTCGGGCAGTACCAGCCGGCCTGACCTGCGCTCGGGCCGTCTTTCGCCGTCGTTCACATGGGTGTGAGGACCTGGCCATCTCGGCTACCTACCGTGGCACGCGTCCCGGCCGCTCAGCGGTCCGCGCCCCCAAGGTTGGAGCCCTTCGTGAACGCCGACATGTCCCGTCCGCCGTCGATCTCCGAGCTCGCCGAGCTCCGCCTGTCCCGCCGGACCGCGATGGCCGGCGGCCTGGCCGCCGCTGCCGCCGCGTTCTTCGGGGCGCCAGCGCCGGACGCTGCGGCCGGCGTCCCGGCGAGCACGGGCCACGGCGCCGGGCGGCCGCTGCTCGGCTTCCCCGCCATCGCGCCCAGCACCGCCGACGCCGTCGTGCTGCCGCCCGGCTACCGCTACCAGGTGCTCTACCCGTGGGGCCACCCGATCGTCCCGTCCGGACCGGCCTTCGCCGAGGACGCGAGCAACACTGCCGCCGACCAGGCCCGGCAGGCGGGCGACCACCACGACGGCATGTGGTTCTTCCCGCTCCGGGACCGCCGCTCCGGCCTGCTCTGCGTGAACCACGAGGCCACCACCGAGAACCTGTTGCACACGGACGGGCGGGCGGCCTGGTCACCCGAGAAGACCGCCAAGTCGATGGCGGCGCACGGCGTCTCGGTCATCCAGGTCGAGGAGGACCGCGACGGCGGCTGGCAGGTCGCCGAGTCGAGGTTCGCCCGCCGGATCACCATGACCACGCCGATCGAGATCACCGGTCCCGCGGCCAAGCACTCCCTGATGCGCACGAGCGCGGACCCCGAAGGCGTGCGGGTGCTCGGCACCCTGAACAACTGCGCCAGCGGCCCCACCCCGTGGGACACGTACCTGACGTGCGAGGAGACGATCAACAAGTACTTCTACTACGGCGAGCAGCCGCCGCCCGCCGGGTCCGTCGAGGAGCGCTACGGCATCGGCTCGGAGAGCCCGTACCCCTGGCACACCACCGAGAGCCGGTTCGACATGCGGACCGAACCGAACGAGTTCAACCGGTTCGGCTGGGTGGTGGAGGTCGACCCGTTCGACCCGGAGTCGACGCCGAAGAAGCGCACGGCGCTGGGCCGCATGGAGCACGAGAACGCCGTCGTCGTGCGGGGGCGCCGCGGCGAGGCCGTCGTCTACATGGGCGACGACACGCAGTTCGACTACTTCTACAAGTTCGTCGGCGCGGAGCCCATCGCCAAGGCGCGCCGGGCCGGGCGCAGCCCGCTCGACGAGGGCACGCTGTACGTCGCCAGGTTCGACGAGGACGGCTCCGGCCGGTGGCTCCCCCTGGTGCACGGTGAGCCCGGCCTGACCGCGGCGGACGGCTTCGCGGACCAGGCCGAGGTGCTGATCCACACGCGCCTCGCGGCCGACGCCGTCGGCGCGACGCCGATGGACCGGCCGGAGTGGTGCACGGTGCAGCCTGGCACCGGCGCGGTGTACTTCACCTGCACCAACAACACCGCCCGCACCGAGACCGTGGACGCGGCGAACCCCCGGCTGAACAACCGGTTCGGGCACATCATGAAGATCGACGAGAACGGCAACCCGAGCGCCGTGCGGTTCGACTGGGACATCTTCCTGCTCGCCGGCGACGAGGCCAGCGGCGCCACGGTCCCGCCGGACCAGGCGTTCGGCTCCCCCGACGGCCTGTGGTTCGACGCCGTGGGCCGGCTCTGGATCCTGACCGACGGCACCCAGCCGCAGGTGGACGGCGCCAACCAGAACAACCAGATGCTGGTGGCCGACACCCGCCGGGGCGACATCCGCCGGTTCCTGGTCGGTCCCCCGCGCTGCGAGATCACGGGCATCACCGCCACCCCGGACGGCCGCTCCCTGTTCGTCAACATCCAGCACCCCGGCGACACGGGCACCCCGGAGAACCCGCGCGCCAGCTCGAGCTGGCCCGACTACAGCCCCACCGGCCGCCCCAGGTCCGCCACCATCGTCATCACCCGGGAGGACGGCGGGGTGGTGGGCGCATAGCCCTCTCTGCGCGAGCCCCGCGGCGCCGTGGCATCGTGGCTGGTGAGGCCACGGCACGAAAGGGGATGATCGGCATGCGGGGTACTGATCTGCTCGTGGACGCGTTCGGCAGGATCCGGCAGTCCGTGCACCACGCGGTCAAGGGGCTGTCAGCGGACGAGCTCGCGTTCCGCGTCGACGACGGCGCGAACTCGGTGGCGTGGCTCGTCTGGCACCTGACCAGGATCCAGGACGACCACGTCACCGACGCGGCGGGCACCAGCCAGGTCTGGTCGGACGACGGGTGGGACCGCCGGTTCGGGCTGCCGTTCCCGGCCGAGGACACGGGCTACGGGCACGACGCAGACGAGGTCTCGGTCGTCCGCGTCCCGTCCGGCGACCTGCTCACGAGCTACCACGACGCCGTCCACGACCGAACCGTCCGCTACCTGGGCACCCTGTCCGACGCCGACCTCGATCAGGTGATCGACGAGTCGTGGAACCCGCCGGTCACCCTCGGCGTCCGGCTCGTCAGCGTGATCAACGACGACATGCAGCACGCCGGCCAGGCAGGCTTCCTCCGGGGTGTCATGCTGCGTCGCCGCGCAGGATGACCGGAGGGCAGGAAACGGCGCGTACCGGCCAATCAGTGCGTTGACGCACATCATGTGATTCGTCGTGCGTCCTCCCGATCGCGGTGGAATTATCGCGGATCGGAAGGGGGCATCCGAGATGACGGCGGCGCGCGCACTGCAGATCGACGACTGGGTGGTGCATCGGCCCAACGTCGTACGCTCGGTCGCCGCGCGCGTGCCCGGCATCGACGCCGAAGAAGCCGCCAGCCGCGCCCTGGAAAAGATGGTCCGCCTCGTCTCCACCGGCACCACCATCGAGGACCCCGCACCGTACTGGCGACGCGCAGCGGTCAACGAAGCCATCAGCATGACCCGCGAAGCCGGACGCGCCCACCCCGTCGAGGACGACACCCTCGACCGCCTCACACCACCCATCGCGGGAGCGGAGCTCGACGCCGAACGCCACGCCGACGTCACCATGCTCCGCACCGCACTGTCCGACCTCGCCGACGACGACCGGCAGATCCTGCTGGAACGCCACGTCCACGACCGCGCGGTCGCCGACATCGCCACGAACCTCGGCGTACGGCCCCACGCCGTGACCATGCGGCTACGCCGCGCCGAAGAACGCCTCGCCGGCGCCTTCGCCGCAGCCCACGCCCAGGGCGTCAACGAACCCGAGTGCCGGACTACCCGCGCCGCCATGCACGACTACCTCAAGGACCGGCTGCTCCCCCGCCGGCGCAACCGGTTCGAGGCGCACATGGACGGGTGCGCCGAGTGCACGCGGGCGTTCGTCGATGTCCGCGAGGTGTCCTGGATGCTCCGCGACCTCGGACAGCACGTCATCGCTGGAGCAATCGCCACCGGAGCCCTCGGCGCTGCGGTCGGCGGAGCGGCGGCCGGGGCGGCCGGCGGAGCGGCGGGGGCGGCGGGGGCGGGTGCACCACGCCCGTTCGGCAAGAAGGAGGCGGCGATCGCCGCGGGTGTCCTCGCGGCGCTCGCCCTCGGAGGTGGCGCCGCCGCGCTCGTTGCCAACCAGGCCGCTGATCCGCCTGCGGCCGAGTCTGCTCCGATCCCGGGTGGGGGTGAGGGCGCCGGTGGTGCAGGTGGTGGTGCAGGCGCCGGTGGTGGTGATGGCGCTGGCGATGGCGCTGGTGCTGGTGGTGGCGCTGGTGCCGGTGGGGGTTCCAGCGAGAGCGATGCTTCCAATGGGGGCGGCGAACCCGGCAACGGTGAAGGCGAGAGCAGCGGCGGCGGCAACTCCGGCACCGGTGGCGGCACAGAGGGCAGCACCGGCGACGGTGGCGCGGTCGACGGCACAGGCGACGCAGGTTCAGGTGCGGGTCCAGGCGACGGTGGCGGCGGTGCAGGGGACGGAACAGGTGGTTCCGGCGGCACGGGCAGTGGCGGCAGCGGCTCAGCGAACGGTACGAACAGCCCGTCTGACGACGGAGCCGGGTCGGACTCCCCACCCGGGACCAACCGCTCCGAGGGCGACGGTGCAGGGGGCGACGGCGTAGGGGGCGACGGCGCTGAGGGCGGCACCGGTTCAGGCACCGCCGACGACACGCTCCCCGATATCGGCGCTACGGTGACCGACTGGCTCGCCGGGCTCGGCATCGGCGGAGAGCCGTCCGACGAGCAGAACGGCGGATCGGGCAACCACGGAACCGGATCCGCCTACGGAAGCGAGGCGGGCAGGATCGACACAGGCGGCAACGACGCGGGCAACGATGACGCGGACGGCCGGCCCCCTGCGGGCGACGATCCGAACACCGGCGGTCGAGACGGCTCTGGCGACAGCACCGGCGACGACACCGGCACTACTACCGCCGGCGGCGCGGAGATCGGCATCGGGGCCGAGGTGACGAACTGGCTCGGCAAGCTCGGTGCCATCGGGATACCCGGCTTTCTGCTGATCGTCCTGATCCTGTGGCTCTGGGAGCGGTGGACCCGCGCCGAGGAGGGCTAGGGACCCGGCCCACAACGGCGACGACCGGCGCGAAGGCAGCCTCGACAGCCGTCCGCTCCCGGCCTCTCTGGGCGAGGTGCACTGTTTCGAAAGGTGCCGGGTGGGCCGGAATATGTTCGGCTGGGGACCGGTTTTGCGGGCTGTGCTGAATCGTTCAGCCTGGGTGAACTGGAACGGGCGAGGCTGAACCAAATTCAACAGGTCCGGCACCTGCTCCACGGGTCCACCTCACCGACCGAGCCACGCGCAGGACAGCAACACGACAGCAAGGAGACAGCATGCGCATCGATCTGACCGGCAAGACCGCCCTCGTGACCGGCTCGACCCAGGGCATCGGACGCGCGATCGCCGCCACGCTCGCCGACGCGGGCGCCCGGGTGGCGATCAACGGGCGGCGTGCGGAGGGCGTGGCGGAGACGATCGACGAGCTCCGGACGGAGTCCGCGGACCGTGACCTGGTCGCCGCGGCCGGCGACGTCACCACTGCGCCGGGAGCCGAGGAGGTGCTCGCCGCCACCGGCGACGTCGACATCCTGGTCAACAACCTGGGCATCTTCGGCAGCATGCCGCCGCTCGAGATCGACGACGACGAGTGGCGCCGGTACTTCGACGTCAACGTGCTCGCCGCCGTCCGCCTGATCCGCTCCAGCCTGCCGGGCATGACGGCGCGCGGCTGGGGGCGCGTGCTCAACATCGCGAGCGACTCCGCAATAGTCATCCCCGCCGAGATGATCCACTACGGCGTCTCCAAGACGGCGCTGCTGGGTGTCTCCCGCGGCTTCGCGAAGGAGGCCGCGGGCACCGGCGTCACGGTCAACTCCGTCATCGCCGGTCCCACGCACACCGGCGGGGTCGAGAAGTTCGTCTACGAGCTGGTCGACCCGGCCCTGCCCTGGGACGAGGCGCAGCGTGAGTTCATGCGGCTGCACCGCCCCCAGTCGCTGCTCCAGCGGCTCATCGAGCCGGAGGAGATCGCGAACATGGTCGCCTACCTCAGCTCACCGCTCGCCTCGGCGACGACGGGCGCCGCCGTCCGGGTCGACGGCGGATACGTGGACTCGATCCTCCCCTGACGTCTTCCTCGTAGCCGGCCGTCGAAATATTTCGCTGACGCTACCCCGCCACTCGGCCCCTCCAATGACCGTGTTTTCTTCGTCGAAAACGTTGCCCATCGGCCCGCGTCTGGGCTAGATTCGAAGGCGTGCCAGCGAAATATTTCGAAAGAACTGCGGGCAAGCGTCCCACCCTCGCGGACGTCGCCGGGTCCGCCGCCGTCTCGATGCCGACGGTGTCCAAGGTGCTCAACGGACACTCCGACGTTGCCGTGGAGACCCGCGCACGGGTCAAGGCAGCGATCGAGGAGCTCGGCTACGTGCGCCGCGGCACGCGCGGACCGCTGGCGCAGCGCAGCATCGAGGTGATGGCGGACCAGCTCACCACCCCGTACGCGATGGAGGTGCTGCGCGGGGTGACCGACGCCGCCGAGACGGCCGACGCCGACATCGTGGTCAGCCGCTTCCACCGGGCGGCGCCCGACACCGGCTGGCTGGCGCCGGGCGACTGGGCACGCCGCCTGTCAGGTGCCGGCCGTACCGGGGCGATCATCCTCACGGCGGAGCTCAGCCCCGAGCACGTCTCCGGGCTGAGCAAGGCGCACCTGCCCGTCGTGGTCATCGACCCGCTCGACCTGACGAACCCGGACGTCCCGAGCGTCGGCTCGACGAACTTCACCGGCGGCATGTCGGCCACGGAGCACCTGCTCGGCCTCGGTCACCGGCGGATCGCCGCGCTCGGCGGTCGCCCGCAGTCGGTCGCGGCGACCGCCCGCGTCCACGGGTTCCGGGCCGCGCTCGCCTCGGCGAACGTACCCGTCGACGAGGAGCTCGTGGAGTTCACGGGCTTCGACTACGACTCCGGTTTCGCGGTCGCCGACCGCTGGTTCCGGTCCGGCCAGCGGCCGACCGCGATCTTCGCGGCCAGCGACACCCAGGCCATGGGGGTGCTGGCCGCGGCCCGCCAGCACGGGCTCGACGTGCCGCGCGACCTGAGCGTCGTCGGCTACGACGACACCTACCTCGCGGCGTGGTCCACACCACCGCTCACCGCCGTCCGGCAGCCGCTGTGGGAGATGGGGCGCGTCGCGCTGGACAGCGTCCTGGCCCTGGCGGCCGGACGGGAGCCGGTCTCGCGCCACATCGAGCTCGCGACCGAGCTGGTGGTCCGCGGGTCCACCAGCCCGCCCGCCGACATCCCGCCCGCCGAAAAGTAACCACTTCACCAACGAGGGCACGGCCCGGCTCAACGGAGACCGGCGTGCCCAGGACGGAGGTCAGAGTTGACCACGGAACAGACCACCACGCGTGACCGGACGGCGTCCGGCGGCACCGGGAAGCCAGGCGGCATCGAGGCGTCGGACGGGCGCCTCCTCGCGGCGGACTGGCCGATCGCGGCCAGCACCCTGCCGTTCCCCACCGTCACACCAGACGGCCGGTCCGCGCAGGACGACCCCACGGTGTGGCACGAGGTCCTGACCGACATCGCCGACGCCGGGTTCGACCACGTCGACCTCACGGACTCCTGGCTGCGGCCGGGCGACCTGGACGGACCGGCACTGGACCGGCTCGCCGGCACGGCACGGGAGCTCGGCCTCGGTCTGGCCTCGGTGTCGGCGATCCGCCGCAGCGTGATCGACGCGAAGGACGGCGAAGCCAACCTCGCCTACAGCCACCGCACGATCGACGCGGCGGCCGCGCTCGGTATCGGCGTGGTCTCGGTCGGCCTGCACCAGGCACTGACCGCGCAGCAGAAGGAACAGCTGTGGTTCTGGACCGCTCCCGGGCACCACGACGACCCGGACGACTGGCCCCTGGCCGTGTCCCGCTTCCAGGAGCTGGGCCGGCACGCCGCCGAGGTGGGTGTGCTGCTGTCCCTGGAGATGTACGAGGACACGTTCCTTGGCACCGCCGACTCCGCCGTCCGCCTGGTCGAGGACATCGGCCTGCCCGAGGTGGGCCTCAACCCGGACATCGCCAACCTGGTGCGCCTGCACCGGCCGGTCGAGCCGTGGCAGGAGCTGGTCGAGAAGACGCTGCCGTACACGAACTTCTGGCACGTCAAGAACTACTCGCGCGACGAGGACCTGGAGCGCGACGCCTACTTCTCCGTGCCCGCCCCGATGCAGTTCGGCCTGATCGACTACCGGGCCGCGTTCCGCACGGCGCTCGCCAACGGGTTCCAGGGCGTGATCTGCACCGAGAACTACGGCGGTGACGGGCTCAGCGTCTGCGCGGCCAACCGCGACTACCTCCGCCGGCACGTGCTGCCCAAGCGGCACGGCTACGCGCTCGGCACCAGCCGGGTGCGCCAGCCCGACCTGACCGGAGCTTCCCGATGACGCGGGTGCTCGACACGGCGGAGGGCTTTGTCCAGGACGCCCTGGCCGGGTTCGCCGCCGTGCACGGCGACCTGGTCCGCAGGGTCGACGGCGGTGTGGTGCGCGCCGACCCGCTGGCGGACGGCCACGTGGCGGTCGTGGTGGGCGGCGGGTCCGGGCACTACCCGGCGTTCGCCGGAGTGGTCGGCGCCGGGCTGGCCGCGGGCGCCGTCTGCGGCAACGTCTTCACGTCGCCCTCGGCGGGCCAGGCCTACCGGGTGGCCCGCGCGGCACACGCCGGAGGCGGCGTGCTGTTCAGCTACGGCAACTACGCGGGGGACGTCCTGCACTTCGGAGCGGCGCAGGAAAGGCTGCGCGCCGAGGGGATCGACACGCGCACGGTGCTCTGCACCGACGACATCGCGAGCGCCCCGGCCGACCGGATCGACGAGCGGCGCGGCATCGCGGGTGACTTCGTGGTGTTCAAGGTGGCCGGCGCGGCCGCCGAGCGGGGCGACTCGCTCGACGAGGTGGAGCGGCTCGCCATCGCGGCGAACGATCGGACACGGACCCTGGGGGTGGCGTTCGGCGGGTGCACCTTTCCCGGGGCCGACGGCCCGCTGTTCACGGTCCCCGACGGCATGATGTCGGTGGGTCTGGGTATCCATGGCGAGCCCGGGATCCGGGACGTGCCGATGGGCTCGGCCGACGAGATCGCCGAGATCCTGGTCTCCGAGCTGCTGGCGGACGTGCCGGAGGACCGTGGCGACCGTGTCGCCGTCCTGGTCAACGGGCTGGGTACCGTCAAGTACGAGGAGCTCTTCGTGCTCTACGGCCAGGTGGCCGCGCGGCTCGGCCACGCGAGCCTGACCGTCGTCGAACCGGAGTGCGGCGAGCTGGTGACGAGCCTGGACATGGCCGGGGTCTCGGTGACGCTGTTCTGGCTCACCGAGGAGCTCGAGGAGCTCTGGCGGGCTCCCGCGTACACGCCCGCGTACCGCAAGGGGCTGGTCGAGCGACACGCCTCCCCCGGCGGGTCCGACGACGCTCCTGCGGCCGCGCGCCCCGACCCGGCGTCTTCCGTCTCCGAACCGGTCGAGACCGCCTCGCCCGCGTCGGTCGCGCGGGCCGACCGCGCGCTCGTCCTGCTGGCGGCGATGCAGGCGACCCTCCACGAGCACGAGGACGAGCTGGGCCGGATCGACGCGATAGCGGGCGACGGCGACCACGGCGTCGGCATGCGCCGCGGGATCGACGCCGCGCTCGCCGCGGCGAGCGCCGCCAGGGACTCCGGCCTGAGCGCCGCGCTGCGGACGGCGGGCGAGGGCTGGAGCGAGATCGCCGGCGGCACGTCGGGCGCCCTGTGGGGTGCCGCGCTGACATCGCTCGCGCCCGCGCTCGACCGGGACGACGTGACGGCGACGCACGTGGCGGCCGCCGCGCGCGCCGCCCTGGACACGGTGGTGCGGCTGGGCCGGGCGAAGGTCGGCGACAAGACCATGGTCGACGCGCTGGTGCCGTACGTCGAACGCCTGGAGGCCGCTGCCGCCGTCGGCCGGCCGCTGGCCGAGTCGCTCGCGGCTGCCGCTGCGGACGCCACGGCGGCGGCCGAGGCGACGTCGGCCCTGCGGCCCGCGCTCGGCCGGGCCCGGCCGCTCGCAGAACGGAGCCTCGGCCATCCCGACGCCGGCGCCACCTCGTTGGCGCTCGTGCTGACCGCCATCACCCAGACCAGCATCGCCCGGACCAGCAATACCCAGACCAGCATCGCCCGGACAGAAGGACGAACCTCATGACCGACCGGTTGCGCCTCGTCGTCGGAAGCGACGACGCAGGCTTCGAGTACAAGGACGCGCTGAAGGCGCAGCTCCTTGCCGACCCGCGGGTCGAGTCGGTGACCGACGTCGGGGTGAGCGGCGAGGAGCACACGGACTACCCGCACGTCGCCGTCGACGCCGCCCGCCGGGTCGCCGCGGGCGAGGCCGACCGGGCCCTGCTGTTCTGCGGCACCGGCCTCGGCGTCGCCATCGCGGCGAACAAGGTGCCGGGCATCCGCGCGGTCACCGCGCACGACAGCTACTCGGTGGAACGAGCCGTCCTGAGCAACAACGCCCAGGTGCTGACCATGGGCCAGCGGGTCATCGGGCTGGAGCTCGCCAAGCGGCTCGTCGCCGAGTGGCTCGGCTACCACTTCGACGAGACCTCGCCGTCGGCCCGGAAGGTGGCGTCCATCGGAACGTACGAGGAGGAGAACGCATGAGCGAGCACATCGCGATCGTCGGGTCGGGGTACATGGGGGGCGGGATCGGGCAGGTGCTCGCGCTGGCGGGCAACGAGGTGCGGATCGCCGACGTGTCGGCGGAGGTAGCGGCCGGCAACCTGGAGCGGATCCTGCGGGAGACCGCGGAGTTCGAGGCGGAAGGGCTGTTCCCCGAGGGCGCCATGGAGACCGTCCGGGCCCGGCTGAGCGCCGCGGCGTCCGTCGAGGAGGCGGTCGAGGGCGCCCGGTTCGTCGAGGAGGCGGTGCCGGAGATCCTGGAGCTCAAGCACGCGACGCTCGCCCGGATCAGCGCGGCCAACCCCACGGCGATCATCGGCAGCAACACGTCGACCATCTCGATCACGCAGCTCGCCGAGCAGGTCAGCGCGCCCGAGCGGTTCCTGGGCGTGCACTTCAGCAACCCGGCGCCGTTCATCCCCGGCGTCGAGCTGATCCCGCACGCCGGGACCTCCCCTGCCGTGCTCGAACCCGTCGAGGCCCTGCTGGCGCAGGTCGGCAAGCGCAGCGCGCGGCTGACGGACGCCACCGGGTTCGTGCTCAACCGCCTGCAGTACGCCCTGTTCCACGAGGCGACCAAGCTCGTGGACGAGGGCGTCGCCTCGGTCGAGGACATCGACATGATCGCCCGGACCACCTTCGGGTTCCGGCTCCCGTTCTTCGGGCCGTTCGCGATCGCCGACATGGCAGGGCTCGACGTGTACGCGTTCTGCTACCGCTCGCTGCAGACGACGTTCCCCGAGCGGTTCGCGACGCCGCCGATCCTCCAGGAGCGGATCGACTCGGGGCACCTGGGCACCAAGAGCGGCGGCGGCTTCCGGAAGATCGACCCGGAGCGGACGGCGGAGCTCGTCGCCTACCGCAACAAGGCCTACGCGCGCATGCAGGGCTTGCTGGACGACCTGGGCCCGTCCCCCCTGGACGACTGACCCGGCGTTGAGTGCTGGATATCTGTTGGTCCGAGACGGTGAGGCCAACAGATATCCAGCACTCAAAGAATCAGGCCAGCGCAGACCTGAGGATCGCCGTCGCCTGAGCGATCGCGGCCTGGGCCGCATGCGTGCCGTGCAGCGCGTTCAGCATGACGAAGTCGTGGATGACGCCGCCGTACCGCGCGCTCGTCACCGCCACCCCGGCGCGCCGGAGCTTGGCCGCGTAGGCCTCGCCCTCGTCGCGCAGGACGTCGGCCTCTGCGGTGATCACCAGGGCCGGCGGCAGCCCGGCGAGCTGCTCCTCGGTGGCCCGCAGCGGGGACACCGTGATGAGCTCGCGCTCCCGCGGGTCGGTCGTGTACTGGTCCCAGAACCAGCGCATGCCCTCCAGCGTGAGGAAGTAGCCGGTGGCGAACTCGCGGTAGGACGCCGTGTCCATCGCCGCGTCGGTCACCGGGTAGAAGAGCACCTGCTGCCGGAAGGTGACGTCGCCGCGCTCCTTGGCGAGCAGGGTCAGCGCCGCGGACATGTTGCCGCCGACGGAGTCACCCGCCACCGCAAGGCGGCTGCCGTCCAGGCCCTGGTCTGAACCGTTCTTCGTCACCCACTGCGCCACCGCGTACGCCTGCTCGATCGCCACGGGGTACCGCACCTCGGGCGACCGGTCGTACTCGGGGAAGACGACGGCGGCGTCCGCGCCGATCGCCAGGTCGCGCACCAGCCGGTCGTGCGTGTGCGCGTCGCCGAAGACCCAGCCGGCGCCGTGCACGTAGAGCACAACGGGTAGCGGTCCCTGGGCCCCGGCCGGCTTGACGATCCGCACGGGTACGGATCCGGTGGGGCCGCCGTCGACGGTGATCCACACGTCGTCGACCTCGGGCTTGGCGATCTCGCTCGACTGCACGTCATCGACGGCCTTGCGGCCCTCCTCGGGCGTCAGCTCGTACAGGTACGGCGGGTTGTCGGTGGCCTCGGCGAACGCCTGGGCGGCGGGCTCCAGGGCGATGCCGTGCGGGTTGGCGGTCATGATGCGTCCTTCGATCTGGGGCTGGGGCTGAGGCTCGGGCTGGGGAGGGGGACGGCCCGGGTCACGCGGTCTGGCCCGCGGCCCGCGCGATGAGGTCGGCGACCTCGGCGGGGTGGGTCAGCATCACCAGGTGCGGCGCGTCGAGCTCGACGCTCTCGCGCACACCGGCGCGCTGATAGCCGAAGCGCTCCACGTCGGGGTTGATCGTGTGGTCGGCGGCGGAGACGATGCCCCAGGACGGCTTGGTCCGCCACGCGGCGACCGGCGCCTCCTCACCGAAGGCCACTGCCGACAGCGGTCGCTGCGAGACGGCGAGCACCGAGGCGACCTCGGCGGGCACGCCCGCCGCGAACACCGCGGGGAACGCGTCGACCTCGACGGACACGTCGGTACCCGGCTCCCCGCCGTCGACCGGGTACGGCGTGTAGACGAGGTGGGCGGCGAGGTCGGAGTCCGGGAAGCCGCCCTGCAGCGCACCCAGGCTCTCCCCCTCGGCGAGCGCGTAACCCGCGACGAAGACCAGGCCGACGACGTTCTCCGCCACGCCGGCGACCGTGATCACGGCACCGCCGTAGGAGTGCCCCGCGAGCAGCACCGGCCCGTCGATCGACTCGACGACGGACCGCACGTACGCGGCGTCGCCGGTCAGCGAACGGTTCAGCACCGGCGGGACGACGACGCGGAACCCCTGGTCGAGGAGCGCACGCGTGACGGGGGCCCAGCTCCCGGCGTCGGCGAAGGCGCCGTGCACCAGGACGATGGTGGGGGTGGATGGCATGTGGTTCCTTTCCGCGGGACGACCGCCGGTCGACGGCCGTCACGATGAGACACTTCGATCCAAGGCCGTCACCGGGGACTGCGTCCATGAAGGAAGCACGCAGGAATGGGGAGAGATGACCGAGTCGCTGGGCCCGCTGCTCCGTCGGCTCCGGCACGAGGCCGACCTCACGCTCGAGCGGCTGTCCGAGCTCTCCGGGGTGAGCGACCGCACGATCAGCGACATCGAGCGCGGGGCGAGCCTGGGGCCGCAGCGGCGGACCGTCGACCTTCTGGCGGACGCCCTCAGGCTCCGGCCCGATGCGCGCGAGGCGCTCCTCACCGCCGCCCGCGCGGGCCGGCACCGCCCGGCGGAGGGTCCCCGGTCACCGCTGCCGCTCCCCCGTGCCGTCGCCGACCTGGTCGGGCGCGACGCCGAGCTGTCGGCCGTCGCCGAGCACGTGATCTCCGGCGAAGACGTGTCGCCCTCGCCGCTGGTCGTGCTCTCCGGGCCGGCGGTGCTCGGCAAGACGGCGCTCGCCGTACGGGTGGCCGGCGACGTGCGCGACCGGTTCGACGCCGTGCGCTTCATCGACCTCGGCGGGTTCAGCGGGCGCCCGCTCGAACCGCTCCTGGTGCTCCGCCGCCTGATCCAGGCGTGCGATCCCGCCGTCCGGTCCATCCCGCACGACCTGGACGAGGCCGCCGCACTCTGGCGCGGCGTCCTGGACGAGCGCCGGGTCCTGGTGGTCCTCGACAACGCCGCGGGCGAGGAGCAGGTGCGGCCCGCCCTGCCCGCCACCGGCCCGTCCGCGATGATCGTCACGGCCCGCCGTCCGCTGGCCGGGCTGGACGCGTCGCTGCGGGTCTCGCTCCACCGGCTCACGCACGACGACGCCGTGACGCTGCTGCGCCGCATCATCCCCACAGACCAGGCAGCGGAACCTGACCTGCACCGGCTCGCGGACCTCTGCGACGGCTGCCCACTGGCCCTGCGTATCGCCGGCAACCGGGTGGCCAGCCGGAGCGCCTGGACCGCGGGGGCGCTCGCCGACCGGCTGGCCTCCGAGGAGCACCGCCTCGACGGGTTCCGGGCGGGCGACCTCGAGCTGCGCAAGGCCTTCGGAATGTCCTACGACGACCTTTCCGACGCCGCACGCACGCTCTTCCGCCGTCTGGGCACCGTGACCGGGCAGACCTTCACCGCCGAGTTCGGCGCCACGCTCGTCGAGAGCGACCGGTACACCGCAGAGGACCTGCTCGACGCGCTGGTCGACCTCGGCCTGCTCGAGGCCGCGACACACGACCGCTACCACCTGCACGACCTGCTGCGCATCTTCGCGAAGGAACGCCTCCTCACGGACGAGGGGGCCGACAGCGAGGCCGGGCACGCGGCACGGCTGCGACGCTGGGTGCTGCGCACCACCATCGACGCCGGGAACTGGTTCGAGCCCGGCCACGGGCACGGGCCCGCGCAGCCGGGCCTGGTCGACCTGTCGACCCGCGCGGCCGCGAGCGCCTGGCTGCGCGACGAGGCCGACCACTGGTTCAACGCCCTGCGCGCGGCCGCCGCCGACAAGGACGACACCACGGTGGTCCAGGTGGCCGAGTCCCTGCACTGGTTCTCCGACCTGTGGGTGCAGTGGGGCCAGTGGCACCAGGTGTTCGCCGTGGGGGTGGAGTCCGCGGAGCGCCTCGCCGACGACGACGCGCTCGCGACCCAGCTCGGCTACCTGAGCTGGGCCGAGCTCTACACCCGCGACGACCCGGCCCGCGGGCTGGAGCACGCGCGGCGCGCCCGGGACGTCGCGCGACGCGCCGGCAACCGCGACCAGGAAGGCTGGGCGCACTACTACATCGCCTGGTGCGAGCTGCTTCTCGGCTCCCCCGACGACGCCGTGCGCAACGCCCAGGAGGCACGCCGGTGCTTCGAGGAGGTAGACGACGCGGCAGGGCTCCTGCAGACGCATCGCATGCTCGCCGAGGCCCTCACCCTGCTCGACCGGCGCGACGACGCCATCGAGGCCGACCGGGACGCCGTCGACCTCATCGAGCAGCACCCCGACCGGTTCCCGCGCGACATGGCGCTCACGACACGGCTCGCGGCGGCGTCCGCCATCGTCAAGAACCTCGTGGTGCTCGGTGACGGCGAGGCGGCGCTCGCCACCGCCGACGACGCCGCGTCCACCGTCGACGAGCTGGACGTACCGGCCCACCGCGCCATGTACCTGCGGGCCCGCGCCCTGGCGCTCGCGGCGACGGGCCGGACCGCCGAGGCCGCAGCCGACCTGCAGCGCGTGGTGGACATCCGCGAGGCCATCGGCGACAGCAAGCGCGCCGACGTCGCCAGGCGGCAGCTCGAGGAACTCACAGGTACCGAGCGTGCAGCGGGCCGCACGCCGCGTCGACAGTGACACCGAGCCGGCGACGTCGTATCGCGTGAGTCCTGGGCCAGGTCCCGGCTCGGAGGGCTGTCCGTGGAGCGTGCCGCGCGCGATACTGGCCAGATCGCTGCAGAGAGGACCGCACGTCCGGAGACCGCGGGCGAGGTGCTGACCCTCGCGGTCGGGGACCTCGTGCGCGAGATCCAGGAGCGCGTCCCGGCGGCGCTCGCCGACGAGCCTGACGCCGCGCACCGGCTGCGCACCTCGGTGCGGAGCCTGCGCAACGTCCTCGCCGCGTTCCGCAGGTATCTGGACAAGGACGCGACGGCCGAGCTGCGGTCCCGGCTCAAGGAGTGGGGCGACGCGCTGGGGCGGGCGCGCGACCTCGAGGTCCGCGCCGCGCAGGCCGGCGCCGCGGCCGACACAGCCGGTCTCGACGCGACGACGCGCTCCGCCCTGCTCGAGCCGCTGCGGACGGACCACGAGCGCGCCCACGCCGAGGCTGTGCGCTGGACCAGGTCGGGCCGCGGCCGCGACCTCGCGCGGTCGCTGGAGGCGTGGGCCGTCGAGCCCCGGCTGGGCGTACGTGCGTCGCGACGAGCCAAGGAGGCCGTCCGCCGCACCGTCCGGCATCAGGCTGAACGCACCCTCGATGCGGCAAGCGAGCTCGCCGACCTCGAGAGCACCCACGAGCTGCGGAAGGCGGCGCGCCGGCTGCGGCACACCTGCGACGCGATCACCCGCGCGCCCGTCGGGCTGCTCGGCCGCCGCACCAAGCGCCTCGGCTCCGCCGGGCACCGGCTCCAGTCCGTGCTCGGTGATCACCGCGACGCCCTGCTCCTCGCCGAGCACGTCCGCACCCACGCGGCGGGTTCGGCGGAGTACGACGCCGTCGTCGGCGTGTGCCAGGAGCGGGCACTGACCGCCCTGGCGGACCTGCCGGCCGCGCTCGGCGAGCTGGAGGCCCGAGCGCGATGGCTGTGCTGACCCGCCGGGCTCGCCGACCGTGCGTTGGCCGGGCGTCCCCGCTGGTGCCGTTCCTGACCTCACGACACCCGAAAGAAAAGTGAAAGCGGCGGTGAACTTCTCGGCGCAAATCTGCGGATCGCGTGATGGACGCGGGTCGGAGGCCGCGGCACCCAGGTTCAGCGCTTACCGTCGTCTAGTCCTGCCAGCCGTTGCCCGCCCAGCCGCTGTCCGCCGCCCACGAAGGAGCCTCCGTGCAACTGTTCGACCTGGTGCTTCTCGTGGTGCTGTTCATGGCCCTCATGGCGGGTCTGAGCCGTGGCCTCCTGGCCACGCTCGGCGGCCTGATCGGGCTCGTCGTCGGCGGCGTCGCCGCCTTCTGGGCGGTCCCCGCCGTCAACGACCTGCTGCCCACCTCCGAGTGGCGCGGGCCGGTATCCGTCGCGGTGGCCATCCTGCTGCCGGTGTTCTGCGCGTCCGTCGGGGCGGGGATGGGCCGGAGCCTGCGCCAGGGCGTTGACCGCACCTCGCTCCGCCCGCTCGAACGGCTGCTGGGCGGGGTGGCGAACGTGGGCGTCGTCGCCCTCGCGCTCTCGTTCGTCGGCAACGCGGTGAGCGCCACGGGCGCGCCCGGCGTCGCCTCGGCGGTCTCGTCGTCCACCGTCCTGCGCACCATCGACGAGCTGACGCCGCCCGCCGTGGGCCGGCCGCTCGCCGAGATGCGTTCCATCGTGCTCGACGACGGCCTGCCGCGGCTGAACATCCTGATGGTGCCGCGCGACACGCCGGTGGTGCCCGCCGTCGACCTCGACAACGCCGAGCTGGAGGCCTCCGCACAGTCGGTGGCCCGGATCTCGGGCATCGCGTACGCGTGCGGGAAGAGCTCGACCGGGTCGGGCTTCGTCGTGGCGCCCGACCGCCTGGTGACCAACGCGCACGTCGTCGCGGGTGTGGATCTTCCGGTGGTCGAGCTGCCCGGCGGCGAGGTCCGGGAGGGTCGGGTCGTCTACTACGACCCCGTCGACGACCTCGCGGTGATCGCCGTCAACGGGCTGGCCGCCGACCCGCTCGACATCGCGCCGACCCTGTCGGTCGGCGACCGCGCCGTCGTCCAGGGCTATCCCTACGGTGGCCCGTTCACCTCGGGCAGCGCCGGGGTGCTCAGCGTCAGCACCACCCGCGTGCCGGACTCGTACGGGCGCGGCGCGAACGACCGCGAGGTCTACTCGCTGGCCGCCGAGGTACGTCCCGGCAACTCGGGAGGCCCGCTCCTGACCACCGGCGGCGACGTGGCCGGCGTCATCTTCGCCCGCGACGTCTCCGAGGAGAACGTCGGCTACGCGATGACGAGCGCCGAGCTGCTCCCGGTGGCCGACCGGGCCACGGAGCTGGACACCGCGGTGTCGACGGGGCAGTGCGCGAGCTGACCGCCTGCCGCCTGACCGCCCGACCGCATGGAGCGGCTGGGACGGCTGCCGGCGAGGAGAGTGTGACCGCGCCGGGTCAGGCCGTCGCCCGGTAGACGAAGCCGGCGAGCGGCGCGTGCACCTTCCAGCCCAGCGCCTCGTACAGGGCGCGGCCCTCGGCGCTCGCGCCGAGCACACCCGTCGAGGCGCCCCGTACGACGGCGTCGTTCGCGAGCGTGCGCATCACCAGGCTGCCCAGGCCGCGGCGCTGGTGAGCGGGATCCGTCTCCACCTGGTCGACGACGGCGCTCTCACCGGTCACCGCGATCTGTCCGCGGGCGGCGACCGCGCCGTCGGTGGAGAGCACACGGACGAAGGTCACGCCCGCCCTGGTCTCGGAGGTGACCGCATACCCGTCCGGGGCGCGCACCTCCGACGGACGCAGCTGGGTGGCCATGAGAAAGGTCGGCGGCCCGGACGTCCAGCCGGGCGGGAGCCAGGACGCGACGCGCTCCGGCGCGACGAACGCCTTGAGCCACGTGTTCGGCACCGTGACCGACCCGGCGACCCTGCGGACGGCGGGCTCGACGGCGGCCTCGTCGGCGTCGAGCAGCACGTACCGCGCCACGTGGTGCGGCAGGCCGACCTCGATCCGGAAACCCTCCGCCTGCTCGACGGGCGGTTCGGTCCCCCGCGAGACCGCCCAGCCGAGCACCCATTGGCGTGCGAGCCGCGTCACCATCGTTCCCCTTGCGTCCAGTTTCGTCCGGTGCCGATCTGTCTCGTGGCAGCCTGATGCTATCGAGCGGTCTCCAGGTCGGTCGCTGCCGACCGGCCGCTCAGCATCTCCTCGAGCCGCCCGGCATCGACGTTCGCCCCGAACACCGGCGTGCCGGGCTCCATGCGAATCCCCTCGGCGAGCTTTCCGACGACCACCGGGTCGAAGCCGAGCGCGTCCACGAGAGCGGCCACCGCCGCGACGTCGGCCGGGTCGTCGCCGGCGATCCCGATCGCCTTACGGCCGGTTGCGTCGCGGCCGGGCGTACCGGCCGTCCGGGATCCGTCCTCGAGGTCGTGATAGCCCATGTGGTTGAACGCCTTGACCACGCGCGCACCCGGAAGCGCGGCCTGGACGAGCTCGCTCGTCGACTCCCCCGGCGGCAGGATCCCGTCGCGCGGCCCGTCGATCTCCCACCAGTGATTCATCGAGTCGACGACGAGCTTGCCCTCCAGCGCACCGGCCGGGATCGAGCGGTACTTGCCGAGCGGCAGGGCGAGGACGACGGCGTCCGCCTCGCGGGCCGCCGTCTCCCCGTCGACCGTGCGGGCCCCCGGAGCGAGGACCTCCACGGTGAGCGCGATCCGGGCCGGGTCGCCGGAGCCCGCCACGAGCACGCGGTATCCGGCCGCGACGGCGAGGCGGGCCAGGACGGTGCCGACCTTGCCGGCACCGAGGATGCCGAGGGTGCGCACAGGAGCGACCGCCATCACGCGACCTCGACCTTCGCCGGCTGCTCGGCGAGCAGCTCGCGGACCATCGGGATGACCTGCGTGCCGTAGAGCTCCACGGCGCGCAGCCGGTCGCTCGCGCCCACGGCGCCCGCCGAGGAGTAGATGAGGTCGAACCGGCCGACGTCGAGGGCACCGATGGCGCGGGCCATCTTGCGGGCGACCGTCTCGGGCGAGCCCACGTAGAGGGAGCCCTCTGCGACGTCCGCCTCGAACTCCTCGCGGCGCACGGGCGGCCAGCCGCGCAGGGCGCCGATGCGGTCCCGGATCACCTTGTACCCCGGGTAGAACAGCTCCATCGCCTTCTCGTCCGTCTCGGCGACGAAGCCCGGCGAGTGCATGCCCACCGGGTACGCGGTGGTGCCGAGCTCCCTGGCCGCCCGGCGGTAGAGGTCGACGTACGGCACGAACCGCTCGGGCGCGCCGCCGATGATCGCGAGCATCAGCCGCAGCCCGTACTGGGCGGTGCGGATCACCGACTGCGGGGAACCGCCCACGCCGACCCAGGTGGTCAGGCGGCCCGAGTCCGTCTTGGGGAAGACGTCGGCGTTCTCCAGCGACGGCCGCAGCGTGCCCTCCCAGGTGACCGGCTTCTCGTCGAGGAGCTTTACGAACAGGTCGATCTTCTCCTCGAACAGCTGGTCGTAGTCGCGCAGGTCGTAGCCGAACAGCGGGAACGACTCGGTGAACGAGCCGCGCCCGAGGATGACCTCGGCCCGGCCGTTGGACAGCGCGTCGACGGTCGCGAACCGCTGGAAGACCCGCACCGGGTCGTCGGAGCTCAGGACGGTCACGCCCGAGGCGAGCTTGATGTTCGAGGTGGTGGTCGCGATGCCGGCCAGCACGGTCTCCGGCGTGGAGATCGCGAACTCGGGCCGGTGGTGCTCGCCGACGGCGATCACGTCGATCCCGATCTGGTCCGCGAGCACCGCCTCCTCGACGGTGCTGCGGATCGCCGCGCCGTGGGACATGACCTCGCCGCGGTCGTTCCGCGGCAGGTCGCCGAAAGTGTCGATGCCGAACTCGATGTCGCCCATGGGGACTCCTCCACGACTGCCCTGCACATTTGATTGACGTGTCAATCATGTACCCGATATGGTTGACACGTCAATCACTGGAGGTCACCGTGACGAACACCACGCAGCGCCGGTCCCGGCAGTCGCCGACGGCGGACGAGCTGCGCATCTGGCGCGGGTTCATCGAGACCGCACGCGAGCTCGACGCACGGCTCAGCAGCCGCCTGCACGACGAGTCGGCCCTCTCGTCGGGCGACTACACCGTGCTCCTGGCGCTGAGCGAGGCACCCGGGCGCCGGCTCCGTTCCTCAGCGCTCGCCAAGGCGGTGGACTGGGAGCGCAGCCGCCTCTCCCACCACATCCGGCGGATGGAGGGACGTGGCCTGATCCGCCGCGACGACTGCGCCGTCGACTACCGCGGCGCCGAGGTGGTCATGACCGACCAGGGGGCGCAGGCCTTCCGCAGCGCCTCGGTCCCGCACCTGCGAGCCGTGCGCGAGCTGTTCGTCGACGCCCTCACCCCGGAGCAGCTCGACCAGGTCGAGGACCTGACGGCCGCCCTTCGGACGAGCCTGGACGCGAGCGCCCCGGCGTGACGCGGCGGCGATGAGTCCGACACGCGTGCGTTCGCTCCGGGGCTATCGCCCGGCCGCCAGAGCGACCGCCAGCTCCTCCAGGAGGTCGTAGCCCTCCTGCATGCCGCCCTCCATGCCCGAGCCGATGATCAGGTCCCGCAGCTCCTTGCTCGAGGTGACCGTGCGGACCGTGAGCGTGGTGCGCCCTTCCCGCTCGGTGAGCGTGTAGTGGTTCAGGGTGGGCTCCGAGTCGCCGTCGGGCGCCCCCTCGTAGACCTCCGTCTGCACCATGCTCGCCGGCGCGTCGATCTCGCGGAACTCGCCGTGGAAGCCCACCTCGAACCCGCCGTCCGCCGTCATGACGTACCGCCACGCGCCGCCGACGCGGAGGTCGACGGACGCGCTCGTCACCGTCCCGCGCTGCCCGGCCCACCAGCGCTTGATCAGGTCGGGCTCGGTGAGCACCTTCCACACGAGGTGGCGCGGTGCGTTGAACTCCCGGGTGACCAGGATCTCGGTGTCGCTGGGCAGCGTCAGGACCGCGCTGCCCTTGGTGGTGGTAGCCATGTCAGTCTCCTCTTCCTGTTTCCTCTGTGGTTGCCGTTGACGACCCGGATGCCTCGGATGCCTCGGACGTCGTTCGGGTGAGCTCGTCGAGGACGTCGTCGATCAGGTCGAACCGCTCGTTCCAGAGCCGTTCGTACCGGACGACCCAGTCGTGGACCGCGCGCAGCGGCGCGCCGTTCACGCGGTACAGGCGGCGGCGCCCGTCGTCGCGCACGTCCACCAGGCCCACCTCCCTCAGGACCCGCAGGTGCTTGGACACCTGCGGCTGGGCGAGCCCGAGCAGCTCGGTCAGGTCGCCCACCGCGAGCTCGCCGCCGGCCAGGGCGTCGAGGATCTCGCGACGGCGCGGCTCGGCCACCGCGTTGAACGCGTCGGTCGTGGTCGCTGCTCGTGCCATGCCTCAAACATATACCCATATGGGTATGTGTCAAGAGGCGGAGTGTCCCTGACCCCGGGTAGCGTGAGGGGCATGACGACGACCTCGGAGAATTCGCAGTACCTGCGCCTGCTGGGCGAGCAGGTGGGCCACGAGCTGGCCGCGCACCTGCAGTACGTGGCGATCGCTGTCTGGTTCGACAGCCACGACCTGCCGCAGCTGGCCGCGCACTTCTACCGGCAGGCGCTCGAGGAGCGCAACCACGGGATGATGATCGTGCAGTACCACCTGGACCGGGGTCTGCCCGTGCAGATCCCCGGGACCCCCGCGGTGCGCAACGACTTCGGCGACGTGATCGAGCCGCTGCAGCTCGCGCTGGACCAGGAGCAGCAGGTCACGCGACAGATCGAGGCGATCTTCCGCGCGGCGCGCGAGGAGGGCGACGCCCTGGGCGAGCAGTTCCTCATGTGGTTCCTCGAGGAGCAGGTCGAGGAGGTCGCCGCGGCGACCACTCTCGTCACCGTCGCCAAGCGGGCCGGCGACAACCTGTTCGACCTGGAGAACTACGTGGCGCGCGAGACCATCGGCGACGCGGGCGAGTCCACCACCGCCCCGAGGGCCGCAGGCGGATCCCTCTGACCCACCTCACCCGTTGAGTACCGGGTATCTGCTCCTTTCCTGGCTCGGGAAGGGTAGATACCCAGCACTCAACGGTCTGGGGTCGAGCGGGCGTAGCGCGCGGTCAGACGGCGGAGGTGGGCGACGAGCTCCGGCGGGCCGGTGACGTCGAAGTCGGCGTCGAGCAGCCCCAGGTGCGCACCGAGCGTCTCCACGGTGTCGGCACCGGTGTCCAGCACGCACGTGTGCTCGTCGACGCGTTCGACGACGCCGACCGCCGGGCTGATCCGTTCGCCCACCACCTCGGCAGGGGCGTGCACGGTGACGCGCGCCCGGTAGCGCCAGGCCGCGGCGGAGACCCTGCTCGACACGTACGCCGCGACGTCGTCGGGCAGCTCGCGCGGAGCGAACCGCGGACCGTTAGGGATGCGCGGCCGCATCCGGTCGACGCGGAAGGTCCGCCAGTCGTCCCGGTCCAGGTCCCACGCGAAGAGGTACCAGCGGCGGCCCCAGCTGACCAGCCGGTACGGCTCGACGGCGCGCACGGTGGCCGCGCCGGAGTGGTCCGCGTAGTCGAACCGGAGCCGCTCACGGTCGCGGCAGACGGCGGCGAGCGCCGTCAGGATCTCTGTGTCGACGGACGGCCCCGCGTCGTCACGGGGCACCGGCACCGTATAGGTCTGCAGCGCGCTGACCCGGCGACGCAGCCGGGACGGCAGCACCTGCTCCAGCTTGGCCAGCGCCCGGAGCGACGCCTCCTCGATCCCCGCGATGGCGCCGCCCGTCGCCGTGCGGAGCCCGACGGTGACCGCTACCGCCTCGTCGTCGTCGAGCAGCAGCGGCGGCAGGTCCGCGCCGGCGCCGAGGCGGTAGCCGCCGACGTTCCCGCGGGTGGCCGTCACCGGATAGCCGAGGTCGCGCAGGCGCTGGACGTCGGTCCGTACGGTCCGCCCGCTCACCCCGAGCCGCTGGGCCAGCTCGGTACCGGTCCAGTCGCGCGGAAGCTGAAGGAGTGAGAGGAGGCGCAGGAGCCGCGCCGAGGTTTCCAACATGGCTCAAGAGTCCCATGCCATGAGGAAGCAAGTCTTCCTAATGGGCCGTCAGAGTTGAGACATGGACATCAACGAGTTCCACATCGACATCCCCCAGGCCGACCTCGACGACCTCGACCAGCGCCTCTCCCGCGTGCGCTGGACCAACGAGCTGCCCGACGCCGGCGGCGACTACGGCGTCCCGCTCGAGTACCTGCAGGGCCTCGTCCGGCGCTGGCGCGAGGAGTACGACTGGCGCGCCTGGGAGGCGCGGCTCAACCAGTACCCGCAGTTCACCACGACCATCGACGGGCAGAACGTGCACTTCATGCACGTCCGCTCCCCTGAGCCGGACGCGACTCCCCTGCTGCTCACGCACGGCTGGCCGACGACGGTCGTCGAGTACCTGGACGTGATCGACCGCCTGAGCGACCCGCGGGCACACGGCGGCGACCCGGCCGACGCGTTCCACCTGGTGATCCCGTCGGTGCCGGGCTTCGGCTTCTCGGGCCACACCACCGGCAAGGGCTGGAGCCGGTACCGGATCGCGAAGGCGTGGGCCGAGCTGATGCACCGCCTCGGGTACGAGAAGTACGGCGCGCACGGCAACGACGGCGGCTCCCTCATCTCGCCGGAGGTCGGGCGCTGCGACCCCGAGCACGTGCTCGGGGTGCACGTGACCCAGATCTTCTCGTTCCCGTCCGGCGATCCCGCCGAGCTGGAGGGCCTGTCGCCGGAGGACCAGAAGAACGTCGAGTTCCTGGCGTGGTGGCTGGAGAACGGCGGCGCGTACGACAAGCTGCAGTCGACCGCCCCGCAGACCCTCTCCCACGCGCTGGCGGACTCGCCGGTGGGACAGCTCGGCTGGAACGCGCAGCTGCTCGGCCCGAACCTCGACCCCGACTACGTGCTCACGAACACGATGATCTACTGGCTCACCAACACGGCGGCGTCGTCGGCGCGTCTCTACTACGAGGACTTCCACGCCACGGACAAGCCGACAGAGCCGACCACCGTGCCGATCGGGCTGGCCAACTTCGCCTGGGACTTCCACTCGATCCGCGCGTTCGCCGAGCGGGACCACAAGAATATCGTGTCGTGGAACGTCTACGACACGGGCTCCCACTTCGCTGCGCACGACGCACCGGACCTGCTGATCGACGACATCCGCGGGTTCTTCCGCCGGCTGCGCTGAGCGCGGGCAGTCACTTCCGAACCAAGAGCTTCCGCATGGCGGCCACCTCACCAGGGATCGGCCGGCGGCGGCGGAGCGCCGTCGGCGCTTCCCGCAGGGCTCGGACCACGCCGGACCGGTGGTCCGGGCCCTGCGCCGCGACGTGACGAATCTGGCCGACGGCGTCGCGCCACGGCAGCCGCATGAGCGCGGTGAGCGTTGCAGCACGGGCCATCCCGTGCTGCCGCTTGCCCGGCGGCTGCCGGCTCGGGGAGGGATGGTGGTGCACCACCACGTCCCCGAGGTAGGACATCGCCCAGCCCCCTGCCGCGAGGTCGAGCGCGAGCCGCTCCTCCTCACCGGGGAACCGGACGATCGTGTCGAACCCGCCCGAGGAGAGGAACGCGCTGCGGCGCACCATCGCGGCACAGGCGACGAAGCCGAGCAGCGGCCGGCCGGGCGTGTCACCGTCGGGCGGCAGGGGCGACGCCGCCATCAGCTCGCTCACCGGGTCGACGCGTTCCTCCGGGCCCACGAGGATCCTCGCGCAGACGAGGCCGAGCCGTGGATGCCCGGCGAGCACGTCCGCCGCCGCCCGGAGCGCGCCGGGCGCCCACCACGAGTCGTCGTCGGCGAACGCCACGAACTGCGTACCCGCGGCTCGCACCCCGACGGTCCGAGCCGCGGCCCCGAGGTTCTGGGGCAGCCGGATCACCGTGACGCCCGGGTGCGCGATGGTGACGGCGTCGGCGCTGCCGTCCGCGGAGCCGTTGTCCACCAGGATCACCGGCGCACGGTGGAGCGGTAGGGACGCGAGCAGGTCGCCGCGCCGGTTCCGGCTCGCGACCACGACGGTGACACGATCGTCCTCGGCTTCCACCGTGGTCCTCTCAGCGATTCGACTCGTCGGGCACTTCCAGCCTGGGCGCGGGTCCACCCAGCCGCATCTGGGGCGACGGCGGGGTGCCGGCCGGGTGGCGGGCGGGCATCGGCGGCGCATCGGCATGGCGTGCGCCGGGCGCGGGCCTGCAGAGATAGCGTCGGGCATCGCGCCCGAGTTGCGGGACACCCGACTCGTGGAACTCTGGCCCAGCGGGTCGGGATACCAGGCAGCCGGCACACCAGGTCGAATCACCAGGTCGGAACACCAGGCATCGAGAGGGACGGGTTCGCATGACGACCACGGGCGATCCTCGGGTCGACCGGCCGCGCCCGGAGCCGGGCGCCGCACCGGTCGATATGCCGCTAGATGTGCCGGTCACCAAGCCGGCCGCCGCCCAGCCGACCGCCGTCGCCCAGCTCCGCTCCGCGCTCGCCGACCTGGCCGACGCTGCCGACCGTGCCGAGGCTCCTGGACGGACCGCCGCCACCCGCACCCGTGACGTACGCCGGCCCGAGTGCCGCGTCGCCCGTGCCGCCCTGCACGACTACCTCCACGGACGCCTGGCACCCAGCAGGCGTCACCGTGTCGAGGTCCACCTGGACGGCTGCGCCGGGTGCACGCGCGCGTTCATCGACGTCCGCGAGGTGTCCTGGACGCTCCGCGGCCTCGGGCGACGGCTGGTTGCCGACGGCCACCGGGGCGGACGGCACCGCGCGCCGGAGCCCCGGCCGACCCGCTGAGTCAACGTGCCGGGTTGGTCCGTCACATCCGGCGGACGTGGGGCGTCAGGTCATCGTCATGGATCCACCGGACCGAAGGGACTGCTGACGATGACCACGGGAAGCGAAGTCGGGGACAACGTAGGTGGCACGACGATGGCGCGTGAGGCGCAGGTGCGGCAGCGGGTAGACGCGCTGGTCGAGCGGATCGAGGCCAAGGATCTCGACGGGCTGGGCCGGCTCTACGCGGGCGACGTCGTGTCCTTCGACGTCGAGCCGCCGCTGCAGCACCTCGGCCGGGACGCCAAGCTGCGGAACTGGACGAGCGTCTTCACGTTCTTCCGCGACGTGCGCTACGAGCTGCGCGACCTGGCCTTCACGGTCGACGAGAACATCGCCTTCGCGCACGGCTTCGGCAGGCTCGGCGGCACGCTGGCGAGCGGCACGAGGACAGGCACGGAGACAGGCACGGAGACGAGCGGCATGTGGGTCCGGGTCACACTCTGCTTCCGCAGAGTCGACGGCGACTGGCTGATCGCGCACGACCAGGTCTCCGTACCGTTCGACATCCGCAGCGGCAGAGGCGTGGCGGACCTGGAGCCCTGACCGGTCCCGCAGGGCTCACCCGGCGTTCTTGCCCTCTGCCGGGATGAGCCGCCACGCGACCAGGGCGGCGACCGCGGTCAGCACGGCCGCCACCACGCATGCGACCTGCAGGGAGGCGACGAACGCCTCCCTGGCCGCGTCCAGGACGTCCGCCCGTTCGCCGGCGACCGCCACCGCCGAGGCGAGCGAGTCGCCCGCCTGCGCCCGGTCGCCGGCGCTCAGGTCGGCGGGCAGCGCGACGCGCGCCTGGTAGCCGAGCGTGACGAGCGAGCCGAGCACCGCGACGCCGAGGGCGACCCCGAGCTCGTAGGCGGTCTCGGAGATCGCCGAGGCCCCGCCCGCCTTGGCGGGCGGCACCGCGGAGACGACGGCGTCGGTGGTCAGGGTCATCGCCAGCCCGACCCCCAGTCCGGCGGGCACGAGGGCGAGCGCGAGCCACGCGTAGTGGTCGGCACCCTCGGCCACCGCGATCGCGACCATGCCGAGCGCCGTGACCCCGAGGCCGAGGGCGATAGCGGGGCCGCGGCCGAACCGCGTGATGGACCAGCCCACCACCACGACCACGACGATGGACGCGATGGTGGCCGGCAGCTCGGCGATACCGGCGACCAGCGGCGAGTACCCCCGCACGAGCTGCAGGTACTGCGAGAAGAAGAACAGCATGCCGGTGAGCGCGAAGATCGCTATCAGGTTCGCCGCAACGGCTCCGCTGAACGCGGGGATCTTGAAGAGCCCGACGTCGAGCAGCGGACCGCGCCCGTCGGCGACCAGCCGGGCCTGACGCCGCACGAAGCCGAGGCCGGAGAGCACAGCGAGCGCCAGCACCCCGACCGCCAGTGCGTCCACGCCCTCGGAAGCCGCGTGCTTGATCGACCACACCAGAGGCATCACCGCCGCGAACGACAGCACCACCGACAGGCCGTCGAGGCGTCCGGGCTCAGGGTCCTTCGCCTCGGGCAGCAGCACCGCGCCTGCGATGACCAGCACGATGACCACGGGCACGTTCACGAGGAAGACCGAGCCCCACCAGAAGTGCTCGAGCAGTGCGCCGCCCACCAGCGGCCCGATCGCGGCGCCACCACCGGCCGCCGCCGACCATACGGCGATGGCCCGGCTGCGCTCGCGGGCCTCGGGGAACAGCGTGCGGATGAGCGAGAGCGTCGAGGGCATGATCGTCGCGCCCGCCACGCCGAGCAGGAGGCGGGCGAGGATGAGGATCTCTGCGCTGGGCGCGAAGGCCGCGAGCGCCGAGGCCGCGCCGAACGCCGTCGACCCGATGAGCAGGAGGCGCTTGCGGCCGACCCGGTCGGCCAGCGTGCCCATCGCGACGAGGAGCCCGGCGATGGCCAGCGAGTAGATGTCGCCGATCCAGAGCACCTGGGTCGCGGTCGGTGCGAGGTCGCGGGTCAGTGACGGGACCGCCAGGTAGAGGACGGTTCCGTCGATGGCGAGCAGACCGACCGCGAGCACGAGGACGGCGAGCGCGGCCCACCGGCGGCGCGTGGAGAGGGCAGGAGAAGAGGCGGTCACCTGACTACTGTACCGTCCAGCCGGTACAGTTCCTCTCGGCGGGGTCTGGTTGGAGAGCTCTGGTCGGCGGGGTCTGGCGGCGGGATCTGGTCGGAGGGCTCTGGTCGGTGGGCCCTATAGTCCATGCCGAGCAGTGCGTGTCGAGAGCAGAGGGTGAGGTGCTGGTCAGTGGGTCGGACGGCGGGCAGGGACCCGGAGCAGACGCGCGCCGCGTTGCTGGACGCGGCGAGCCGCCTGGTCCGCGAGCGCGGGATCTCGACGACCCTCGACGACGTCGCACGCCGCGCCGGGGTCTCCAAGGGCGGGCTGCTCTACCACTTCGCGAGCAAGCAGGAGCTTCTGCTGGCGATGGCCGCCGACTGGCTCGAGCGGTTCAGGGTCGCGGTGCTGGCCGCCGTCCCCCCGGACGACGAAGCTCCCGGACGCCTGGTGCGCGCCTACGTGCGGGTGTCGATCGAGGGTGCGCTCGACCCGGCGGCGTCGCGCGACGCGCTGGTGGTGATCGCGCACCTGTCGACGGTGGACGCGGTCACCGAGCTCGCGCGCGCCGACGCACAGCGCTGGCAGGAGGACCTGCGGGCCGACGGCCTCCCCGAGGATGTGCTCTCGCTCGTCCTGGCGGCCGCCGACGGTGTCAGCGCCCAGCCGGTCTGGGGCATGGAGCCCGCGCCGGAGGAGCTGACGCGGCTCCGCGAACACCTGCTCGCGCTGACGCTCGTCGACCGCTAGCGGACACCGCCGGCCGTGCCGGGTCTGCCGGTCCGCCGGGTCTGCCGGGTCTGCCGGTCCGCCGGCTGTGCCGGGTCTGCCGGTCCGCCGGCTGTGGCAGCCCCCGCCAACTGTGCCGGCTGTGCAGGCCCTGCCGTCACGGGCTCATTCAGGGATGCCGAACCGCAAGTTGCGCGTCAGCAGCGTGATGCCCAACCGCAAGTTGGCCGCCACGCGACCCGCCCAACCGCAAGTTAGTACCCACGTGAGGTGCCCAACCGCGAGTTGCGGGTCGATATGGGGCCTGGATGACGTGTCTGCTGCGGTTCGACGCACCAATCCCCGATCAGCTTGCGGTTCGACGCCGTCCGGGCACCCCATAGACCAGCACGTTGCGGTTCGGCACCGACCCGCCGGGCCTCGGACACACAACTTGCGGCTCGGCACCAACCTGCCGAACGCCGGACACACAACTTGCGGCTCGGCACCAACCTGCCGGACGTCGGACACGCAACTTGCGGCTCGGCACCGACCTGTCGGACCTCTGCCGCGCAGGTTGCGGCTCCGCACCGGCCGCTCTCCCGCGCCCTGCGGCCCGACCAGTCCTCATGGGCGCGGGAGCTGAGTCCCGAGATCGGCTGCCGGCCCCCCTCAGGTGAGCGCGTCGGAGCGACCGGCTTCGATACGGGACCACTGGGCGATGGGCCGTCCGTTCATCACCCAGTGGTGCCGGCCCGGTTCTTCGCTCCAGGGCTGAGGCCAGCCCTCGGGCGAGTCCTCCCAGGTCTCCTGGCGCCCGTAGACGGTCATGTCCAGCAGTCCGTGGGTGGGGGTCATGACCTCGACACCACGACCACCGGTGTAGTAGGTCTCGAACACCCGATCACCGTCGCGGACGTAGCAGACCAGGTGGTGGACCTGCCAGTCGCGACCCTCCAGGAGCTGTGCCGCAGTCTTCTCGGCCGAGTACCACGGCATGTCCAGACCCATGAAGTCGCGGTAGCGGACGCTCTCCTCGTACGGGCCCTTGCAGAGGGTGGCGTACGTGATGTCGCGGGAGTGGAGGTAGGACAGCTCGCGTACCTGACAGTTGAAGAACGTGCAGCCCTCGCACTGCTCCGCGGCGGGTCGGCCGGGCCACCAGGCGTGGAAGTACGCGATGAGCTGCTTGCGGCCCTCGAACACGTCGAGGATCGTGATCGGCCCCTCCGGACCGATCACCTCGATGCCGGCGTCGACCTCCACCATCGGCAGCCGACGCCGCGCCGCTGCGATCGCGTCCCCTTCGCGGGTGTGCGCCTTCTCCCGCGCGAACAGTGCGTCCCGCGCCTCCTGCCAGGTCCTTCTGTCGACCACGGGCGGAAGAGCAGGGTCGGGCGTCTGGTCGTTCATGATCGGCCTCCGAACAGGTCAGCCAGTGAGATCCACTGGTCACGGGTACCTACGGCGCGTTGCGTCAACATCGTCCCCCGTCGCCCCCAGGGCGCGTCTCCCGAACGTCGCACACCAGCGCACGGCCACACATCCGCCCGGTGACGTACCCCCGCCTACGCCCCTCGCCGTACACACCCGCCGTAGCGAGCAGGCCCAGCGGCCAGTGCCCGGCGATCACGTGAACCTCCCGGAATCACCAGGTGCGGCTACTCCCCCGCGTGCGCCTCGTCGTCGCTGCTGCTGATCCAGGTGTCCGCCAGGGCTTCCGAACCGCGAGCCAGCAGCGCGACGTCGGCCCCGACCAGCACGAAGGACGCCCCCGCCTCCAGGTACGACCGAGCCACCGCGGGGTCGAAAGCGTTGACGCCGACGGGCTTGCCCGCGGCGCGCACTGCCTCGAAGGTCGCCCGGACGGCTGCCGTGACGTCCAGGTGCGTCTGCTGTCCGAGCACGCCCATGGAGGCCGCCAGGTCGGAGGGGCCCACGAAGACGCCGTCGACACCGTCGACGGCCGCGATCGCCGCCGCGTTCTCGACGCCGGTGACGGACTCGACCTGCACGAACAGCGAGACGTGCTGGTCGGCGTCTGCCATGTAGCCCTCGACGCGGTTCCAGCGTGCGCCCCGGGACAGCGCGCTGCCCACGCCGCGGATGCCCCGCGGCGGGTAACGCACCGCTCGAACGACGGCGGCCGCCTGCTCGGCGGTGTCGACCATGGGCACCAGCAGGTTCTGGGCGCCGAGGTCGAGCAGCTGCTTGAGCACCACCGCGTCGTCGGACGGCGCCCGCACCACCGGCGTGACCCGGTACGGCGCCACCGCCTGGAGCAGCGCCGACGTGGTCTCCAGGCCGATCGGCGAGTGCTCGCCGTCGATCAGCAGCCAGTCCAGGCCGGCGCCCGCGCAGATCTCCGCGACGAGCGGGCTGCCGGTGCACACCCACATGCCGACCTGCGGCCGGGTCGAGCCGGCGATGCGGTCGCGGAACGTGGGCGGGAGGGTCAGACGAATCGGCACGAGACGGTCCCCAGCTCTCGGTAGTCGGCGAGCACGGTGTCGCCAGGCTCGATCCACACGGGCCGTGTGAAGGAGCCGGCCAGGACGATCTCCCCGGGTTCCAGCGCGTCGTCGTGCTGGGCGAGCTTGTTCGCCAGCCAGGCGACGCCGGTGGCCGGGTGGTTGAGGACCGCGGCGGCCACACCGGACTCCTCGATGGTCTCGTTGCGGTACAGGAGCGCCGATACCCAGCGCAGATCGGTATCGCCCACCCGTACCGGGTTGCCGCCGTAGACCATGCCGCCCATCGCCGCGTTGTCGCTGATCGTGTCGACGATGGTGCGTCCGGACATCTCGATCCGCGACGACAGGATCTCCAGGGCCGGCACCACGTACTCGGTCGCGCGCAGCACGTCGAACACCGTGACGTCCGGCCCCTTGAGCCCTTCGCGCAGCACGAAGGCCAGCTCGACCTCGATCCGCACGTTCGAGAACCGCGAGTGCTCGATGACCGAGCCGTTGTCGAAGACCATGTCGGCGAAGATCGCGCCGTAGTCCGGCTCGGTGATGCCGGTGGCGGCCTGCATGACCTTGGACGTCAGCCCGATCTTGCGGCCCACGGGGCGGCGTCCGGCCTCGATGCCGCGCCGGCGCCACGTGTTCTGCACCGCGTAGGAGTCCTCGACGGTCATGCCGGGGTACCGCGCCGTCAGGAGCGGCACGGTGGTGCGGTCGGCCTCGGCGCGGGCCAGCTCGTCGGCGATGGTGGTGATCGTCGCGTCGTCCAGCGTGCGCTCCCCCGCCCCCGTCACAGCTGGTGTCCCAGCTTGTACTCGCCCTGCTTCCACGAGGGCAGCACGTCCTCATCACCTGCGCGGGCGGAGTCCTCCGGCCGCGTGTAGGAGAACCCGTCGGCACCGATGGTCACGGCCATCTCGGAGGTGTCGGTCCGCGCGACGACCGGCTGGGGCTTGCCGTCCAGGTCGAGGACGAGCGATGCCTCGGTGTACCAGGACGGCACCACCGGGTTGCCCCACCAGTCGCGACGCTGGTTGTCGTGCACGTCCCAGGTCACCACCGGGTTGTCGGGGTCGCCGGTGTAGTAGTCCTGCGTGTAGATCTCCACGCGGTGTCCGTCCGGGTCGCGCAGGTACAGGTAGAAGGCGTTGGACACGCCGTGCCGGCCGGGGCCGCGCTCGATGCGGTCGGACAGCCGCAGCGCTCCGAGCTTGTCGCAGATCGCGATGATGTTGTGCTTCTCGTGCGTCGCGAACGCGACGTGGTGCATGCGCGGGCCGTCGCCGCCCGTCATCGCCGTGTCGTGGACCGTCGGCTTGCGACGCATCCATGCGGCGTACGTCGTGCCCTCGGCGTCCTGGATGTCCTCGGTGACGCGGAAGCCGAGGTCCTCCATGAACTTCACGGCGCGCGGCACGTCCGGCGTCACCTGGTTGAAGTGGTCCAGGCGCACCAGCGCGCCGGGGGTGTGCAGGTCGTACCGCCACGCGAGGCGTTCGACGTGGTCGACGTCGTAGAAGAACTCGTACGGGAAGCCGAGCGGGTCGATCACCCGCACCGAGTCCCCGATGCCCCTCGTGAAGCCCTCGGCGCGACGCTCGACGCGGCAGCCGAGCTCGGTGTAGAACGCGACCGCGCGATCCAGCTCCTCGGGGCTGCGCACCCGGTACGAGAAAGCGGCGACGGCGGCCACCGGCCCCTTGCGCAGGACCAGGTTGTGGTGGATGAACTCCTCGAGGCTGCGCAGGTAGACCGCGTCGTCGTCCTCCTCGGTGACGACCAGGCCGAGCACGTCGACGTAGAAGCTCCGCGAGGCGGCAAGGTCGGTGACCACGAGCTCCATGTAGGCGCAGCGCAGGATGTCCGGCGCCGGTGCCTGGGGTGTGGGGATCGTGTCGGTCATCTTCAGGCTCCCTTGCCGAAGGTTGGCTTGCCGAAAGTCGGGTTGTGCACCTTGCCGAGCGTGATGTGCACGGCCTGCTGGTCGGTGTAGAAGTCGATGGAGCGGTAGCCGCCCTCGTGCCCGAGACCGGAGGCCTTGACCCCGCCGAACGGCGTGCGCAGGTCGCGCACGTTGTTCGAGTTGAGCCACACCATGCCCGCCTCGATGGCCTGCGAGAAGTTGTGCGCGCGCTTCAGGTCGTTGGTCCACACATAGGCGGCCAGCCCGTACCTCACACCGTTGGCCAGCGCGAGCGCCTCCTCCTCGGTGTCGAACGGGGTGATCGCCACGACCGGGCCGAAGATCTCCTCCTGGAAGATCCGGGCCGACGGCGGCACGTCGGCGAAGACCGTCGGCGCCACGTAGTTGCCTCCTCCGAAGCCCTCCGGACGCCCGCCGCCCGCCACGAGCCGGCCCTCGGTCTTGCCGATCTCGATGTAGGAGACGACCTTGTCGTAGTGCTCGGGGTGCACCAGCGCGCCCACCTCGGTCCGCGGGTCCTGCGGGTCACCCACCACGACCCGCTTCGCCTGCTCGGCGTAGCGCTCGACGAACTCGTCGTAGACCGCCCGCTCCACGAGGATGCGGCTGCCGGCGGTGCAACGCTCGCCGTTGAGCGAGAAGACGCCGAAGATCGTCGCGTCGATCGCGGCGTCCAGGTCGGCGTCGGCGAACACGATGGCCGGCGACTTGCCGCCCAGCTCCATCGACAGGCCCTTCAGGTACGGGGCGGCGTTCGCGAAGATGAGCCGGCCGGTGCTGCTCTCCCCCGTGAACGAGATCAGCGGTACGTCCGGATGCTTGACCAGGGCGTCACCAGCCTCCTCACCGAGGCCGTTGACCAGGTTGAACACACCGGCCGGGAGCCCCGCCTCCTCGAAGATGCCCGCCCACAGCGACGCCGACAGCGGCGTGAACTCCGCGGGCTTGAGCACGACGGTGTTGCCCGTCGCGAGCGCCGGGCCGAGCTTCCAGGACTCGAGCATGAACGGCGTGTTCCAGGGCGTGATGAGACCTGCGACGCCGATCGGCTTGCGGTTGACGTAGTTGATCTGCCGGCCGGGGACCTTGAAGGTGTCGTCCGCCTGCGCCACGACGAGGTCGGCGAAGAACCGGAAGTTCTCGGCGGCGCGGCGGGCCTGGCCCAGCGCCTGGGTGATCGGCAGGCCCGAGTCGAAGCTCTCCAGCTCGGCGAGCCGGGCGTCGCGGGACTCGACGATGTCCGCGACCCGGTGCAGGATCCGCGAGCGCTCGCGCGGGAGCATCCTGGGCCAGGGACCGTTCAGGAAGGCGTCGCGTGCCGCGGCGACGGCCAGGTCGACGTCGGCCTGCTTGCCCGCCGCCGCCTGCAGGTAGACGTCGTTGGTCACCGGTTCGAGCACGTCGAACGTGCCACCGTCGACCGAGTCGACGAACTTTCCGCCGATGTAGTGCTGGATGCGGCCGGGCAGGTCGGCCGGCACGTGGCGGGTCGGCTGGTTGGTCGGCTCGTCGGTCACGGTGTCTCCCTGAGTGATGTCGGGCGGGGCACTGCTCTGTCGGCCTTGTCTGCCCTGTCGGCGCGGGCGTCCAGGAAGGCCTGCATGGTCGCCCAGCGGTGGTTGCGTGCGGCGATCTCGACCTCGAGCGGGTCGGCGCCGCCGGCAATCAGGTCGAGGATGTGGGCGTGCTCGGCCACGGAGTCCCTGGCCCGGCCGGGTACGAACGCGAACGTGGAGTCCCGCAGGCCGGACAGCTGGGCCCAGCCGCGATGGACCATGTCGAGCAGCAGCTTGTTGGGGCACGACTCGAACAGCACCGAGTGGAACTGCCGGTTCAGTGCGGTGAACGCGTGGGGGTCGAAGTGGTCGAGCACCGCACGCAGGTGGTCGTTCACCTCGGTCGCGCGCTGGAGGTCCGCGGCGGAGATGGCCCGTGCGGAGAGGCCGGTGGCGGCCCCCTCGACGACGCCGAGGGCCTGCATGGCGTCGACGTAACCGTGCTCGTCGACCATCGCGACCCGCGCGCCGACGTTGCGCTCGTAGGTGACCAGACCCTCGGCCTCCAACCGCCGGATCGCCTCGCGCACCGGCACGACGCTCATCGCCAGCTCGTCGGCGATGCTCTGCAGCACGAGGCGGTAGCCGGGGCTCAGCTCGTGCAGCGCTATGCGGTCACGCAGGTAGTCGTACGCGAGCTGGGACTTGCTGAGCGCGCCGGCGAGCGCAGTCTCGACGGCCGACGCCGTCCCGTCGCCGCCGGTCATCGCGACTCCCCCTGCCCGTCGGGGGTGGGCGCCTGGGCCCGCGACGCCTCGTACCGCGCCCGCCACTCGGCGTTCGGCGGGAAGAGCCCGTCCACCGCGTGGCCGGCGGCCACCTGCTGCGCGACCCACGTGTCCTGCTCCTCCTGGGCGATCGTCGCGTCGGCCACCTCCTCGGCCAGGTGCGGCGGAACGACGACGACGCCGTCCGCGTCGCCCACGACGATGTCACCGGGCAGCACCGTCGCTCCACCGCAGGCGACCGCGACGTCGGTGTCCCACGGGACGTGCCGGCGGCCGAGCACGGCCGGGTGCGGACCGCCCGAGAAGACGGGGAGGCCGGTCGCGGCCACGGCCTCGAAGTCGCGCACGCCGCCGTCGGTGACCACGCCCGCCGCGCCGCGCACGTGCGCGCGCAGGGCCAGGACGTCGCCGAGGGTCGCCGATCCCTTCTCGCCGCGAGCCTCGATCACGATGACCTCGCCGGCGCCGACGGTGTCGAACATCCGCTTCTGGGCGTTGTAACCGCCGCCGTGCGCGGCGAACAGGTCCTCCCGGTTCGGGACGAACCGCAGGGTCCGCGCGCGGCCGACGATCGTCGCGCCCGGCACGTTGGGCCGCACGCCCTCGATGATCACGTTGTCCAGGCCGCGCATGCGCAGCTGGGCGGAGAGCCCCGCGACGGGCGCGCGCCGCAGCTTGTCCGCGAGCTCGTCGGTGAGCGCGAACGGCTCCGCCTCGGCACCGGACTCCGGCTCTGGCTCCGGCGTCAGGCCCGCCGCCGCGCGGCTCCCCCACGCCTCCGCCCGCTGGGTGTCGTCGACCTTCGGTCCGGCGCCGACGTCGGAGAACGGCACGTCGCCCTGCACCACCGTCGTGACCAGACGGCCCGACGTCGGTGCGCCGGCCGCCGCCGGGGCGTCCACCTCGACCTCGACGACGTCGCCCGGCACCACCACGCTCGATCCGGCGGGCGTGCCCGTGAGCACGACGTCACCGGTCTCGAGCGTGAGGTGCTGGGACAGGTCGGCCACGAGCTGCGCGAACGGGAACAGCAGCGCGCCCTCGTCCGTGGTGTCCTCCTGCACGAGCTCCCCGTTCACCCAAGTGCGGATCCGCAGCCCGGCGGGATCGACCGCGCGGGCGTCGATGAGCGCCGGGCCGACGGGCGTGTAGCCGTCGCGGCCCTTGGAGCGCACGTTCGAGCCCTTGTCGGCCCAGCGCAGGTCGTAGACACCGAGGTCGTTGGCAGCGGTCACGGCGGCGACGTGGTCCCACGCCTCCTCGACGGGCACGTGCCGGGCGGGCCTGCCGATGACCAGCGCCACCTCCCCCTCGAACGCGAGCAGCTCCGTGCCGGCCGGCCGCTCGACGACGCCTCCGGTGGCGGCGAGCGAGCTCGTCGGCTTGAGGAAGTACGACGGCGCGACGGGCCGCCGTCCACGCTGCTCGGCGCGCGACAGGTAGGCGATGTGGACGGCGACGATCTTGCCCGGCCGCTCCGCGAGCGGACCGCTCGCCGCAGGCCTCCGCGTCGCAGAGGCCTGCGCTTCGGTACTTGCGTCGGTACCCATGAGCTCCCTTGCCCGTCGTTCCGCCGGTCTGTCCACTGCTTCCCATGACCTCTGGCGCTTTGTATCTCAAATCGTATATGGTTCGTGGGAACCCGGCAAGGCCGCCCCGGCCGAGCCGCCCACCACCGGCCCGCCAACGACGGCAGGCCCGGATGACGAGGGAGTCATGCGATGTCACGTCTAGTCCCGGACGGACCCTCCGCGGCCCACGCCCCCGAGTCCCGCGAGCGCCGCCGTGTCGTCCTCGCGACCATCGTCGGCACGACGGTCGAGTGGTACGACTTCTTCATCTACGCCTCGGCCGCCGGCCTGGTCTTCGGCCAGCTGTTCTTCGAACCTGCCGGTTCGAGCCTCGGCACCCTCCTGGCGTTCGGCTCGGTGGGCGTCAGCTTCCTGTTCCGCCCGCTCGGCGCGTTCGTCGCGGGGCACCTGGGCGACAAGTACGGGCGGCGCGTGGTGCTCGTCCTGACGCTGGTCCTGATGGGGGTGGCCACCGCCCTCATCGGCCTGCTGCCGACCTACGCCCAGATCGGGGTCGCGGCCCCGGTCCTGCTGGTGCTGCTACGGATCCTGCAGGGCATCTCGGCCGGCGGCGAGTGGGGCGGGGCCGTCCTCATGTCCTGCGAGCACGCACCGGTCGAGCGGCGCGGCCTGTTCGGGGCCTCGCCCCAGATCGGTGTCCCCCTCGGCCTGCTGCTGGCGTCCGGGGTGCTGGGCATCATGAACGCCGTGGCGCCCGGCGAAGCGTTCCTCGCCTGGGGCTGGCGCGTCCCGTTCCTCCTGAGCGTCGTGCTGATCGGCATCGGGTACTGGGTGCGCCGGAGCGTCGAGGAGAGCCCGGTGTTCGTCGAGATCGCCCAGCGGGCGGAGACGACCCGCCAGCCGCTGCTGCGGCTCTTCCGCAGGCACACACCGCTGGTGATCGTCGCGGCCCTCGTGTTCGCCGGCAACAACGCCGTCGGGTACATGACCACGGGCGGCTACATCCAGCGCTACGCGTCCGACCCGGCGGGTCCGGTCGGCCTCGACCGCGGCCTGGTGCTCTGGGCGGTGACCATCTCCGCCGTCGTCTGGCTCGTGTCCACGTGGTTCGCGGGCGCCGTGTCCGACCGTCTCGGCCGGCGCACCACGTACGCGATCGGCTTCGTCGTGCAGCTGGCCGGTGTGCTCGCCCTGTTCCCGCTGGTCAACGGCGGGACGTTCGGCTCGCTGCTGCTCGGCCTGAGCTTCCTGTCCGTGGGCCTCGGCCTGACCTACGGACCGCAGGCGGCGCTCTACGCCGAGCTGTTCCCGGCGTCGATCCGGTTCTCCGGCGTCTCCATCTCCTACGCGATCGGGTCGATCCTTGGCGGCGCCTTCGCGCCGACGATCGCCACGGCGCTGGTCCAGGCGACGGGCGGGACGACGGCGGTCACGATGTACCTGGCGGGCATGACGGTGATCGGGCTGGCGGCGGTCCTCATGCTGCGCGACCGCACCGGCATCCCGCTGGGGCCGGACCACGAGGAGCTGCAGGCCGCCAGCCCGGTCTACGGTCTGGCCAAGGCCTGAGGCCCCGGCGCCCGTAGGCAGAGCAGACAGCAGAGCAGGCAGGCAGGCAGAGCCGCACCACGAGCAGAACGGAAGAACGATGCAGTTCCACCATCACGGCTACGTGTCCGGTGACCCGCGCGTCCAGCCCGCCGCGGGCTACGGTCTCGAACGCCCCGCGGAGCTGCCGGACGAGGTCGACGTGCTCATCGTCGGCAGCGGCCCGGCGGGCATGATCGCCGCCGCGCAGCTGGCGCAGTTCCCCGGCATCCGCACCCATGTCGTCGAGCGGCGGGCCGGACGCCTCGAGATGGGCCAGGCGGACGGCATCCAGGCGCGCAGCGTCGAGACGTTCCAGGCGTTCGGGTTCGCGGAACGCATCACCGCCGAGGCGTACCGGATCACCGAGATGGCGTTCTGGAAGCCCGACCCCGCCAACCCGGCGAACATCGTCCGCGGCGCCGTCCCGCCGGACGACGCCCACGGCATCAGCGAGTTCCCGCACCTGATCGTCAACCAGGCACGGGTGCTCGACTACTTCGCCGAGGTCGCGGCGAGGGCTCCCGCCCGGGTGACCCCGGACTACGGGCTGGAGGTGGTGGGGCTCACCGTCGCGGACCAGGGCACGCAACCCGTCACCGTCACCCTGCGACACACGACAGGACCGCAGGAGGGCAGCACCCGCACGGTGCGCGCGGGCTACGTCATCGGCTCGGACGGCGCGCACAGCGCCGTCCGGCAGGCGATCGGCCGCAAGCCGGTGGGCGACCGGGCCAACCACGCCTGGGGCGTGATGGACGTGCTCGCGGTGACGGACTTCCCCGACGTGCGCACCAAGTGCGCCATCCAGTCGCACGACGGCGGGTCCATCCTGCTCATCCCCCGCGAGGGCGGGTACCTGGCCCGCTGGTACGTCGACCTCGGCGAGGTGCCGCCGGGCGAGGGCGCCCGCATCCGCGCGACGTCACTGGACGAGGTGATCGCACGGGCGAACCGGATCATCCACCCGTACACGCTGGACGTGAAGGACGTGCCCTGGCACAGCGTGTACGAGGTGGGCCACCGGGTCACCGACGGGTTCGACGACGTGCCCGACGAGCTCACCGGCACCCGGACGCCCCGGGTGTTCCTCACGGGTGACGCCTGCCACACGCACAGCGCCAAGGCCGGGCAGGGGATGAACGTGTCGATGCAGGACGGCTGGAACATCGCCTGGAAGCTCGCCCACGTGCTCACGGGCCGGGCTCCGGAGTCCCTGCTGGCCACCTACTCGGCCGAGCGGCAGGTCGTCGCGCAGGACCTCATCGACTTCGACCGGGAGTGGTCGCGCCTCATGGCCACGCCCCCCGAGGACCTGCCCGACCCGACCTATCTCGAGGACTTCTACGTCAAGACCGCCGAGTTCCCCTGCGGGTTCATGACGCAGTACCAGCCCTCCATGATCGTGTCCGAGCCGGTCCATCAGCATCTCGCCACCGGCTTCCCGGTGGGCAAGCGGTTCAAGTCGGCCCCGGTGGAGCGCGTCGCCGAGGGCAACCCTGCTCACCTCGGGCACCACGCCCGCGCCGACGGGCGGTGGCGCGTCTACGCGTTCGCCGACGCCGCCGCGCCCGGCGAACCCTCGGCGCTCCGGGAATGGGCGGAGTGGCTGGGTACGGCACCCGAGTCGCCGCTGCTGCGCCACACCCCGCCCGGCACGGACCCGGACTCGGTGCTCGACGTCAAGGTCGTCTACCAGCAGGACCACTTCGGCGTGGAGTTTTCCGACGTGCCGGAGGTCTTCAGGCCCCGGGTCGGCCCGTTCGAGCTGGTCGACCACGAGAAGGTGTACGCGACCGACCCCGCCCAGGACATCTTCGAGCTGCGCGGCATCGACCGGGGCGGCGTGGTGGTCGTCGTGCGGCCGGACCAGTACGTTGCCGCTGTGCTCCCCCTGAGCGCGACGGACGAGCTCAGCGCGTTCTTCGCCGGGGCACTGCTCCAGCCGGACAGTCCGCCCACGAACACGCCCACGAAGGAGAACACATGACCGACACCCGCGAGTCAGACCTGCTGGACTCCGTCCCCGACGGGCTGCTCATCGGCGGCGCGTGGCGGCCCGCCGCGGCCGGCGCCACGCTCACGGTCGAGGATCCGGCCACCGGCAAGACGATCAAGTCCATCGCGGACGCCGGCGCGGAGGACGGCATGGCCGCGCTCGACGCCGCTGTCGACGCAGCGGCCGCCTGGGCAGCCACGCCCGCCAGGACCCGTGGCGAGATCCTCCGCCGCGCGTTCGACCTCCTCCAGGAGCGCAGCGAGGACTTCGCGCTCCTGATGACCCTCGAGATGGGCAAGCCGCTCGCGGAGGCGCGCGGCGAGGTCACGTACGGCGGGGAGTTCCTACGCTGGTTCTCCGAGGAGGCCGTGCGCATCACGGGCCGCTACGGGCCCAACCCCGAGGGCACCGGCCGCATCATCGTCAGCCAGCACCCTGTGGGACCCTGCTTCCTCATCACGCCCTGGAACTTCCCGCTGGCCATGGCCACGCGCAAGATCGCGCCCGCCCTCGCCGCCGGCTGCACCGTGGTGGTCAAGCCCGCGGCCCTGACGCCGCTGACCACCCTCTACCTCGCGAGGCTGCTGCAGGACGCCGGTCTGCCCGACGGCGTGGTCAACGTGGTCACCACGTCCAGCTCCGGCGCCGTCTCCGAGCCCATCATCAGCGACCCGAGACTGCGCAAGCTGTCCTTCACGGGCTCGACGCCCGTGGGCCAGAAGCTCCTGGCGCAGGCCGCGCCGGGCGTGCTGCGCACCTCGATGGAGCTGGGCGGCAACGCCCCCTTCGTGATCTTCGAGGACGCCGACCTGGACCAGGCGGTCAAGGGTGCCCTCGCGGCGAAGTTCCGCAACATCGGGCAGGCGTGCACGGCCGCCAACCGCTTCATCGTGCACTCCTCGGTCGCCGACGAGTTCGCCCGCCGGGTGACCGCCGCGGTCAACGACTTCGTGATCGGCCGCGGCACCGAGTCCGGCGTGACCATCGGCCCGCTGGTGGACGACAAGGCAGTCGCGAAGGCGGAGGCGCTCGTCCAGGACGCGGTGGCCCGGGGCGCGGAGCTCGCCACCGGCGGCTCGCGCATCGACGGGGCGGGCAGCTTCTTCGAGCCGACGGTCCTGACGGGCGTCACGGCGGGCAGCGACATCCTGCGGGAGGAGATCTTCGGCCCGGTGCTCGCCATCGCCACGTTCGACACGGAGGACGAGGCAGTGGCGCTGGCCAATGACACCGAGTACGGGCTGGTGAGCTACGTCTACACCGAGAGCCTGTCGCGCGGCCAGCGCATGATCGAGCGCCTGGAGACCGGGATGATGGGCCTCAATGTCGGGGTCGTCTCCAACGCGGCGGCGCCGTTCGGCGGCTGGAAGATGTCGGGCCTGGGCCGCGAGGGCGGCGCCGAGGGCATCCACGAGTACCTCCAGACCAAGTACACGCTGACCCCGTCCTGAGACGGCAGCTCCCCTCGGCCGTGGGCGTAACCGTTGCGCCTGAAGCAGGCACGTGGTCGCAACAGTCACACTCACGGCCAAGGGGTGGCTGGTGCTACTGGACGTCCACCCAGTAGCTGTTGGTGTTCAGCTGGCCGTTACCGGTGAAGACCTCCGTACCAGCCTGGACGCTGGTGAGGTACTTGGTGTTGCTGATCCACCCTCGGTTCACCAGGTTGCCGGTGAAGTCCCGCAGGTTGAAGTTCACCGAGTTGGTGTTCGAGGTGCGGACGAACGAGAACACGTTCCACCCGGTGCCGTTGCCGGCGTCGATCCAGCCGCGGTACAGGTCCCAGGTCCCGCCGCCGATGTTGACCGTCGCCTGGCGGGTGCCGGCAGGCCCTGCGCCGCCCGACTTGTACGGCCAGATCATGATCTCGTCGCTGGGACCGGTCGACGCCCCGGGGTTCGACTGGGTGTGGAGCCAGAGGTCATAGGCGACGTTCATGGTGCCCGAGCCGGTCACGCCGTAGTCCCACGTGGTCGGGACGCTGCGGTTGGCGCTCAGCCGCACCGGGAGCTCCGTGCCCGAACGCTGCCAGCCCCAGTGCCAGCCGAGGACGACGCTGGAGTAGCTCTTGACCGAGTTGGACTGCCCGCTCCACTCCCAGTTGGTGCCCCAGCCGATCGTGTCACCCGACTGCCAGTTGTCCCACACGCACTGCCATCCGGAGCCGGACCCGCTGCCCCAGAGGTTGTTGACGACGTAGTACTTGCCCATCGCGATGTTGCCGCCGCTGGCGCAGGTGCTGGCGGCCTGAGCCGGCGCGGCCGTGGCCACGACGGGAACCACTGCGAGGCACAGCGCGGCGACGATGCCGGTGATCCGGTGTTTGATCGATGCGGTTCGACTCTGACGCATCTCGGTCCTTTCGGTCAGCTCTCGTCGGACCCCCATTGGCTCGACGAAATCCGCTGAAAAGCGGGTGAAACCAATGATGGGGTGAACTTTTAGGAATGTCCATCGCTTGGCATGAACTCATCGAAGCGCTTCCGCGTCCAGAGCACGTAGTTATACTTTGAAGCGTCAAGGCGGACGAACCGCCTGCGCTCGAAAAAGGGGCGCGCGGCAGCCCGCGAGCCGGGCCGCACGGGACACATACGGACCGCACCACTCATCCGTCACTGTTTCCTGGAGGCCCCCGTGCCCACCGTGTCCGCACACGTCGCCCGTACCGTCGCCCACCACGTCGACCACGTCTTCGGGGTCATGGGCAACGGCAACGCCTGGTTCCTCGACGACCTCACCCGCTCGACGCAGGCCCGGTTCACCGCCGTCCGCCACGAGGCGGGTGGCGTGGTCGCCGCCGACGCCCACTTCCGCGCGTCGGGCCGCATCGCCGCCGCCACCGCCACCTACGGCGCCGGGTTCACCAACGCCCTGACCGCGCTCGCCGAGGCCGCGGCGGCCCGCGTGCCGCTCGTGCTGCTGGCCGGCGACGAGCCGACGTCGGGCCCGCGGCCCTGGGACGTGGACCAGATAGCGCTCGCGGCCGCCGTCGGCGCCCGCACCTATACCGTCGGCCGCGCGGACGCCGCGGCCACGAGCGTCATCGCCATCGAGCACTCCCTGACCTACCGCGTGCCCGTGGTGCTGGCCATCCCCTACGACGTCGCCGCGCTGGAGGCCGGGCCCATCCCCGAGGCGCCGGAGCCCACGCTCCCCGCGCCGATGGCCCCGAGCGGACCGTTCGACGCCGCCGCCATCACCGACCTCGCCAAGCACCTCGCCACCGCCGAGCGGCCGCTGCTGCTCGCCGGGCGGGGCGCCTGGCTCGCGGGCGCGGGACCGGCACTCGGCGACCTCGCGGAGGCGACCGGGGCGCTGACCGCCACCACCGCACTGGGCCGGGGAATCTTCCCCGACGGCCGGTACGACCTCGGCGTCGCGGGCGGCTTCGGCGCCGAGCGGGCGATGGAGCTGGTGCGCGAGGCCGACGTCGCCGTCGTGGTCGGGGCGTCGCTCAACCAGTTCACCATGCGGTTCGGCGACCTGTTCGCGCCCGGCACCCGCGTGGTCCAGGTCGACACCGCGCCCGCCGCGACGCACCGGCACGTCGGGGGCTTCGTCCGGGGCGACGCCGCCCTCGTGACCCGCATCCTCCTGGACGAGCTGGACACCCTGGCCGCCAAGCCGTCCGGCTGGCGCGAGACGGTGGACGTCGCGGCGGCCCGGCGCTACGACACCGGCCCCACGGACGGGATCGCCCCCGACGGACGCCTCGACCCGCGCACCGTCGCGCACCGCCTCGCCGACCTGCTGCCCGCCGACCGGGTGGTCGTCTCGGACGGCGGGCACTTCATCGGCTGGGCCAACATGTACTGGCCGGTCGCCTCCCCCGACCGCATGGTGATGGTCGGCACCGCCTACCAGTCCATCGGTCTCGGCTTCCCCAGCGTCGCGGGCGCCGCGGCCGCCCGGCCCGACGACGCCGTCGTGCTCACCACCGGCGACGGCGGCGGGCTGATGGCGCTCGCCGACCTCGAGACGGCAGTACGCACCGCCGGCGGGCGCGGCATCACCGTCGTCTGGAACGACGCCGCCTACGGCGCCGAGGTGCATGTGTACGGGCGGCAGGGCATCACGAAGGAGCCGATGCTCATCCCCGAGACCGACTTCGCGGCGCTCGCGGAGGCGGTCGGCGCCGAGGGCGTGGTCGTGCGCTCCCTCGCCGACCTGGACCGCCTCGCGACGTGGGCCACCGAGCCCGTCGCCGACCGTCGGTTCCTGCTGCTCGACTGCCGGGTCTCGGGGGACGTCGTCGCCCCGTACCAGGAGGAGATCCTGCGGGCGAACCGCACGCGCTAGAGCACGCGCCCGAGGAAGTCGCGCGCCAGCCCGACGACCTCGTCGAGGTTCGTCTCCAGCAGCCAGTGGCCGCCGTCGAGGAGGTGCAGCTCGGCGTCCGGCAGGTCGCGCAGGTAGGCCCGGGCCGACCCCTCGGGCATGTAGCCGTCCTGCGGGCCCCACGCGATGAGAGTCGGGGGCCGGTGCTCGCGCAGGTACGCCTGGTAGCGGGGGAACCAGTCCAGGTTCTCGCGCAGCCCCTCCATCAGGCCCACCATGACGCCGCGGCGTTCGGGGGTGCGGAGCTGCGCCCACGCCACCGTCCACAGCTCGGGCGGGATGCGCTCGGCCAGCTCGTCCCGCACGTCGTTGAGGAACTCCTCGCGGAACCCCTCCTCGGTCACCGCGTTCTCCAGCACCGCGCGCCCCTCGGACGTCGGGTTCTTCCAGTAGTCCCGCAGCCCCTGGTACTTCGGCCCCAGCTCGTCCTCGTAGATGTCGCCGTTCTGGATGATCAGCGCGGCGACCCGCTGGGGCGCCCGGATGGCCAGGCGCAGCCCGATCTGGGAGCCGTAGTCGTGCAGGTACAGCGCGTACCGGTCCAGGCCCAGCCGGGTGCAGAACGCGTCGAGGAAGCCCGCGTACCCGTCGAAGGAGTAGTCGAAGGTCGCCGGGCCGGGCGTGCCGCTGTACCCGAAGCCCGGGAGGTCGGGCGCGACGGTGCGCCAGCGGTCGGCGAGCGCCGGCATCAGGTTGCGGAACTCGTACGACGAGCAGGGATAACCGTGCGGGAGGAGGAGCACGGGCCCGTCCGGAGGTCCGGCCTCGCGGTAGAACACCCGCACGCCGTCCAGGTCGAGCGTGCGGTGGCGGACGGCGCGGTCGGTGCCGGCGGGGTCGGTGGCCTGGTGCGGGGGTGATATCTCCATGATTCTCACCATCGCGAGCCTCCGTCCGGCTCGCAACGGGGTGGGCGCTACAACGGCCGCGGCTCAACCGAGACGAACCTGCCATGATGAACGGGTGACCGCCTACGACCTGCACGTCACCGAAGCCGACCCGGCGCGCGTCGTCACGGTCCTGCCCGGGAGCGGCTACACCGCCATGGGACCCCTGCTCTGGTACGCACGCAGCGCGCTGCGCGACCTGGGCTGGACGGTCCGCACCCTGGAGTGGGCGGCCAGGCCGTCCTTCGGCACGGCCCGCGAGGCGTACGCGGAGATCCTCGACGGCCGCCGCGCGCCCGGCGAGGACGCGCTGCACCTGGTCGTGGCCAAGTCCCTCGGCACGCTCGCCATGCCGATGGCGGTCCACCTTGGCCTTCCTGGCGTCTGGCTCACCCCGGTGCTCACCAGCGAGCAGGCGCCCGACGTCCGGGAGACGGCCGCCGAGCTGGACGAGGACCACCTGCTGGTCGGCGGCACCGCCGACCCCCTGTGGGACGGCGAGCTCGCGGACGGCTCGGAGGCCGACGTCCTGGAGGTGGAGGACGCCGACCACAGCCTCGAGGTGCCGGGCACCCGGGCCGAGAACCTGGCGATCCTCGACGAGGTCATCAGCGCGATCGAGGAGTTCGCAGGCTCGTTCGGCGAGGAATGACGTTCACCCGGCGGGGTCGGCGCACTACCCCGCCGGTTCCGCCACGGGCGGGACGTTCTGGTTCAGGTGGAAGACGTTGTCCGGGTCGTAGACGGCCTTGACCGCGGCGAGGCGCGCGAGCTTCGCAGGCGGGTAGGCCCGCTGGACGCCGGCCGCGCCGTCGTCGCCCAGCACGTTGACGTAGACGCCGCTGGCAAAGGCTTCGAGACGCGTTGCACTGGCCCGTGCCGCCGCGATCCTGTCGGCGTCCTCGGCGGGGTCGGTCCAGCCCGTGGCCGCCACGTACTCGAAGCGGGTGCCCCGCTGGCTGAACGCGGCGTCGTCGTCCGGCACGTCGGCGATGGCGCCGCCGTACGCCTGAAGACCCGCCCGGACGCCGGGTTCGGTGGCGAGCAGCGCCTCGATCGCGCCGAGGGACAGGTCAGTGACGTAGTGCCCCTTCCAGTAGCGCCGCACGGCGTGGCCCGCCGTGCTGTCCTCCCGGGTCTGGAGGTCCAGATAGGACAGCTCCTCCACCCGGCGAGCTATCGGCGTACCGAGCGCCGACTCGAGCTCCGCCGCGTGCGCCAGCCCCTCCTCCGGGTCGCCGACCCATACGAGACCGAGCGCCACCACGCCGTCGTGCACACCTGCGGTGCAGGTGGCCGCTCGCGGGGCCTGCGCGGCGAGGTCGCGCCACCGGGCGACGGTCGGCACCGCTCCCCCGACCGGGAAGTCGAGCTCGACGCTCAGTGCGCGGGTGCCGACGTCGTGCAGCCGGAACTCGAACTCGGTGACGACGCCGAAGTTGCCGCCCCCGCCGCGCAGCGCCCAGAACAGGTCGGGCCGCTCGTCGGCCGAAGCGCGGACCACCTCGCCGGCCGCCGTGACCACCTCGTAGGAGACGACGTTGTCGCAGGCCAGGCCGCACTGCCTGGCCAGCCAGCCCATCCCGCCGCCCAGGGTCAGCCCGCCGACGCCGGTGTGCGACACGTTGCCGGCCGTCGTCGCGAGCCCGTACGGCTGCGTCGCGGCGTCGAGCGCGCCCAGCAGGGCGCCGCCCTGCACCCACGCCCGCCGGCGCTCCGGGTCCACCCGGACCGCGCCCATCGGCGTGAGGTCGATCATCAGCCCGCCTTCGGGAACTCCGTGCCCGACGACGCTGTGGCCCCCGCAGCGGACGCCGACCTCGAGGCCCTCCCGCCGCGCCAGCGCGAGCGCCGCCACCACGTCGCCGGCGTTCCGGCAGCGGACGATCAGTGCCGGCCGGTGGTCGACCATCGCGTTCCACACCGTGCGCGCCTCGTCGAACCCGGCGTCGCCCGGGCGCCGGACGTCGAGCCCCGACACCGCGGAGCCGTCGATCGTGTCCATGCTTCGCTCCTCCTCGAGCGGGGCCCCTCGTACGGGCGCCCCGGTCCACGACAGACCCTCCGGGCGTGCAGGACTCATCGCAGTCGGCCGGACCCGAATGACGTTGCCCCAGCCGGTCCCGCTTGGGACCATGGGGCCGTGACCGCGCCGACGATCGACGAGAGTCCGGATCCGCCCCTGCGTCTGCGCCCGCCGCGGCATGCCGTGGACCCGCGCGCCGTCGGCTGGTGGTCGCTGCAGCTCGTGCTCTGGATGGCAGTGCCCGTCGTGACCCTCGGCGTGCTGGGCCTCCTGATTCCTCCCGCTCGCGTATGGCTGCTCGTCCCCGCCGGGATCCTCGCCGTCCTGGGAGTGCTCGCCGCCGTCGCCCTCCCCCGCCTGTGGTTCCGCCATCACCGCTGGGAGGTCACCGAGGAGGCGGTCTACACGCGCACCGGCTGGTTCTTCCAGGAGTGGCGGGTCGCGCCGCTGTCCCGGATCCAGACCGTCGACACGGTCCGCGGACCGCTGGAGCAGCGCTTCGGGCTGGCGACGCTCACGGTGACGACGGCGTCCGCGAAGGGTGCGGTGAAGGTCGAGGGGCTCGACGCCGAGACGGCCTCCGACCTCGCGGCCGAGCTCACCGTCGCCACGCAGGCCACACCCGAGGACGCGACCTGAGCGCCGACGACGTGGTGTGGGAGCGGCTGGACCGCCGGGCCTTCCTCGCCGGCGGGATGTACACCGCGCTTCCCACCGCGGGCGCTGCGCTCATCACGGGCTACTGGCTGGCCGTCGGCAGCACGGTCGGAACGGCCCTGGCCTGGGTGCTGCCGGCCTTCGTGGTCATCACTGCCGCCGGGGCCGCGTCCGGCGAGTGGATGTGGCGCGTCACCAGCTATCGCGTCGACGCGGAACGGTTCCACGTGCACACCGGCGTCGTGTTCCGCAAGCGTCTTGCCCTCCGGCGGGTGCGGATCCGCTCGGTCGACCTCACCGCGGACCCGGTGCTGCGCATGCTCGGCGCGGTGACCGTGCGCGTGGGCACCGGCGAGAAGGCAGGGGCCGAGGGCACCGTCACGCTCTGGCCGGTGCGCCGGGCGTCCGCCGAGGCGCTGCGCACCACCCTGCTGGCGCACGCCGCTCGGCCGGACGCCGACGGCGGCGCGGACCCGGCCGACGGGTCGCTGGCCCGGTTCGACCGCGGGTGGATCCGGTTCGCCCCGCTGTCCTTCCTCACCCCGGCGCTGGGCGCCGCGGCGGGCGGCGGCGCGCTCCAGGTCGCCGAGTGGTTCGGGATGCAGCAGCGGGTGTTCGACGTCGTCGGGTCGTGGTTCGGTCTCGCCCCGGTGCTGCTCGTCGCCCTCGCGCTGGCCGTCGCCCTGCTCGTCGTCGGCGGCGTGGCCACCCTGGCGCTCTGGGTCGAGACCTGGTGGAACCACACGCTGGACCGCCAGGCCGACGGCACGCTGCAGGTGCGGCGCGGCCTGCTCACCACCCGGTCGATCACGCTGGAGGAGTCTCGGCTCCGCGGCCTGGAGGTCGTCGAGCCGCTCGCCGCCCGCCTGGCCGGGGGCGCGCGCGTGGACGCCGTCGCCACCGGGCTCACGACGGATGACGAGGACAAGACGGAGAGTCGGACCCTGCTGCCCGTCGCGCCGAAGGAGCTGGCCGACGAGGTGGCCGCGAAGGTCCTCCGCGAGTCGGCCCCGCCGACGTCCGCGCCTCTCGCACCGCACCCCGAGGCAGCCCGGGGGCGCCGGCTGCGCTGGGCGCTCGGCACGGTGCTCGCGGTCGAGGCGGTGGTGCTCGTGCTCGGGGCGCTGCTCACGCCCGTGCTGCTCCATGTCGCCTGGATCAGCGCTCTCGTGCTCTTCCCCGTGGGGGTCGCGCTCGCGAACGACGCCTACCGCGCGCTGGGTCACACCCTCACCGGCGCGTACCAGACCGGCTACCTGGTGGCACGCAGCGGCACCGTGCGGCGCGCGACGGTGGCGCTGCAACGGCGCGGCATAGTGGGCTGGACCGTCCGGCAGTCGTGGTTCCAGCGCCGGGCCGGGCTCGTCACGATCGTCGCCACCACCGCGGCCGGCACCGGCGCGTACGCGGTCCGCGACGCGGCCGAGGCGGACGGTCTCGCCCTCGCGGACGCCGCCGTCCCCGGCCTGCTGCTGCCCTTCCTGGTCAGTGCCGACGCCGAGCAGGAGGTCGCGCCGCTGAGCTGACGGCTCCACGGAGCCGACGGCTCAGACGGCCCAGTCGGGTCAGACGCCGACCTTCTGCCGCACCACGGCGACGGCCTTGCCCATGTTCACGCTCCAGCCGACGCCGAACACGCGGGGCCCGACGACGTGCTCGGCGTCGGGGTTCCACAGCCGTTCGCGGGCGCGCTCCAGGGTCGGGACGCGCAGCTCGTAGGGGACGACCGACGCGATCTTGCCGTGCCAGGTCCGCTCCTCCTTCGGCCTGCGCAGCTCCTTCACGACCGCCGCGGCCGTCAGCGCGAGCGCGACGAGCGTGAGGAACTTCTTCAGCCCTCCGCCGCCGTGCGCCGCCTTCTCGACGTGGTCGGTGTGCTTCTTGCGACCCATCTTGGTGCCTCCCGTGCTCTTGGCGTCAGCTGCTCTCGGTATCAGCCTTCACGACCATCCTGGGGCATGGGCCCGCCACTGGCCTCTGCAACGCGCGCAGGTCCTCAGCGGACCCGTACGGCGCCCGGCTGGATGGTGATGCTGACGCGGCTGGTCTCCCCGAGATCCTCGCCGTCGATCTCGAAGACCCGTGGCTCCATGAGCTCGAGCCGCAGGCTCCGCACCCGGAGGTGCGTGGCGCTGTCGCTGCTCTCGGCGACCTTGCCGCCCGTCGCGAGGCGCTTGATCCCGTTGTCCCAGACCAGGTTCCGCATGGTGTCGAGCCAGCCGGCCGCGCCGTCCGCGCTCAGGAGGAGCAGGTCGAGCTCGCCGTCGGAGGGGTCTGCGTCGGGCAGCAGGTTGAAGCCGCCCTGGAGCATGCCGCAGTTGCCGACGAGCAGCGTGTGCACGCTGTCCCCGTCGTGCGCCTGGCCGTCCGCGGTGATCCGGACCTCGAGGGGGTCGCTGGCGGCCAGCGCGCGCCCCATCGACTCCACGTAGGCCAGCCAGCCGACCTTGTCCTTGAGGTCGTCGTCGGTCTCGGTGATCATGTGCGCGTCGAGGCCGAATCCGGCCATCACCGCGAAAGCGTGACGTTCGGGCCCGCCGGGGAGCTCGATCTCCAGCCAGCCCACGTCGATGGCCCGCGCCTCGCCGCCGAACGCCCGGGTCAGGGCACCGGGGATGTCGTTCAGCGGCACGCCGAGGTTCCGGGCCAGGAGGTTCCCCGTGCCGAGCGGGACGATGGCCAGCTCGACGCTGGTGTCTGCCTCCGCGAGCCGTTCGGCGACGGCCCGGACGGTCCCGTCGCCACCGGCGACCACCAGCAGGTCGGCGCCCGCCGCGAGCGCCTGCGCCGTGACGCCCTGGCCCGCGTCATCCTCGCTCGTCTCGAACCAGACTGCCTCGAAGTCCGACCCTGCCGCGGAGACGGCCCGGTCCAGCCCGGACTCGAGGTCCGCCCGGGTCGTCTTGGACGGGTTCCAGATGATGCAGACGCGTTGTGCGGTCATATCCGCATGTTTCCACAGCCACCGGGTGGGCTCGACCGGAGTGTGCCGGTCACGGGTCCGGCACCGCCTCGGCGAACCGACGTGCGAGCGCCCGGACCGCCTCGCGGAGCTCGGGCCCGCCCTCGACCCGGAACGGGTAGGGCACGCTCGCCAGCCATTCCTGCGCGTACATCGCCGGGTTCCGCGTGCTGCCGACGAGGACGCAGCCGTCGTCGGCCGCTTCGAGCTTTCCCATCTGTGCGCCGACCCAGGGGGCGACGTCGGCGAGCGGGGCGTCGAACACGACCCGGGTGGTGAACTGCCATCCGGTGCCCAGGTGCTCCTCGAGCGAGGCCACGGGATCGAGGCCGTCGGGCGGCGTGAACCCTCGGTCGGTGTGCTCGACCGCATGGACCCTGTCGACGCGGTAGGTGCGGGTGGCGCCTGCGCGGTGGGAGTGGCACAGGAGGTACCAGCGCCCGTAGCGCACGACGACCGCCCACGGGTCCACCTCGGCGACCCACTCGCTGCCGGACTCCCCGCGGTAGGTGACCAGCACGCGCCGTCGGGCGGCGATCGCGGCGACCAGCTCGCTGGTGATCGTGGTGTCGGGACGGGCGGCGAACCGGTCGGGCGCGGCGGACGCGTGCTCGCGCAGCGCGGCGGCCTGCCTGCCGACGTCCTCGGGCAGGGCCCTGATCACCTTGCCGAGCGCGGTGTCGACGAGGTCGTCGCCGTCCGCGTCGGGGTGTCCGTCGAGCACCGCCATGACCAGGCCGAGCGCCTCGGTCTGGGTGAACGTGACGGGCGGGAGCCGGGTCCCGCGGCCGAGGCGGTAGCCGCCGTGCGGCCCGCGGGCCGAGGAGACGGGGATGCCGGCCTCGCGCAGGATCTCGACGTAGCGCCGGGCGGCCCGCTCGGTGACGCCCAGCCGGTCGGCCAGCTCGTTCGCGGTCGTGCCGGGGCGGGTCTGCAGGACCTCGAGCGCGCGGAGCGCACGCGCGGTGGGGCTGATCTCGGAGGGCACACGTGCAGGCTACGGCCATGCCCACAGGGCGTGCCCGGAGCGCGTGCCCGGCGCACGTGCGAGTGAGTTCAGCCCGGGTCACGGTGAGGGGACCCGACGAAAGGAGAGCCTCGTGGCCAGCATCACGAAGTCGATCGACGTGAACGTCCCCGTACGCACCGTCTACAACCAGTGGACGCAGTTCGAGGAGTTCCCCCGCTTCATGGAGGGTGTCGAGGAGATCCGCCAGCTCGACCCGACCCATACCCACTGGAAGACGAAGGTGGGCGGGGTCGAGCGGGAGTTCGACGCCGAGATCACCGAGCAGCACCCGGACGAGCGGGTGGCGTGGACGAGCAGGACCGGACCCCAGCAGGCCGGTGTGGTCACCTTCCACCGGCTCCAGGACGATCAGACCCGGGTCACCGTGCAGTTGGACTGGGAGCCCGGGAACGTCACCGAGAAGGTGGGCAGCGCCCTGAACTTCGACGACCGCCGGGTCCAGGGTGACCTCGACCGGTTCAAGGAGTTCGTCGAGTCGCGCGGCGCCGAGACGGGCTCCTGGCGCGGCGACGTGAGCTGACCGTCCTGCGCTGACGGGTGCGATGACCGTCCCGGACCGATCGGTCCGGGACGGTCATCGCATGTGGCGGTCATCGCGCGGGACGGTCGGGGTACGGGACCGTCAGCGCACCACCTCGAAGATCTGCTTCTGGACGCCGTTCTTGTACGCCTCGTGCTCGACGAGGCGGAGCTGCTGGGCCGCCTTGTCGGCGTCGCTGAACAGCGGCTTGCCCTGGCCGAGGAGGACCGGGAACACGAGCAGGTGGTACGCGTCGATGAGGCCCGCGTCCGCGAGCGCCCGGGTGAGGGAGACGCTGCCGTGCACCTGGATCTCACCGACGTCGGAGTCCTTGAGCTTCGCGACGTCGTCCAGCGAGCGCAGGATGGTGGTCTCGCCCCAGTTGTCGGTCAGGTCGTCCTCGGTGAGCGTCGTCGAGACGACGTACTTGGGCAGGGTGTTGTAGCGCACGAACTCGTCCATGTCGGGCCACACGGGCGCGAACATCTGGTAGCTGGCACGGCCCAGCAGCAGCGCGCCCGCTTCCTCCTGCTCACGGCCCTTGAGCTCGTACGCCTCCGGTGCCGGGGCGACGGTCTTGAACGTCCACGCGGTGTCGTGCAGCTCGGGGTCCCCGCCGGTGGGGTCGACCTTGCCGTCGAGCGAGACGAAGTGGGTGGCGACTATGGTGCTCATGGGGGTTCTCCCTGGGTAGTGGTGGCCTGGCGGATGCATCAGCCCTCTGCCATCTCAGACGACCAGCGACGGAAAACTCATCGGCCTTCTGATCCGGAAGCAGAACGTCCGGAACTGGTTCTAGCGTGGTGCTCAACGGCATCCTGCCGCACTCACCACGGGAGAGAAATCATGGACATCCTGCTCATCGGCGGCCTCTGGCTCGACACGTCCGCCTGGGACGACGTAGTCCCGGAGCTCGAGGCGCTCGGCCACCGTGCCGTGCCGGTCGCGCTTCCCGGACAGGGCGACGGCTCGACGACGGCGACGCTGGAGGATCAGGTCGCCGCGGTGCTCGCGGCCGTGGACGCGACAGCCGGAAGGCCGCTGGTCGTGGGCCACTCGGCCGCCTGCACCCTGGCCTGGCTCGCCGCCGACGCACGCCCGGAGAAGATCGCCGGCGTGGTGCTGATCGGCGGGTTCCCGTGGGACGACGGCAAGCTCTACGCCGACCTGTTCGAGATGACCGACGGCGTCATGCCGTTCCCCGGCTGGGAGCCGTTCGAGGGGCCGGACTCCGCCGACCTCTCCGACGAGGTCAAGGCCGCCTTCGCCGCCAAGGCGGTCCCGGTCCCCGAGGGGGTCGCCCGAGGCGTGGTGCACCTGACCGACGAGCGCCGGTTCGACGTGCCGGTCGTCGTCGTGTGCCCGGAGTTCACCCCAGAGCAGGCGAGGCAGTGGATCGAGGCCGGCGACGTGCCGGAGCTCGCCCGGGCCAAGAACGTGGACCTGGTGGACCTGGACTCGGGTCACTGGCCGATGTTCACCCGCCCGGCAGCCCTGGCCGCCCTGCTGGCTTCTTCCGCGAGGTAGATCGCCTGTCCGAGTCTCCCTGTGTCGCCAGGGAGACCCGGACAGGCGCTCTGCCTCGCGGAAGAAGCGGCACTCAACGCTTCAGGCCGAGGGAGCGCAGCTCCAGGTCCGCCAGCTCGCGGACCGCGGCCGGGTCGCCGGCTCGCCACGCGGCCACCGGGTCGTCCGAGACACGGGTCAGGGACCGGAGCGGCTGGTTCGCCAGGGCGCGCAGCGCCAGCAGCTGCGGATCGGCGCCCGCGAACCGCCGGGCGGCGGTCGCGCGCCGGATGAACCGGACCCGGAACGGCACGTACAGCACGGCGATCAGCAGCACCGGGATCAGGAACACCGCGAGCCCGACCAGCAGCGCGACGTCGGCCACCGTCTCGGCCTGGGACCGGCCGGCGGCGGCCAGGCTCTCGGCGGCGTCGGCGGCGCCGCGGAAGGGCGCGGCCAGGTTGTCCCCCACGCCAGGGATGCCGCCGATCCGGCCCTCCACGTCGTGGAACCGGCCGGCCATCTCGTCGGCGGCCGACGCCGTCGCCAGACCGGGCCGCCCGAGGGTCAGCGTCGCGTCGTGGGTCGTGCGACCCGCCCAGGCCCAGCCCGCGATCCAGGCGAGCATCATCAGGTCACCGAGCACCTGACGGGCGCACCGCGCAGGCGCTACCGCGTACAACCTCATGGTCTGGCCCTCCGGACGTCAGCGAGTCCCCCGCACCGTAGCGGAACCGGGCCCGTTTCGGGGGCCACCGCGCGACCGATCTGTGGTTGCATACTCTCCGACTTTGTTTCCGACATTGCGGAGGTATTGCCCATGACTACCAACGACGAGCTCACCCGTACGTTTGCCGAGTTCGACGGCGACGGCGACGGCCGGATCACCGCCGACGAGTTCCGCCAGGCCATGGCCACCCGCGGCGAGGAGACCTCCGACAAGGACCTCGAGCAGATCTTCGGCAAGGCCGACAACGACGACGACGGCAAGATCGACCTCGCCGAGTTCACCGAGGCCTGGGACGCCTGAGCCACCCCTCGCTCCGCCGTTCGGTTGGGCCGGTGCCCGCCGGGCGCGAGAGGATGGGCCTCGTGACGAAGCGCGAGAATCCCCAGGTCCGCGACCTCAACCTCGTGCGCACCTTCCGCGAGGTCCGCGCAGGATCGGGTTCGACGACGACGGAGCTGGTCCGCGCGACCGGGCTGTCCCGCCCGAGCATCAACTCCCTGGTGTCCGAGCTGACGGACCTCGGCTGGGTGGTCGCGGTGGAGCCGGTGCCGAACGGTCAGGGCGGCCGCCCGCCGCAGCGTTTCCGCTTCCACGCCGAGATCGGCAGGCTCCTCGGGATCGACATCGGGGTGCACCGGATCAGCGCTGTGCTGACCGACCTCGCCGGCACGGTGCTGGCCGGGCACGAGCTGGCCGTCGAGCCGACGGCGGCGCCCGCACAGCGCCTCGACCGGCTCGACGAGGTGGTCGAGGCGGCGCTCGCCGGCGCGGGTGCGACGCCGGAAGCGGTCTGGTCGGTCGCCGCCGCCGTGACGGGTCCGGTCGACGCGCACGGCCGCACCTCGATGGTGAGCCCGCTGCCGGGCTGGGCAGAGGTCGACCTCGTCGGGCATCTCGGCCGCCGGTTCACCTGCCCCGTCCAGGTGGAGAACGACGTCAAGGTAGCCCTCCTCGCCGAGCACGAGTGGGGGGTGGTCAGCGGCGCCCGCGACGTCGTCTACATCCTCGCCGGGCTGCGCACCGGAGCGGCGGCGCTCGTCAACGGCCGGCTGGTGCGGGGCCACGGTGGTGCCGCCGGGGAGATCGGCGCGCTCCCCGCCGTCCGCTGGCTCACCGCCCTGGAGGATCTGCAGCAGGTGCCGGGCATGCCCGGGTCGCTCCGGGAGAGCGAACGGTCCGCGTGGACGTTCCGGCAGGCCCGGCAGGGCAATGCCGAGGCACGCGAGGCGGTGTGGCGGTACGCGCGCGACCTCGCGACCGGGGCCGCCGCCGTCGTGCTCACGCTCGATCCCGAGATAGTCGTGCTGGGCGGCGGCAACACGCCGTGGGCGGACCTCTGGGGCGCGGAGTTCGGCGCGATGCTCAGCAAGAGCGTCGTGCGGATGCCCCAGGTGAAGGTCTCCTCCCTGGGGCCCGACCACGTCGCGCGCGGGGCCGTCCGGCTGGCCATGGCCGACGTCGAGTCGACCTTCTACGCCGAACGGCTGCTGCCCGCCGAACGCCCCCGCGCGCACGCCTGACCGGCTACCCCCTAGAGCGGGTACTAGGGGGTACTAAAGGGGGTAGTGACCCGGTCCGCCGTCGATCGCCGGACCGAAGTCCACCAGTCGTGAGCCGATCCGGTAGCGGTACCGGTCGACGCGTTCGGTGGCCGGCGCACTCGTGAGGAACTCACGCAGCGCCGGAAGGTCGGCCGGCTCGATCCAGTCGGGCGGGTCCGAGACGGCGCGGAACGCCGAGAGCTGCGCGCAGTCCCGCAGCCACTGCATCTGCTCGTCGCTCAGCAGGTTGCGCCGGCGCCGGAAGTACACGACGTCGGGGTCGAGGCCGATCAGGCCGCGCATCCAGAGCCGGTTCACGCCGTTGAAGACGGCGTTGCGCGCCATGGCGTCGGACGGGTCGTCGCTGGCGTAGTTGTCCCACATGGGCGCGACGTCGGGCCCGGTGCGCACCGCGTTCAGCACCCCCAGCGACGGGAAGACCGGCGCGCCGGACCCCAGCAGGTAGACGTCCGGGCCGACGGCCTCCCGGATCAGCTCGATCGCCGAACGGTACGCGGCCTCCCGGTCGACGTCCTCGGCGCGCACCCCTGCCACGGCGCCCGCGTTGATGAAGTCGAGCTTGAGGTAGCTGAACCCCCAGTCGACGGCGCGCGTCACCGTGTCGACGAGGAAGTCCCGCGCGTCCTGCCGCGTGAAGTCGAAGGTGTGGTAGTCAGTGCCCCAGTTGGACCCGGCGCGGACCGGGACACCGTCGAGGTCGCGCAGCAGCATCTGCGGGTTCTGCCGGACCACCCGCGACTGCGGCAGCGCGATGAACGGTGCGATCCACAGCCCGGGGCGCATCCCGCGGTCGGTGATCGCGGCGGCGGCGTCCTTCATCCCCGCGGCGAACTTCTCGTTCGGCGTCCAGTCTCCGACGAGCTCCTCCCAGCCGTCGTCGATCTGGACCGTGTCGAAGCCCAGCTCCGGGAGCTGCGGCACGATCTTGTCGAGCTCCGCGCGCGAGACCGTCTCGTACAGCGAGTACCAGGACGACCACACGGTCCCCGGATCCTCGCCCCGCACGCCGTACCGGTCCACGAGCAGGTCGCGGTACCGCGAGAACACCTCGTCCTCGGTGCCGGCCAGCAGCACCCAGGAGGCGTCCCGCCCCGTCTCGGTCCAGGCGGCGAGCACGTCCCGGTCGGCGTGCAGCCTGGGAGTCTCGCCCTCCAGGCAGCCCAGCAGGTACGCGGTGGCGCCGTCGGTCACGGTCATCATCCACGACGCGTGGTGCCGCGCCGGGTCGTCCCAGCCGGTGTCGTCGGCGGTCTGCCTGCGCCGGGCGTCGGCGACGCGCAGCGGCTCCTGCGACAGCCGCCGCCAGCCCGTCGGGGACCAGGAGTTCTGCCCGTTCCGGTAGACGTCGCCGTCGGCGAGGCCGTGCAGCACGGACACGCGCGAGGCGTTCAGGAAGGTCTCCGCGACCCCGGTCGCCGGCCGTGCCCAGCTCGGCCGCTCCGCACACACCGTGCCGGCGAGGCGCATCGGGACGGTGGCCTGGGTTCCAACTGACATGCGTTCTCCTCGTGGACGGCGGGAGCGGCGCCACGCACCGCTCCCGCCGTGGGACGGACCGACACGAGGTCGGTCGGTGTGCCGACGGCGAAGACCGCCGGCCGGTCTGGACTGCTCGGGCCGGTCCGGACTACTCGAAGAGCGACTCGACGGCGTCGTTCGCCTCCCCCAGACGCTCGGCCGGGTCGGCGCCCTGGGCGATCGCCTGCATGGCGTCCTGGACGGCGGCGTTCACCTCCGCGGCGTTGTTGAACGCCGGTACGGCGAAGATCTCCCCCGCGTCGGCGACGCCGACGAACGCCGACGAGTCGAGGCCCTGCTCCTCGCGTGCCGCGAGCGCCGCCTCCGTACCCGAATTCAGCGCGGGGAACACGAGGCCCGCCTCCCCCACCGTGTCCTGGCAGGCCGGCGAGGCGAGGTACTCGACCCAGGCGAAGGCCTGGTCCGGGTGCTCGGTACCGGCCCAGACGGAGTCGGCGAGACCGTTGGTCGCGGCGGTACGGCCCTGCGGCCCCTCGGGCACCTGCGCGAAGGCGAAGTCCACGGGCACGTCCTCGGCGAGGTACGTGGACGCCGTCCACGAGCCCGTGATCGTCGAGGCCGCCTTGCCGCTCGTCATCACGGCCTCGGTGCCGAGCGTGGACTGCTCGTCGAACGGCGGCGCGTACCCGTCCTCGATCAGCGCCTGCAGCCAGCCTGCGGTCTCGACCAGCGGGGCGGAGTCGAAGTTGAACGAGGTGGGCGCGCCCTCGTCGTCGCTGTAGGTGAACCCGGCCGAGTGGGCGAAGTTGCCCCAGCCGTTCTGGCCGACGGCGCCGTCCGCCCACTCGGGGTAGTACCCGTAGCGGACGACGTCGTCCTTGTCGTACGCCGGGTCCAGGCCCGTGCGACCCGCTGAGTCGAGCGACATGGCACGGACCAGCTCCTCGAAGGTGCCGCCGTCGTCCGGGTTCCAGGTCAGCGCGCTCATCTCCTCGGCGCTGAAGCCCGCCTCCTTCGCGACCTCCGTGTCGTACAGGAGGGCCACCGTGTCCCAGTCCTTGGGCAGCCCGTAGCGCTTGCCCTCGAAGACCCAGCGGTCGGCGAGGCCCTCCTTGAAGGCGGCGAGGTCGACGTCGGAGGCCTCGACGCGGTCGGTCAGGTCGAGGAGCTGGCCGTTCTGCACGAACTGGAGGTAGTACGAGATCTGGTTGGTGAACACGTCCGGGGCGGTCCCGGCGGTGATCTGCGTGCTCAGGTTCTGCCAGTACTGCGCCCATCCGGTCTGGGTGAGCGTCACCGTGATCTCCGGGTTGAGCTCGTGGAAGTCGTCGGCACACTGCTGGTACAGCGGGAGCTGCGTGTCGTCCCAGAGCCAGTAGTCGATCGTCACGGCCTCGCCGGCGGCGTCGTCGCCACCGGTTCCGGAGGAGCACGCACTGAGCGCCAGCAACGACGCGGCGCCGAGCGCCGCGAGCGCCTTGGTCCTCTTCATGGTCTTCCTTTCGGTTCTTACGGGGGTCATTTCCCGCCGGAGAAGTTGAGGGACTGCACGAGCTGCCTGCCCAGGAGGACGAGCAGCAGGAGTACGGGGACGACCGACAAGGTGGCGCCGGCCATGAGCCCGGTCCAGTCAGGTGCCGTGTTGGGCGACTGCTGCTGGAACACCCCGAGCGCGACGGTCAGCACGCGGGTCTCGGGTGAGCTCCCCGCGACCAGCGGCCACAGGTAGTCCTTCCACATGCCCACGAGGGTGATGAGCATCATCGTGGCGAGCGGTCCGCGGCTCATCGGCAGGGCGATGCGCCAGAAGCGCCCGAGGCTGCCCACACCGTCGAGCATCGCCGCCTCCTCGACGTCGGTCGGCAGGGACAGGAAGAACTGGCGGAGGAAGAAGATGGTGAACGGGCTCATCAGCAGCGCGGGCGCGACGAGCCCCACCATGGTGTTGAGCAGGCCCAGCTCCCGCATGAGGGCGAAGTTCGGCAGCAGCGTGAAGATCCCCGGCACCATCAGCCCTGCGAGGACCAGGCCGAAAAGCGCGTCCCGGCCGCGGAAGTGCAGCCGCGCGAAGGCGTAGGCCGCCGCAGCGCACGACAGCGTCTGGATCACCGCAACGGACCCGGCGTAGAGCAGCGAGTTGGCGGTGTACCGGACGAAGTCGATGGCGGCTCCGGTGCCGCCCGCCGCGACCGCCTCCTCCACGCTCGTCAGCCCCAGCACGCGCCGGAAGTTGACCAGCGTCGGGTCGGTCGGCCACAGCCGGCCGGCCTCCTCGATGAGCCCCGCGGCGGGGGTGAACGCGGTGCGCACCATCCAGAAGAAGGGGAAGACCGTCGCGACGATCACCACCGCCACGGCCACCCAGGCCACCACCCTGCCCGGTCGGACGGCGGGGCGCGGGCGGCGTGCGGGACGCTGCCGGACGGCTGGGCGCCCGGCCCGGCTGGTCCGGGGACGTGTGGCGGTCGCGCTCATGACAGGTCCGATCGGTTGGCACGCATGAGACGCAGCTGCACGTAGGTGAGCGCCCCGAGGATGACGACGAGCAGGATCGCTATCGCGGAGGCATAGCCCATCTTGTAGAACGCGAATGCCTGTTGATAGATGTAGTAGTAGATGACGCGGACCTCGGGGATCGGGTTGTTGCCGTACCCCACCTGCACCAGGTCGAACACCTGGAACGACCCGATGAGCGACACCACGAGCACCAGGGCGAGGACGGGCCGGATCAGGGGAAGCGTCAGCCGGAAGAACATCCGCGTCTCGCTCGCGCCGTCGAGCGCGCCCGCCTCGTACAGCTCCGCGGGCACCTGGAGCATCCCCGCGTACAGCAGCAACGCCGTGTAGCCGAGACCGGACCAGACCGAGATGCCGACCACTATCCAGAGCGCGGCGTCGGGGTTGTAGAACGTGACCCCCTCGATCCCTGTCGAGTCGAGCAGGTTCTTCAGGAAGCCCACGTTGGCGTCCAGCAGCCAGCCCCAGATCAGCGCGATCGCCACGTTGGGGACCAGCCAGGGCAGCAGCAGGAGCGAGCGCACCCAGGTGCGCAGCCGCAGGCGCTGCATGAGCGCGGCGAGCCCGAGCGCGAGCACCAGCATGACCACGAGGTTCGCCAGCGCGAAGACGGCGGTGATGCGCAGCGACGTCCACACCTGCGGGTCGGCGACGAGCGTCCGAAAATTCTCGGCGCCCACAAAACCTGGCTCCTTGAGCAGGTTGAAGTCCGTCATCGAGTAGTAGACGCCCCGGACCGTCGGGTACAGGTAGAACAGGACGAAGCCGAGCAGCGCGGGGAACAGCAGGACGGCGGCGGCCCACTTGTCGGCCCTGCGCAGCCGCGGCACGGCCGGCGCACGACGCCGGCGCAGGTCGACAGTCATCGCTCTCGTCATCGAGACCCTCCTCATGGGCTGCGGCCCACTTCGGGCCAGGCGTTAGGCAAGCAGTTTGACAGAACCATGTCAAGCCTCTTGCATAACCTGCTCACTCCTGCTGTGATGGCCGCACGGCGCCGGGACGTGCCCGGCGTCGTTCGCTCGGTCAAGGAGGACTGTCGATGTCAGTTCCACGCACCACGTCAGGTCACCGAAGAAGAGCTTCCGCCGCCGGCCTGCTCGGGGTCGTCACGCTGGGCGCCGTGGCCCTGCTGGGCGGCACGGGCGCCTGGACCAGCGCCGCGGCCGCGCCGGGCGCGTCGTCCGGTGGCGACGCCGGCAACCGCGGCGGCACCCGCGCCGTGACCCACTCTGTGACCCACTCTGTGACGCTCGAGCAGACCGCCGCGCTGGCGGACAACCCGCTCAAGGGTTTCCTGCCGTTCGCCCCGGAACCCGGCCAGACGCTCGACGCCGCGGACCCGTCGTTCCCGCACACGCTCGAGTGGTTCTACCTGCCGGTCGACGCGGTGGTCACCGGCGAGGACACCTACGACTGGACCCGGGTGGAGGCCTACCTCTCCAGCATCGCGGCGCGCGGGCACCAGTCGGTCCTGCGCTTCTACCTCGACTACCCCGGCCGCGACTCCGGCGTGCCCGCGTACCTGCTCGGCGAGGGCGGGATCAGCCAGGAGCGCCGCTACGACTTCTGGGACAACAACGGCGTCAGCTTCTCCCCCGACTACGACGACCCGCGGGTCGTGGGCCTGATCACCGGCTTCATCGACGCCCTGGGCGAGCGGTACGACGGCGACCCGCGGATCGCGTACCTCACGGCCGGACTGGTCGGCTTCTGGGGCGAGGACCACACGTACCCGATGAACGGCCTCGTCGAACCGACCAACCCGGAGGGGATCGACTGGATGCCGTCCGCCGCGACACGCGCGACGATCTGGGACGCGTGGGACGCCGCCCTCGACGAGACGTGGCTCCAGGCGCGCTACCCCACGGCCGACGTGGCCGCCCACGCGTTCGGGCTGCACGACGACTCGTTCGCGTACGCGACCCTGCCCACCACGGACTGGCACTTCCTCGCCCAGGTCCAGGCCGCCGGGATGACCGAGGCCTGGCGCACGGCGCCGATCGGCGGTGAGCTGTACCCGCCGCTGCAGACGTGCATCTTCTCGGAGCCGCTCGACTGCCCGAACGCCGCCGAGGAGATCGCGGCCGGCCGCGACTACGACGTCGCCGGCTCGACCGCGGCGTCGCACGCCTCCTGGATCATCAACCACCAGGCATGGGCGACCGGGTACGACGGCGACGACCGCGAGCGGGCCGTCGCCGCTGCTGCCGCCCTCGGGTACGACCTCGCCGCCACGCAGGCCACACTGACGAACAACGGTGGCGGGGCGTCGGTCACGCTCACTCTGACCAACCGTGGCGTCGCGCCCTTCTACGGCGACTGGCCGGCTGAGCTGGTCGTCCTGGACGACGAGGGTGAGGTGGTCCGCCGGACCGCCGTCGACGCCGACCTGCCGAGCATCCAGCCCGGCGCCTCCGCCACCGTGGAGGCCTCGCTCGACGGCGGGGGCCGGAACCTTGCCGGTGCCACGGTGGCCTTCCACGTCCCCAACGTCATGACGGGCGGGGAGCCGCTGCGTTTCGCCAACACGACCCAGGACCAGGACGCGCCGGGGTACCTCACCCTGGGCGAGGTCCCCGGACTCTCCTGACCGATCTCCCCCACCACCGCTGGACGGGCCTGTCGAGGCCTGGCATCCCACAGCCGGTGCGGAAGGTGATGCCCCCTGGCCGGCGAACTCGCCGGCCAGGGGGCATCACCACATCAGCTTCGGGGCGACTTCCAGCCGAACGGGATCGGGATGGGCCCGCAGCAGCACACGCCTTGCACGTCGGCAAGGGCCAGCATCCTGGCGGCCTGGTAGCACGCGAGAAACCGCACGACCATGGGCACGGCACCCCGCACGAGGCCCCTGCGGGAGAACAGGTCCCGCGCTGCGCCGGAGCACCCCTCGCCGCCGTGCAGGACGCCGTAGGCGCAGCGCCAGCCCTTCCGCGGCGAGATCCGACGCTGGTACATCACGATCGCATGATCGACGGCTCTGGCTGCTGGGCCCATCTCGACACCGTACGGTCGTCCCGGATCACTCGCGCGCCCCAGCGACCGCCGTGGCGATCGCCTCAGGATCCCGGGCGAGAGCGACCGGTTGCCGGCCCCGTCGGCTGCTTCCGAGAGCGTCCTAGGCGCGCAGGATCTCGGTGCAGAGCTGGTCGACGACGTCCCGCACCGCGGCCCGTGCCGGGGCGAGGTACTTGCGCGGGTCGGTCACCGCGCCGTCGGCCGCGAGGTACTGCCGCACCTCGGCCGTGTAGCCCACGTTGAGCGCCGTACCGACGTTGACCTTGCGGATGCCCGCGGCGATCGCGGCCCGGAGCGCCGGGACCGGCACCCCCGAGGACCCGTGCAGCACGAGCGGCACGGAGAGGCGCTCCGCGAGGCGGGCGATCAGGTCGAGGTCGAGCTTTGCCGTCGCGCTCGTCATGGCGTGCGAGCTGCCCACGGCGACGGCGAGTCCGTCCACGCCGGTGCGCGCCACGAAGGACGCCGCCTCGTCCGGGTCGGTGCGCACGCCCGGCGCATGGGCACCGTCCTTGCCGCCGATCGCGCCGAGCTCGGCCTCGATCCACAGCGAGGTGCGGTGCCCGGCCGCGGCGAGCTCCGCCGTCGTCGCGACGTTCGCCTCGTACTCCAGGTGCGCGGCATCCACCATGAGCGAGGAGACGCCGAGCGGCCAGGCGTTCGCGACGACCGACCGGGCCAGCTCGAGGTCCTGCACGTGGTCGAGGTGCACCGAGACCGGCACGCCCGCCGACGCCGCGACCTCGCGGCACCCCGCCACCAGCGGCGCCATCCGCCCGCCGTGGAAGTTCACCGCGTTCTCGCTCACCTGCAGGATCCCGGGCAGGCCGGCCGCCTCGAGCCCGAGGACGATGCCCTCGGCGTGCTCGAGCGTGATGACGTTGAACGCGAGGACGGCACCTTGTGCCCGCACGGCGTCGGCGATCAGGGATCCCGTGGCTGCCAGGGTCACAGCACGCCCGCCGGGCCGCCCAGGACGACACTGCTGCGCAGCGCCTCGGGCAGCAGGTCGCCGTGCGCGGCGGTGAGCTCGTCGCAGACCGCCCAGATCTGCTCAGGGGTCAGCGTCGAGGCGGTGTTCGGATCCATCAGCGCGGCCTGGCGGACCAGGAGCGGGTCGCCGGTGCGGGCGGCCTCGACGGTCAGCCGTCCGACCGAGACGTACGCCTGGTTGACGGCGGCGCACTGGATCGGCAGCGCCCCCATCGCCACCGGCGCGACGCCCGAGCCGTCGACGATCGCGGGCACCTCGACGACGGCGTCCTGACCCAGGTTGTCGATCAGCCCGCGGTTGGGCACGTTGACGTGCACCTCGCGGCGCGTGCCGGTGACCATCGAGTGGATGATCTGCGGCGCGTACTCGCTCGCGCCCTCCTCGAGCTCCAGCTCGCCACCCGCGGCGAGGGTCCGCTTCGCCCGGTCGAGCTCCGCGAGGTTCTCACGGCTGATGCCGACGTACTCCAGCGGCTCCAGCCGGTAACGCTCGATCTGTGCATCCGAGCGCAGGAACCACGACAGGTACTCCGACGAGTGCTCGCTCGTCTCCGTGGGGTAGTAGCCGATGCGGCGGAAGATCTCGACGCGCACGCGGCGCTCGAGCTCGGGGTCGGCGCGGATGCGGTCGCGCAGCACCGGGTAGAGGTCCTGCCCCTTGTGCTCCCACTGAAGCAGCCAGGCCTGGTGGTTGACGCCGGCCGCGCGGAAGCGGGTCTCCTCCACCGGCACGCCCACCAGCTCGGCGAGGTCGTGGGCGGTCCAGTAGACACTGTGGCACAGCCCAGCGACCTTGAGCTCGGGGGCGACCACGGACAGCCACCAGACGTTCATCGCCATGGGGTTGGTGTAGTTGAGCAGCCACGCGTCCGGGCACAGCTCGCGCATGTCGGCGGCCAGCGCCGTGAGCACGGGGAACGTGCGCAGGGCGCGGAAGATCCCGCCCACGCCGGTCGTGTCGCCGATCGTCTGGCGCAGCCCGTGCCGTGCGGGGATCTCGAGGTCGGCGATCGTCGCGTCGACGCCGCCCACCTGAATCATGTTGATGACGAAGTCCGCGCCGTCGAGCGCCGTGCGGCGGTCGGCCGTCGCGACGACGGTGGCCCGGCCGCCGAGCTGGCGGTCGACCTGCCGCGCCGTCGCCTCGGCGACGTCGAGCCGCTCGGGGTCGATGTCGTGGAGCACGAGGCGGGCGTCCACGAGCTCGGGAAAACGCAGGATGTCGGCGACGAGCTGCCGGGTGAAGACGACGCTCCCGGCGCCGATGAACGCGATGCTGACCATGGCGTCGATCATCCGGGGGCCCGCGCGAGATGTGCAAGAATACGATCAGAATTCGCGATAAACGATCAGTTTGAGTGAGCGGTTCGAGAAGGGAACGGTATGGCGACCACGGCGGAGTCAGAACCACGCGCCATCTCGCACAAGCGCACCGAGCGCATGATGCGGACCCTGACCTACGTCAACGAACAGGGCACGGCCCGGCTCACCGACCTCGTCCGCGAGCTCGGCGTGTCCTCGGCGACGATGCGGCGCGACCTGGCCGCCATGGAGGAGCAGGGCCTGCTGGTCCGCACGCACGGGGGCGTCCGCGCGCTCGACCCCACCACCGAGGTCCCGGTGCAGCTGCGCGACAACCGGTTCCGGGACGCGAAGGTGCGTATCGCCGAGCACGCCGCGGGGCTGCTCCCGGCGGGGCGCTACTCGGTCGCCATCAGCGGCGGCACGACGGCGGCCGCCGTCGCGCGCGAGCTCGCCACCCGCCCCGACCTCGCCATCGTGACCAACGCGCTGACCACGGCCACCGAGCTCGCGTCGCGGAGCAACCTGAAGGTCATCATGACCGGCGGGTTCGTGCGGTCGAGCTCGTTCGAGGCCGTCGGGGCGCTGGCCGAGAACACGTTCAACGCCATCAACGTCGGCACGGCGTTCCTGGGCACCGACGGCATCAGCGTGCGCGGCGGCGCGACCACCCACGACGAGACCGAGGCCCGCACCAACCACGCGATGCTCGCGCACGCCGAGCACGTGGTGGTCGTCGCGGACGGCTCGAAGGTGGGCCGGGTGACGCTCGCGAAGGTCGCCGACCTCTCGGAGATCGACGTGCTGGTGACGGACTCCTCGGCCGACCCGGAGGCCCTGGCCGCGATCGAGGCGGAGGGCGTGGAGATCCAGATAGTCCCGGACTGACAACGACGGTCGGACGGCGGGCCCACCCTCGCCACCGAACCGCGACCTGCTCGTCCTCCCGGCCGGCCCGACGTCACCGAACCGCAAGTTGCTGGTCTACCTGGACTGCCCGACGTCGCCGAACCGCAAGTTGCTGGTCTATCTGGACTGCCCGACGTCGCCGAACCGCAAGTTGCTGGTCTATCTGATCGCCCATCCGAAGGTTACGCGCCCATCGGGGCCCTGATACACGTGCAGGTTGCGGTTCGGAACGGAACCGGACGTGCAGGTTGCGGTTCGGCGCAGAACCGGACGTGCAGGTTGCGGTTCGGCGCGCTCAGCCAGCCGCGGTCCGGTTCGGCACGGAACCGGACGTGGAAGTTGCGGTTCGGCGCGCTCAGCCGGCCGCGGTCACCTGTACCTCCTGGACGAGGCGGCGAGCCAGGTCCGGGTCCAGGATCGCCGCTCCCGGGACCTGTGCGTTGGCGGTCCCGGTAGCCGTCGCGAGCGCCATCGCCGCGGCGAGGTCGTCGCCGCCGTCGAGCGCGACGAGCAGCCCGCCCAGGAACGAGTCGCCACTCCCCACCGGGAAACCTCCCGTGTGCCCGGTGAGCCGTGCGCGCAGCACCTGGTCGCCGTCGGTGGCCCAGGCCCCGGCGGCGCCGTCCGTCACCACGACCAGCCCGCCGGTGCGCGCGTGCACCGCGGCGAGCAGCTCGAGCACCGACGGCTCGCCGCCGCCCTCACCGGCACCGCGGGCACCGCCGGCACCGACGCCACCAGCACCACCCACCAGCTCCAGCGCCTCCGCGCGGTTGATCTTCACGAGGTCCGGGCGGGCCCCGACAGCGTCGCGCAGCGCCGCCCCATGGCTGTCGACGGCGACCCGGACCCCTGCGTCGCGCAGGCGGCGCACGGCGTCCGCGAGCAGGCCCTCGGGAGCGGACTCCGGCAGGCCGCCCGAGATCAGCCACCACCCCGGCCGGTCAGCGGCCAGCCCGACGGCAATGTCCAGTGCGGTGGCAGCCTCGCCCGCGGAGACCGGGACGGCGCGCTCGTAGACCTCGGTGAGCCGTCCGGTACCTGCCGAGAAGATCGAGATGCACGCGCGCGTCGGTTCCTCGCCGGGCACCACGTGCACGTCGACGCCGTCGGCCCGCGCGCCTGCGGCGACGTCCTGCCCCACGCCCGCGCCGAGCACCGCCACCGCGGAGACCCGCGCGCCGAGCGCCGCGGCCGAACGCGCCGCGTTCAGCGCCTTGCCTCCCGCGACGCGGTGCACCGAACGCGGGCGCTGGATCCCCTCCAGCTCGTCTACCACGTACGTGACGTCGAGCGACGGGCTGAGCGCTATCGCGGAGATCACCGCGCGAGCTCCCGCTCCAGGTCGCTCGGGGTCGCCTGCCGTCCCGTCCCGCCGGAGCCGAGCGTCGACAGGGAGCCGGCGACGGTCGCCCACCGCACACGTGTGCCCTCGTCCGCGACGCCGTACGCCAGGGCGGCCAGGTAGCCCGCGTCGAAGCTGTCCCCCGCGCCGGTCGTGTCCACGACGTCCACGGCCACGCCCGGCGCTCGCACGACGGCGCCGTCGGCACCGACCGACCAGCCGCCGTCGGCCCCGTCCTTGACGACCACCCGCGGGCCGCGCTGCGCGATCCGGACCGCCAGCGCCACGTCGTCCAGGTCCGCCGACTCGCCGAGGGCACCCGCGATCGCGCGCAGCTCGTTGCGGTTGGGCAGCAGCAGGTCCAGGTGCGGCAGTACCTGGTCGAGACCGGCCCACACCTCGTCCGGGTCCCAGTTCGTGTCGAGGCTCGTCGACCAGCCCTGGGACCTCGCGCGCGCGAGCACGCCGGCCAGGTCCCGTGCCAGGCCCGGCTGCAGGAAGTACGAGGCGACGTGCAGCAGCCCTGGCGCGCTCCGTGCGTCGAGCACCCGGCTGACCTGCTCACCGGTGAGCGTGGGGATGGTCCCGGGCACCGTGAGGATCGCCCGGTCCTCGGGTGTGGAGAGGATGACAGACAGCCCGGTCGGCTCGTCGTCCGCCACTTCGACGGAGCCGACGTCGACCCCGCATCCGCGCAGGGCGTCGAGCGTGAACGTGCCGAACGTGTCGGCGCCCACGCGCGCCACGAGCGACGTCGGCACGCCCAGGCGTGCGATGCCCGACGCCGCGATGCTCGCCGAGCCGCCCAGCACCAGGTCGCCCGAGTCGGCGAGCTGTTCGGCCTGCCCGAAGCGGGGCACGACGTCGCCGCGCAGGACGAGGTCGACGTTCGCGTCCCCCACCACGACGACGGGCAGCGGGACGTGCGGCGTGTGCGGTCCGGCGGCGCCCGTACCGGCGGCCGTCTCGAGCTCGGTCATCCCTTGACTCCCGTGAACGTCATGGTGGCGATGAACTGCTTCTGCGCGAAGACGAAGAAGAGGATCAGGGGCAGCGTCGCCACGACGTTGCTCGCCATGAGCAGCGACCAGTCGGTGCGCCGTGCGCCCTGGAAGTTGGTGATACCCAGCTGCAGCGTGAAGGCACTGGGGTCGTTGATCGCGATCAGCGGCCAGACCAGGTCGTTCCAGGAGCTCAGCAGCGTGAAGATCGCCAGCGTCGCGAGCGCCGGCCGGGCGAGCGGCAGGATGATCCGCCAGAACGTGCCCCAGCGGGAGCAGCCGTCGAGCACCGCTGCCTCCTCGAGCTCGGCGGGGAGCGACAGGAAGAACTGGCGCATCAGGAAGATCCCGAACACCGAGGCGAGCCACGGCACCATCGCCGCCGCGAGGGTGTCGATGATGCCGACGCGGGCGAACATCACGTAGGTGGGCACCATGAGGAGCTGGGTCGGGATCATGATCGTCGCGATGATCATGAGGAACCCGACGTTGCGTCCCGGGAACTTCAGCCGCGCGAAGCCGTAGCCCGCGAGCGAGCACAGGGCGAGGTGGGAGACCACCGCGACCAGGGAGACCAGCACCGTGTTGCCGGTCCACAGGAGCACGTCGGTGTCGCGGAAGAGCTTCGCGTACCCGTCGAGCGTCAGCTCGGAGGGGAAGAAGCGCGGCGGGAACCGGTTGATCTCCGACTCGGGCGTCAGCGAGGTCAGGAACATCTGCACGAACGGCGTGGCGAACAGCAGCGCCACGGGTACGAGCACGAGGTGCGACCAGCCCGTGCGGCGCTTGCGCCGCGGCAGGGGTTCGGCCTCCGTGGCCGACGGCGGCGCGGGGAGCGGGCCGGCGGGCACGCGGATCATGGTCATCAGAATCCACCTACCGTGCTGCGGCGCGAGTAGATCGTCACGCCGATGGTGATCGCGAGGGTGACGGCGAACAGCCCGTAGGCCACCGCCGACGCGTAGCCGAACTCGAGGTCCTTGAAGGCAGAGGTCCACAAGTAGTACACGATCGTCTCCGTCACCTTGAGCGGCCCGCCGCGAGTGGTCGTGTAGACCAGGTCGAAGAGCTGGATCGCCTGGATCGTCTGCCAGATCGCCACGAACACCGTCACGGGCGCGAGCTGGGGGAACGTCACGTGCCAGAACGACTGCCAGCGGTTGGCGCCGTCGACGCGGGCGGCCTCCTCGAGCTCGGCGGGGATGTCCTGGAGCGCGGCGAGGTAGATGACCGTGGTGAACGCGGCCTGCCCCCACAGCGACATGATCGCGAGGACCACCATCGCCTGGTGCGGGTCCTCCAGCCAGCCCTGCTGCGGCAGCCCGACGACCCGCAGCACGTTGTTGACGAGCCCGAACTGGGGGTTGAACAGGTATGTCGTGAGGATGCCGGTCGCGGCGGCCGACACGACGAACGGCAGGAAGATCAGTGTGCGGTACAGGCCGACCAGCACGATGCGCCGGTTCAGCGCCACGGCGAGGCCAAGGCCCAGCAGTACCGAGGCGGGCACGAACAGCGCGGTGTACAGCAGGGTGTGGCCGGCGGCGGCCGCGAGGTCCGCGTCGGTGGCCATCTCGCGGTAGTTGTCGAACCCGACCGGCTCGGGCGTGGAGAAGCCGTTCCAGTCCTGCAGGGAGAGCAGGAACGCCCAGACCGCGGGGAAGATCGACAGGCCCAGCACGATGAGGGTCGCTGGCGCGACGAACCCCCACCCGGTGAGGCCGTCCCGGACCCTGCGGGCCGAGGCGGGCCGCCGGTGAGGGACGGCCCGCCTGGTCCGGACGGCGGTCGCCGTCACTTGTCCGCCAGCGCGTCGGTCGCCTCGTCCGCGGCTCGTGTCAGCGCCTCGGCCGGCTCGCCCTCGCCCTGCAGCACCTGGGAGATCGCGGTGCCGATCGCCTCGGAGAGATTGACGTAGCCCGGGACGGTGGGGCGCGGGATGGTCGCGTTCACGCTGTTCTCGGCCATCACGTCGAGGCCGGGCATCTCCTTGACCTGCGCCTGGAACTCGGGCGACTCGATCTCGCTCTCGCGCAGCGGGAGGTTGCCGTAGACGACGTTCCAGCGCACGTCCTGCTCGGGGTCGGTGAGCCACTTCGTGAACTCGTACGACCAGTACTCACGGTTGGCGTCCTGGTGGTCGAACAGCACCCACAGGTCCGCGCCCGAGATCGTCGTGTGCTTGCCGTCGGTCCCGGGCAGGGGTACGACGCCGTAGTCCGTCCCGGCGACCTGGAGGTCGTACAGCGACCACGGGCCAGAGGTGATCATGCCGATCTGGTCGCTCGCGAAGATCTGCCCGAACTTGGTGTCGGTCTGGTCGAGGTACACCGACTTGTCCTCGACGGCCATGTCCCGCAGCAGGGTGAGCGCCTCGACCCCGGCCTCCGAGTCGAAGGTCGCCTCCGTGCCGGACTCGTCGAGGATCTCGCCGCCGTTCTGCCACAGGTGCGGCCAGAACTGCCAGGTGGTCTCCTCCGACCCGGAGACCGAGTACGCGTACCCGTAGGTGCTGGTGGCGGGGTCGGTGAGCTCCTTCGCCGCGGCGCGGAAGTCGTCCCACGTCCAGTCGGCGGTCGGGTACTCGACGCCCGCCTCGTCGAAGACCGTCTTGTTGTAGATCAGGGAGAGGTTGTCCACGACGGCGGGGAACCCGATGGTGGCGTCGCCCGTCGGCCGGGCCGTGGCTTGCGCCGCGCCCGAGAACTCGTCCCAGCCGACGGCGGGGTCGGTCACCTGCTCGGTGATGTCGAGCGTCCGCTCGGACTCCGCGAGCTCGCTCGCCCACGAACCGAACGCATACGAGATGTCGGGGTAGGTGCCCCCGGCGAACGACGACGAGAGCTTCTGGAGCAGGTCCTCCGTCGACGGCGCCCCCGACGAGACCTCGATGGTCACGTTGGGGTGCTCCTCCTCGAACTCCTCGGCGAGCCCGGTGAGGATGGTCTGGGCCTGGTCGGCCTGGCCCGTCCACCAGGTGAGCGTGACGTCGGCATCCTTGTCGAGCGTCGTCGCACCCTGCGCACCCGAGGAGCACGAGGCGAGCAGGGCCGTCGTCGTGAGCAGGGCGGCGACGCCGGCGGCGGCCCGTCCTCGGGAGGTACCTCTGTGTTGACGCAGCATGATCGTCCTCGTTCCTTCTGCGTACTTCGCTGTCTTCTTGGGTTGTCTTGTTGAGCTGTCTACTGGGCTGTCCTCTTGGGACAGCCGTCACGCCTGCGGGCTCGGGGTGTACCTGTGGCTCATCCGAGCACCACTGACCGGGTCAGGTGCCGCGGGTTGTCCGCGTCCAGCCCGCGCGCCCCCGCGAGCTCGACGGCGAGGCGCTGCGCCTGCACCAGCTGGACCAGCGGATCGAGGTCCCAGTGCTGGACGGTGGCGCCCGTGCGCTCGATGTCGGCGGCGAGCGCCGGGTCGGCGTCGCCGAACAGCGTCACCAGGCTGGTCTCCCCCGCCACGGCAACGGGTCCGTGCCGGTAGTCGAGGGCCGGGTACGACTCCGACCAGGCCTGTGCGGCCTCGCGGATCTTGAGCGCTGCCTCCTGCGCCAGCCCGTAGCTCCAGGACCTGCCGAGAAAGACGAAGTGGCCGAACCGCGCCGGGTCCACGGGGAGCGGCGCGGTGAGCGCCTCTGCCGCCTGGTCGAGCACCGGCGACAGGTCCTCGCCGAACCCGGTGCGCGCCAGCGCGAGGACCGACGTCGGGAACCGCGTCTGGACCACCGACTCCTCGTCCGCGAAGTCCAGCACGAGCGTCTCGTCGGCCGCCTCCGCCACCGGCGAGCCGGCCACACCGACGACCGCCGCCTTCACCGTGCCCGCGGGCACCCGGGCCAGTGCCTCGAGCACCTCGCTCGTGGTTCCCGACCGGCTGATCACGACCACCCGGTCGTAGGTGCGGCCCGGCGTCCACTCCGACGCGTAGGCGGCGTCGGTCTCGCCGTGCCCGGCCCGCTCGCGCAGGACGGCGACCGACTCGGCGACGAACGCACTGGTACCGCAGCCGAGCAGCAGAACCCGCTCGCCCGGCCGGCCCAGCACCCGCGCACCCTCCCCCGCCGCGGCGACGGCGCGTGCCCAGACCTCGGGCTGGCTGCGGATCTCACGCTCGGTAGTGGTGCTGATGCTCACGTGCAGCTTCCTGTCGTCGTCCGGGGCACCCGCTGCCGGGCACCTGTGCTTGGCGCCGACTGCTCGGCCCCGTCGACGCCCATCGTGCTCGACAGTTGCGCGGCAGTCACCAAGACTGCCGAACTCGATCACTCTGAGTGATTGATTCGCGTAACAAGTCGGCAATCTGCTCAGGCATGCCCGATCCTCGGTGACGTGCCGCTCACGTCGAGCACTTTCCAGCACCGTCGCCGAGGAGCCAGTAATGAGCCACGACCACAGCCCCCTGGGAGCCACGGGCCCCGCTACCGTCTCGGTGCCGGACCTCCGGCTCGTCGACTGGGCCCCGCGACCCCAGGTCAGCGTGCCCGTCACGCGGGTCCAGCGCGCGTCGGTGCCCGCGATCGACGTGCACAACCACCTCGGGCGCTGGCTCACCACCGACTGGTGCGCACCCGACGTCGCGGCACTGCTCCGGATGATGGACGACGCCGGTCTGGAGACCGTCGTCAACCTCGACGGCCTGTGGGGTGACGAGCTCGAAGCCAACCTCGACCGGTACGACCGGGCCCATCCGGGACGCTTCCTGACGTTCTGCCAGGTGGACTGGACCCTCCTGCGCCGCCCCGGCGGGGAGCGCGAGATCCAGGACCAGCTGCGCGACAGCGCCGCACGCGGCGCCCGCGGGGTCAAGGTGTGGAAGAACGTAGGTCTCACGGTCGTGGGGCCCGACGGCGAGCTCGTGGCGCCGGACGACCAGCGCGTGGTCGACGTGCTCGCCCTGGCGGGTGAGCTCGGCCTGCCCGTCCTGATCCACGTCGCGGACCCGAAGGCGTTCTTCGAGCCGCTGGACGCGCACAACGAGCGGTTCGACGAGCTCGTCGGCCAGCCCGACTGGTCGTTCGCCGACCGTGACCGCTACCCGTCGTTCGACCAGCTCCTGGACGCGTTCGAGCGGCTGCTCGTGGCGACGCCCGGCACGCGGTACATCGGCGCGCACGTCGGCTGCGTCGCCGAGGACCTCGACCGCGTCGAGCGGCTGCTGAACGCGGCGCCGAACCTCGTCGTCGACATCGCGGGCCGGCTCGGCGAGCTGGGGCGACAGCCGCGACGGTTCCGCCGGCTCGTCGAGGCCTTCCCCGACCGCGTGCTCTTCGGCACGGACGCCTTCCCGCTGTCCCCCGAGCAGCTCGAGGTCTACCTCCGCTTCCTCGAGACCGACGACGAATGCTTCGACTACGCACCGGGCGACGACGTGCCGCCGCAGGGCCGCTGGCAGATCTCCGGCGCCGACCTGCCCGCACACCTGCTGCCCGCCCTGTACGCGGGCAACGCCCGCCGGGTCCTCGGGCTCGACCGCAGCTGATCGCCCCGTTCCGCTCTACGCTTGCCTGTCAGGCGTTTCCCGCGGAAAGGAGCCCCACGTGGCGTGGACGTCGCTCGTCCTGGACCTCCTGGGCGTCTTCTTCTTCGCCGTGTCAGGCTCGCTGCTCGCCGTCCGGCGCCAGTTCGACATCGTCGGCTCGCTCCTGCTGGGCACCTGCGTCGGCCTCGGCGGAGGCATCCTGCGGGACGTGATCATCGACGCCGGCGTGCCGCGCGCGTTCGACTCGCCGATCTACCTGGTCCCGCCGGTCGTCGCGGCGGTGGTCGTGTACTTCTTCGCCCACGCCGTGCAGCGCTACCACGACCTCCTGCTCACCTTCGACGCCGCGGGCATGGCGCTCTTCTCCGTCACCGGCACGCTGGTGGCGCTCGCGGCGGAGATGAACCCGACGGCGTCCGCGATCCTCGGCGTGGTCACCGCCGTGGGCGGGGGCGTCATCCGTGACGTGGTCGCCAACGACGTGCCGCAGATCTTCCGCGCCCGCGGCCTGTACGCAATCCCCGCGCTGATCGGGGCCGGGCTGACCAGTCTGGCCTCCTGGGCGGGCTGGTTCGGTGTCGGCACCGGGACGGCGATCGCCGCGGTGGTGTTCGCCCTGCGGATGGTCTCCCTGCGGTACCGCTGGGGAGCGCCGCCCGCCGGCGGCCACCACGGCCCGGCACTCCCGCCGCCGGCGATCTGAGCCGCTTCCCGGGATGCCAAATATGACCGAGATGCGAGTAACTGGGAACGGGAGCAGTGTTGAACACAGCACGGCGCGACAGTGCGCTGTGAGGAGGAAGGAGATCAACATGCCCTCGTGGCTCATTCTCGTCTTGGTCGGTGTGGCTCTCGTGATTCTCGGTGTCGCCACTGAGATCGGCCAGTTCCTCATCTGGATCGGTGTGATCGTGCTCGTGGCCAGCCTGGTCATCGGCCTGGTCAACCGCAGCCGGACATAGCGCCGGAACGTACCGGACCTCTCCAGGCCGCGATCTGCTGAAGCCCCCGGCAGGTCGCGGCCTGGGCCGTCCCCACAGCATGTCTCAGATGAGTCCTTCCTCGCCCAGCACCTCCTGGGCGATCCGGAACGCGCGGTTGGCGCTCGGCACCGAGCAGTAGACCGCGGTCTGGAGCAGCACCTCCTTGATCTCGTCGACGCTCAGTCCGTTGCGCACGGCAGCGCGGACATGCATGGCCAGCTCCTCCCAGTGGTCCCCGGCGACCAGGGCGGTCAGCGTGATCATCGACCGGCTCCGCCGGTCGAGCCCCGGCCGGGTCCAGATCTCGCCCCACGCATACCGGGTGATGAAGTCCTGGAAGTCGGCGGTGAACGCCGTGGTGCCCGCGACGGCGCGGTCCACGTGCGCGTCGCCGAGCACCTCGCGCCGCACGGTGGTGCCGACGTCGCGGCGCTGGTCGTCGCGGTCGGTCATGCCGCCACCCGCCCCTCCACCAGATCCCTGACCAGCGCGGCAACAGCCTGCGGCCGCTCGGCCGGCACCAGGTGCGCTGCCCCGTCCAGCACCCTCAGCCGCGCCCCGGGGACGATCTGCGCGATCTCCGCCAGCTGCGCGGGCGTCGTCGCCAGGTCCGCCGCACCCGCTATCGCCACGACGGGGACGTCGACGACGCCGAGCCGCCCCCGCAGGTCGTGGCCGCCCAGGGCCCGGCACACCGCCGCGTACCCGAACCGGTCGGCGGTCTGCAGGTCGGCCAGCAGCCGCAGGGCGACCTCCGGTGCGCGGTCGAGAAATCCCGGGGCGAACCACCGTCCGGCCGCCGCCTCCACCTGCGTAGGGGTGCCCGCCCGCTGCACCAGGTCGGCGCGCTCGGCCCACGCAGTCGGTTCGCCGAACCGTGTGGTGGTGCAGACGAGCGCGGCGCCGAGCACCCGGCCGGGCGCGTCCAGCAGCAGCCGCTGGCCGACCGCGCCACCGACCGACACCCCCGCGTACCAGAACGGCGCCCCGGGGTCGCCGCGCCGGGCCTGTGCCCGCTCGACCACGCCGAGGACGGCGGTCGCGAGGTCGCCGACGGTGAGCCCGTCGAGCTCCCCGGGCGTGGGCGACGGGGCGGTGCCGTGGCCGGGCAGGTCCCAGCCGACCACGTCGAGGTCATCACCCAGCCGCCCCGCCACGTCCGACCAGAGCGCCGCCACCGACGTGCCCAGCGAGGGCCCGAGCACCAGCAGCGGACGCGTCGCGTCACGCAGCGTGAGCTCGACGGCGCCCAGCCGGGGCCGCACGCTCACGGCTCCTCCCTCGCCGGGCGCCTGCCGGCAGGGTCGTCGGCGAGGTCGCCGAACCGGCCGAGCACCCGGTCCACCACCGCGGCCGCCGCCCCGACGTCGGGCGCCCGTCCGACGTCGGGCAGGCCTTCGCGCAGGTTCCGGTCCACGGCGGCGGCGTCCACCTCGAGACCCTCCATTAGCTCCGCGGCGGCATGCGCCGACGCCACGGTGTGCCGGGCGAGCTGCTGCAGGGCGGGCCACTCGGCGTGCCACCCGCCGTCGGACCGCTCGTCGACGGCGAGTCCGGCGGCCGCCAGCACCTGCGCCGCGAGGTGCGGTGCGGCGATCGCCGAGCGCCGCACCAGCACCGACAGCACGGGGTTGCGCTTGTGCGCCATGGCCGACGACGCGCCGCGGCCCGGCGCGGCCGGCTCGCGCAGCTCGCCCACTCCGGGCCGGACACCCTGCAGGACGTCGTTCGCCACCTTGCCGAGGGCCGCGCACACCTCCGCGAGCGCCGAGGCCAGCCGGACGAAGGGCGTACGCGTGACGTGCCACGGGCCGGGCCCGACGGGCAGCCTGAGCTCGTCGCCCCAGGCCTCCACCAGCGCGAACGGGTCGCAGTCGGCGACGGGGTCGCCGTCGGCCAGGTCGCTCACGCCCGACAGCTCGCCGGCCGCTCCGCCGTAAGCCAGGGGCAGGGCCTCGGCGGTCTCCGCAAGGAACTCCCCGGCCGCCGCGAGGCCCTGGAGCCAGCCCGCGAACCGGGCGCCCAGCGTGGTCGGGACGGCCGCCTGGGCGAGGGTGCGGCCGAGCGCCGGCCGGCCGCGGTGGTCCTCCGCGAGGCGGGCCGCCGCGGTGACGGCTCGCTGGAGGTCGGCTCCGGCGTGGCGCGCCGCGTCGCGGAGCACCAGGACGAGGGCCGTGTCGAGCACGTCCTGCGACGTCAGCCCGGCGTGCACGAGCGGGGCGAGGTCCGGTCCCACTGCGTCGCGCAGTTCGGCGACGAGCGGGATCACCGGGTTGCCCCCGCCCGCGCTCGCCCGGGCCACCCGGGTGGCGAGGTCCAGCGCGGCGGCGTCGGGACCGGCCAGGCGTTCGACGACGGCGTCCAGCCCGCCCCCGCCCCGGTGCCGCGCGAGGACGCGCACCCACGCCGCCTCGGTGCGCAGCATCGCCCGCAGCACCGCGACGTCGTCGGTCACCGCGGCCGGGGATTCGGGGGCGAGGTCCGCACCGGGGGTGAGCAGGCCGACGTCAGGCACCGCTACCGTCCCGGTGAGCCGCCGCGTCCGCGTCGTCGGCGAGGGCATTCGTGCGGTCGTACGTGAGGAACACGGTCTCCTCCTCCCCTGGTGGCCCGCCCTGGAGGCGGATGTCGAAGCGCAGCGAGCAACTGACGCCGTAGCGCAGCGAGCCGTCCGGCTCGTCGTGGGCGAACAACGTCGCCCGTCGCTCGGGCTGGAGCGAGCCGAGCAGCGCGTCTGGCCCCGATGCCGCGGCGTCCGGCAGGTAGGCGCGCGTGAACAGGCGGTCCTGCAGGCCGCGCGCGAAGACGGTCACGGCGAAGAACGGCGCCCGGCCCGGCTCGGTGGCGCCCGGGCGCAGCGTGCGGAACCAGTAGCCGCCCTCGCGGTCGGTCTCGGCGCGGCCCCAGCCGGTGAAGGTGCCGTCGCGCAGGATCGAGCCGCTCCGGCGTACCACGGCGCCCGCCGGGTCGGCCTGCCAGATCTCGATCAGCGCGTCGGGGACCGGTGCGCCCGCGCCGTCGTACACGGTCCCGTGCAGGCGGACGGCGTCCGGGGTGCCCGCCTCGACCAGCTCGTTGCCGCGCACGTAGGGCAGGGCGTAGCCGAAGAAGGGGCCGACGGTCTGGCCGGGCGTCGGTGGCAGCAGGGACCTCGGCATCAAGGGCTTCGCGGCAGGCTCATCCATCGCCGTCCTCCGGTTCGGTCCAGGTGCGGTGCGACCCGGTCAGTACGATGTCCCAGCGGTAACCGGTGGCCCACTCGTGCTCCGAGACGTCGTGGTCGTAGGCCGCCACGAGCCGGTCGCGGGCTCGGGAGTCCTGGATCGACTGGTAGATCGGGTCCAGGGCGAAGAGCGGGTCCCCGGGGAAGTACATCTGGGTAACGATCCGCTGGGTGAGCTCCCGCCCGAACAGCGAGAAGTGGATGTGCGCGGGGCGCCACGCGTTGAAGTGGTTCCTCCACGGGTACGGGCCGGGCTTGATCGTCTGGAACCGGTACCAGCCGTCGTCGTCGGTGAGCGTGCGCCCGACACCCGTGAAATGAGGGTCGACGGGCGCCGGATGCTGGTCCCGCTTGTGGACGTACCGGCCCGCGGCGTTGGCCTGCCAGACCTCCACGAGCTGGCGGCGCACCGGCCGACCCTCCCCGTCGACCACCCGGCCGCGCACCACAATCCGCTCGCCGATCGGCTCGCCCTGATGCTGGACCGTCAGGTCGGCCTCGAGCGCGCCGATGTCCCGCTCGCCGAAGACCGGGGCGAACAGCTCGATCGTCTCCGGGTCGGCATGGTGCAGGTCCTTGGTCGGGTGCCGCAGCAGCGAGCTGCGGTAGGGCGGCCAGTCGAGGCGCGGGCCGGACTCCGCCGGGGCGCCGCGGTCCAGGCCCTGTTCGTAGGCACGGTGCGCGGCCTCGATCTCGGCGCTGAGCTGCGCCTGCGAGTCGAGCGCCGGGACCGGACCGGAGGCGTCCGTCGTCATCGTGTCCCCCTGTCCAGCCGGTCCTGGGCGGCGAGCAGGACCGGGGTGTTGTCGCCCGCGTACACGTCGTACCCGCCCACCCGCTGCACCACCTCGAAGCAGACGCGGCCGATGCGCGGCGTGTAGAAGTGCCAGAACTCGCCGGTCTCCGAGCGGTCGAACATCAGCTGGTGCTCGCGCAGGAGGGTCAGCGTCGCCTCGTCGAGCCCGAACCGGGCCCGCAGGTCGTCGTAGTAGTTGTCCGGCACGGGCACCGGCCGGAGCCCCCGCTCCCGGGCCCTCCGGGCGACCGCGACGACGTCGGTGCAGGCCAGCGCCACGTGCTCGGGGTGCGACACCCCCACGGGCGCGACGTTCAGTGAGATGCGGACCGCGCCGCTCGGGGTGCGCATCACCTGGCTGCGGACCAGGCCCTGCGGTCCGGCGGCCTCGGTCGCCGTCGGCTTCTCCAGCCCCAGCACGCTGGTGTAGAACAGCACCGCCTCGTCGTGGGCGTCCCAGCCGTGCGAGACATTGACGTGGTCGATGCCGGTGATCTCCCCCGCGCCGCCCGCCCGGCCGCGGTCGAACTCGGCGGCCCAGGCGGGCTCCTCGCCCGCCTCCGTCCGGTCGCGGCGGTCGTTGAGGAACACCTCCAGCCCGCTGGGTGCCACGAACCCGGCGAGGTCCTGCTCGCCGTCCTGGGTCCTGCGGGGTGCGGCGCGGACCGCCAGGGCGCGGGCGCGGTCGCCGGCGACCGCGGCGTCGGCCACGCCGAAGCCGATGCCCGCCAGGTGCGGGTCCAGGTCCCGCGCGTGCTGCTCGTTGAGCACTATCCGGGCGTCGCCGGACGACCACAGCCGGACCGGCTTGGTGCGGTGCTGGCCGCGGAAGGTGAGGCCGAGCTGGTCGAGCAGCACCTCGACGCCGCTGGTGTCCTCGGCCTTGATCTCCACGTAGTCGTACCCGGTGGGCACGTCGACGTCGGCGATCCGGTGGAGGCTCGCCCGGCCGTCGTCGTCGGCCGCTCCCCCGTGGGCGTCCGGACCGCCGTCGTCGGCCAGGAGCCGGGCCGCCCGGTCCTCGAGCCAGACCAGGGAGCGCAGCGCGTGCTCCGCCGTACGCACGGTGTCGGTCTGCCGGAAGACGTCGTTGAAGACCTCCAGCGAGAGCGGACCGGTGTACCCGGTGCGGACCAGGTGGGTCACGAACCGGCCGAGGTCCCACACACCCTCCCCCGGGAACAGGCGGTGGTGCCGGCTCCACGAGAGCACGTCCATGGTGAGCGCCGGCGCGTCGGCGAGCTGGACGAAGAAGATCTTCTCGCCGGGGATGTCCTCGATGCCTGCCGGGTCGTGCCCGCGGGAGAGGATGTGGAAGCTGTCGAGGCAGACGCCGACGGCCTCGTGGTCGGCCAGCTGCGCGATCCGCCAGGAGCGGCGGTAGTCGTCGACGTACCGGCCCCAGGCCAGCGCCTCGTACGCGACCCGGATCCCGAAGGACGCGGCGAGGTCGCCCAGACGGCGCAGCTGTTCGGCGGCGACCTGGTCCGAGCCGACCGTCGCGGTGGCGACGTTGCTGCAGACCAGCACGGTGCCGATACCGAGGCGGCGCATGGTCGTGAACCGTTCCCGTGCCCGGCGCAGGTTCTCCTCCAGCAGGGCCGGGGTGACGCCCTCGAAGTCCCGGAAGGGCTGGTAGAGGTCGAGGCTCAGGCCGAGCCGGTCAGCGAGCGCCCGGATCTCCTCGGGGCTGCGGTCGTTGACGACGAGGTCGGGCTCGAAGATCTCGACGCCGTCGAACCCGGCGTCGGCGCACGCGTAGAGCTTGTCCTCCAGGCTGCCGCTGAGGCAGACGGTGGCGATCGACCTGTGCATGTCAGCCCTCCGTCACGAGCTGGTTGAAGTGGGCGTGCATCCGGTCGACGTCGGGTTCGAGGCCGGTGATCAGGCGCAGGCTCTCCACCGCCTGACCGACGGCCATCCCGCCACCGTCGAGCGTCGGCAGGCCGCGGGCCCGGGCGCGCCGGAGCAGCTCGGTCTCCAGCGGCCGGTAGACGACCTCTGCGACCCACGTGCCGGGACCGAGCCGGTCGACGTCGAACGCGACACCCGGGTGCTCCGCCATGCCCACCGGCGTGACGTGGACGACGCCGTCCGCCCGGGGCAGCCAGGCGTCGAGCGAGCCGCCGCTGCCGCGCAGCGTACCCGGGAAGCGGTCGACCATCGCCTCGACCGCCGCCGGGACGACGTCGTGCACGACGACCGGGTCGAACCCCAGGTCGAGCAGCGCCGACGCGGTGGCGAGCCCGGCACCCCCCGCGCCGACCTGGAGCACGGTGCCGCCGAACCGGTCGCCGGACCGGCGGCCACCGAGAAAGCCCTCCAGGGCGGCGCGGAAGCCGGTGACGTCGGTGTTGTGCGCGGTGCGCCGGCCACCCCCGAGCAGCACCAGGTTGGCGGAGCCGAGACGGCGCACGACCGGGCTGAGGTCGGCCACGTGGTCCAGCACCGCCTGTTTGAACGGGTGGGTCACGTTGGCCGCGTCGAAGCCTGCGTCCTCCAGCCGCTGCAGCTCGGCGCCCAGGTCCACCTCACGGCGTCCGCTGAGGTCGACGGTCCGGTACTCGTAGTCCAGGCCGAGCCGCCGCGCCTCCGCCATGTGCAGCGCGGGCGACAGCGACGGCTTGATGCCGTTGCCGAGCAGGGCGACCCGGTAGCCGCGGCTCATGGCGCGCCCGTCCTCTGCGCTCGTGGTACCGGCGCTGGTGGTACCGGCGTCACTGTGCGGAGCCTCGGATGGCCTCGTAGACGGCCAGTGAGTCGCCCTCGAGGTTGGCGCGGAACCACTCGTCGGTCTGCTGCGCGAACGCCTCCTGGTCGACGTCGTCGACGATCTCGACGGAGCCCTCCTGCTCCCACTTCTCGAGGATCTCCCGCTCGGCCTCCTCGACGCAGCCGGGCATCTGCTCGACGGCGGCCGCCACTGCCTCCTCGAGCGCGGCCCGCTGGTCGTCGTCCAGCTCCGAGTCGAACGTCGGCGCGGCCACGATCAGGTTCGAGTTCTGCCCGTGGTCCGACATGCTCACGTAGTCCTGCACCTCGACCAGGTTGCTGGCGTCGATGTTGGTCAGCGGGTTCTCCTGACCGTCCACCACACCCTGCTGCAGGGCCAGGTACAGCTCCTCGTAGGCGACCTCGGTGGCCTGGGCGCCGAGCGCCTGCGCGTTGAGCAGGTACTGCGCGGACCCCGGGAAACGCATCCGCAGCCCGTCGAGGTCTTCGGGCTCGCGGATCGGCTCGTTCGCGGTGAACTGCCGGGCGCCGGCCGACCACGCCCCGAGGATCGACACACCCCCGGAGGCGTCCTTGAAGTCCTGCGCCAGCTGGTCGGCCGAGCCGTCGGTGAAGAACCGGACCAGGTGGGCGTCGTCGTCGAACACGTAGGTCGCGTCCACCACCCCGGCCGGCTCGTAGACGGCGGCCAGGGCCGAGGCACCCTGGATGTCGATGTCGACGTCGCCCGACTGGACCGAGGCGATCCGGTCGGCGTCCCCGCCGAGCTGGCTGTTGGGATACACCTCGACCGTGATGCCGACGTCGGCGGCCTCGGCCTCCTCCTTGATGACCTGCGCGCCACAGGTGTGCTGCGGCTGGTCCTCGGTGTAGCTGTGGGCGAGCGTCAGCTCGACCTGGCCGCCACCGGCGTCGCCGGGGTCGTCACCGGAGCCGCCGCACGCGGTCAGCAGCACCAGGGGCAGGGCCACGGCCGCGCTCGCGGCGGTGGTGCGGTGGACGAGGTTCATGATGGGTCCTTTCGGTTCACGCCGACGTCGTCGTCGGACGATGGTGAGAGGAGCAGTGGTGAGAGGAGCGGTCACAGGCCGAGCTGGGCCGGCAGCCAGGTGGCGAGGCCGGGGAAGAAGATGATCAGCAGGCAGACCAGGATCAGCGGCACGATGAAGGGCAGGACGCCCCAGAACACCTCGCCGACTGCTACCCGCTGGGTCGAGCTGAGGACGAAGAGCACCGTGCCGACCGGCGGCGACAGCAGCCCGATCATCAGCGAGATGATCATCACGACGCCCAGCACGAGGGGGTCCACCCCGAGGGCCAGGGCGATCGGCATCAAGATCGGCACGACCAGGACGAGGATGGGCGTCGCGTCGCCCACGGTCCCGAGCACGAGCATCAGGAGCAGGACGAGCAGCAGGAAGACCGTGCCGTCGTCGGTGATCCCGAGCACGAGCTGTGACAGCGCCTGGGGTACCCGTTCCAGGGCAAGCACGTACCCGAGCAGCGCGGCCGACGAGACGATGAGCATGATCGACGCCGTGCTCAGCGCCGTCTCGACGAAGATCTTCGGCAGGTCCCTGACCTTGAGCTTCCCGTAGCCGAAGCCGAGCGCCATCATGTACGCGGCGCCGACCGCCGCGGCCTCGGTCGGCGTGAAGAGCCCGCCCAGGATGCCGCCGAGGATGACCACCGGCGCCCCGAGGGGCAGCACCACGCGCTTGCCGGTCTCCGCGACCCGGGCCCAGGAGAACCCGATGTGCCGGATGTTGGGCTGGCGGCGCACCAGCAGGAACACCACCACGCACAGCCCGAGCACCATGAGCAGCGCCGGCACCACCGACGCGGCGAACAGCGCGCCCGTCGAGACCGCGGCTATCCCGGCGAAGATCACCGCCGGGATGCTGGGCGGCATGACCGGCGCGATGAGCGCGGACGCCCCCACGACGCCGAGGCCGAACCGCCGGGAGTACCCGGCGCGCAGCATCGGCGGGATCTCGACCTTGCTCAGAGCCGCGGCATCGGCCACCGCGGACCCGCTCATCCAGGAGAAACCGAGGCTGACGCCGACGCTCACGTAGCCGAGCCCGCCGCGCACCCTGCCGAACAGCGCGAGAGCGAAGTCGAAGAGGCGGTCCGCGATGCCCGCATGGTTGGCGACCACGCCGAGCAGGATGAACAGCGGAACCGCCAGCAGCACGAAGTTGCCGGTCGCGTCGGCGACCAGCCGCATGGGCAGGCCGAGCGACTGGCCCTCGAGGAGCAGATAGCCCAGGCCGGGACCGAGGAAGGCGAACGCGACCGGCACGCGCAGGGTCAGCAGCACCATGATCGTCACGACGAGCAGGAGCGAGGTCATCACGGCACCTCGACTTCCGCCGCGTCGCCCGTGGCGGGCATGCCGGACCGGGCGACCTGCACCGTGCCGACGGCGGCCCTGATCGTCGCGCTCACCAGGCCGATCAACGCTATCGCGTACACCCAGGACATCGGCAGGCCGAGCGCGGGCGAGGTGAGGAAGCCGGCCGAGTACACCAGCTCCCAGCACGCCCAGGCGAACGCGCCGGCGATCAGCGCCACCAGGGCCATCGCGAGGGTCTGCACCACCCGCACCACGACGGGGCTGGGCAGGGTGTCGATCAGCTCGATGGCGATGTGGCCGTTGCGGGTCACGAGCACCCCGGCCGCGACGAAGGTCAGCCAGATGAGCGCGAACTGCGACAGCTCGCCCGCCCAGACGATCTGCGGCACGGGCAGGTAGCGCTGCACCGCCTGGAACAGGATGAGCCCGAAGATCATGGCCGCGGCGAGGCACGCGATGCCGAGCTCGACAGCGGTGAGCAGGCGGACGAGACGACCGATGCCCCCTCCCGAGCCGTGCTCCCCCGCCGGGTTCTCAGCCGGGCTCATGCGTGGTTCACGTACATCGTGACGGTCCCCTTCCGTCCGGCAGCACACAGCGGCGTGTGGTGCGGTCACCACCACACGTCGGCGTGTGGCGTCGTCACTGCGGCGACAGTAGAAACCGCCCGACAACTTGTGCAAGCAGTTGCCAAAATTGCCGCGCGTATGGCTAGATGCCCAGGTGCAGCCCACGATCTACGACGTCGCGAAGGCGGCAGGCGTGGCCGCGTCGACGGTCTCGCGCACCTTCAACAAGCCCGGCCGGGTCAACGAGGCGACCCGGCAGCGGGTGCTCGCCGCCGCGTCCGAGCTCGGGTACCAGCACAGCCCGCAGAACCGCGCACTGCCGGGCGGGCGGCACCGCACGATCGCGATGGTCCTGTCCGACATCACCAACCCGCACTTCTTCGAGCTCATCCGCGGCGCGGAGCAGCGTGCCAGGGCGTCCGACGTCACGCTCGTCATCGTCAACGCCGAGGAGTCACAGCGGGTCGAGGAGGGCCAGATCCGCGACCTGGCCCCCACCGTCGACGGGTTCGTCCTCGCGGCGAGCCGGCTCGCCGACGACGACCTCGTCGCCCTCGCCGGCAGGCACCGCGTGGTCCTGCTCAACCGTGAGCTCACGGGCCTGACCAGCGTGGCGCTGGCCGTCGGCGCGGGCTGCCAGCAGATCCTGGAGCACCTGGCCTCGCTCGGGCACCGAAGCCTCACCTACTGCGCCGGGCCACCCGGTTCCTGGATGGGCGCCGTGCGGTGGGCGGCGCTGAGCGCCGGGGCCGAGGAGCACGGCATGACCGCGCACCGGGTCGGCCCGTACACGCCGAACGTCGCGAACGGCGGCGTCGCGGCCGACGGCGCGCTGCGCACCGGCGCGACGGCGATCGTCGCGCACAACGACCTGCTGGCGTTCGGCGTCATCCGCAGGCTCACCCAGCGCGGCGTCCGCGTGCCCGACGACGTGAGCGTGGTCGGGTTCGACGACATCTTCGCCGCCGACTTCGTCCACCCGTCGCTGACGACGCTCGGCGGGCCGGGCGCGCAGGCCGGCCGGCTGGCCGTGGAGCTCCTGATCGACCAGTTCGCCGGGCGTTCGGTGCAGGACGCCGAGCAGATCAGGCTGCCTACCGAGCTGGTGCTGCGCGAGTCGTCAGGTCCGGCGCCGCGGGTGTCCTGACCGGCACCCACCTGCTGAAGATCCCGGGCCTTCCGTCCTTCACCTGCCTCGGTGCGGCCCTGGACAGGTCGGCGCTCGCCTGCAACCCGGCCGGCGCGCCGTTCTACAGCGATGTACTACCGCTCAGGATCTCGCCTCTCTACAGTTCGCGCGGGAGCGCGCCGCCGTGAGAGCCGGAACAGTCCTGGGGGGACCTGTGCTTCGCATTCACTTCTCTGCCACCGATCTGGTGCGCACCCGTGTGGGGACCCGGCTCGATCCGATGTGGGAGCTGGTCCTCAGCGTCCACCAGGTGGCCCGGCCCGAGTCGTACTTCGGCTCGTGGAGCAGGCTCGCCCGGCGCAGGCTCGTCCAGGCCGGGACGATGCGCGACGCGGAGCTGCTCGCGACGCTGACCCCCGCGCGCGGCTACTTCCCCGACTTCCTGACGCCCGCGGCCCTGCCCACCGAGTTCGAGGCAGGCATCGAGACAGTGCTGTCCACCAGCAAGCAGCGCCTGCGGGCAGAGGTCGGCAGGCTCGACGGCGGCAGAGGCGCCGGGCCGTGGCTCGACGACGTGGCGGCGGGCCGCCCCGCCGCGCTGCACCGGCTCGGCGTCGCCATGCGGCGCTACCACCGGACGGTGATGACACCGCACGTCGACCAGGCGGCGGAGATCACCGGCCGCTGGGTGGCCGGCCTGGCGCACCGGACGCTCGCGCACGGCGTCGACGCGGTGCTGAGCACGCTCGGCCCGAGGACCCGCTGGCGGGCGCCGGTCCTGGAGATCGACTACCCCGTGACCCGGGACCTGCATCTCGGCGGCCGCGGGCTCTCCCTCGTCCCGACCTTCTTCGGCATCAACCATCCGATCACCCTTGCCGACCCCGAGCTGCAGCCCGTACTGGTCTACCCGGTCAGCCGCGAGCCGTTCTGGCGACCCGACCGCGGACCCGCGGACCGGCCGCAGGCCGACGCCCTGAGCGAGCTGCTCGGCCCGACCCGGGCGGCGGTGCTCCGGGTGCTGGACACCGAGCTGTCGACCACCGCCCTCGCGGCGCGTACCTCCACCTCACCCTCCAGCGTCAGCCGGCACACCGCGGTGCTCCGGCGGGCCGGGCTGATCACCACCTGGCGCAGCGGCACCAGCGTGCTGCACATGCGCACCACCATGGGGAACGACCTGGTCCACGGTCGCTGACCAGCGACAGGAGCCGAGGTGCGGCCTCGTGGCAAGGCTTTGCGGCAGGGTGCATTTGGTTGCCGCGGACGGGCACATTTTCTACCTTGCGTCTGCCCGGACGACCGGCCCGGCGCCGGCGCGACCCTGATCCTCCTGCGCTCCGGCTCCACGCGAGACAGCGATAGCGCCGCCCGTCCTTCCCGCCGGCCCCTCGTCGGCGGGAAGGGCGGCATCTGGTGCGAGGGCGCACGTTTGTGGGAGGTCCTGTCGGGATACGCCCGATCGGTCTTGCCTGGCCGTAGCCTCGGGGAAAGCACGGCGAGCGCCAGGGGCCATCGCCTGCCGGCCGGTTCCCCAGACCTCGGAGTCGCATCATCACCGTGAGACCAAGAACCTGGACCGCCGCGCTCGCGGCCGCGCTGCTGCTGCTGACCGGCTGCGGCGCGGGCGGGATGACGTGGCCGCCGGATCTCGCCTACGCGCCCGCGCCGCCCCAGCAGCTTCCCGAGGCGGCCGGCCGAGGCGACGTCGACGAGGTGCCCCTCGCGGAGCTGGCGCACGCGGGCTGGCTGGCGGACGCCGCGGAGCGCACCGAGATCCCGCCACGAGCCCTGGCGGCCTATGCCGGCGCGGCCCTGCGGCTGGCACGGACGCAGCCGGAGTGCGGCATCGGGTGGAACACGCTCGCGGGTATCGGCATGGTCGAGTCGGTGCACGGTACCTACCTCGGGGCGCGTACCGACGACGACGGCACGGTGCGCCCTGCGATCATCGGGATCCCGCTGGACGGCAGCGAGGGCGTCATGGCGATCACCGACACGGACGACGGCGCGCTCGACGAGGACGCGGAGTGGGACCGCGCCGTCGGCCCCATGCAGTTCATCCCGGCCACCTGGGCGGACCATGCGGAGGACGGCAACCTCGACGGGGAGGCCGATCCGCACCAGATCGACGACGCGGCACTCACCGCCGCCCGCTACCTGTGCGAGAGCGGCGGCGACGTCACCACCGACGACGGGTGGTCCACCGCGCTGGCGGCCTACAACCGCTCGGTGTCGTACGCCAACGACGTGGCAGACCTCGCCGGGTCGTACGCGGAGCAGCCTCAGGCCTCGTGACGCGCGGTCAGCGTGCGGAGGACCGTGACGACGCCGTGCTCCGCCAGGGTCCCGGTGACCTCGTCCGCTGCATCGACGACGACCGCGGGCGCGTGACCCATCGCGACGCCGCGAGCCGCCCACGCGATCATCTCCAGGTCGTTGACCCCGTCCCCCACGGCAAGGGTCCACCCGGGGTCCACGCCGATCCGCTCCCGGATCCGCTCGAGCGCGGTCGCCTTGCTCACGTCGCGCGGCGTGACGTCCAGCCAGTCGGGGCCGGCCGGGGTCGCGGTGACACGCAGCGCGCGCAGCGGCTCGATCAGGTCCATGACGCCCGCGCCCCGGAGGATGACGCGCGACGCGGGCGCGTCCCACAGCTCGGGGTCGGGGACCTTGCGCTGCTCCCCGTTCACCAGCCTCGGGTCGAAGAACCGGTTGACCCGGTAGCCCCAGCCGATCTCCTCGACGCCCACCTGGACGGCGGAGAGAGCAGCGCGAGCGAGGCGGATCACCGGCTCGACGTCGAAGGCGTGCACCGTCTCGAGCCGGAACCCGCCGGACAGGGCAGCACCGACCCGCGCGACCACCGCCCCGTTGGACGCGACGACCCAGCCCGGGTCGATACCCAGCTGGTCGGCGACGGGCAGAACGCCGACCAGGGACCGACCCGAGGCGAGCACCACGTGGTGTCCGGCCCGCCGCACGTCCTCCACTGCTTCGACGGTCACGGCGGGGACGGTCATGCCGCCGGACAACAGGGTGCCGTCGATGTCGAGCGCGATCAGGGCGGCGGCTGCGGCGCCGCCTCCGGGAACGGGCATGGTTACCCGCTGCGGGTCGGTGGTGGACGGCGTCACGGTACCTGTCGTCGGCGTCATACCTCTCAGACGCGCTGCCCGCCCGGATGTCACAGCACTTCCCGGATCACTCGTCCCGCGGCCGTCAGAGGAAGGTCCAGTTCGGCATCCTGGAACCCTTCGGCAGCTGGGGTGCACCCGGGCCGTACAGCCAGTTGACGTCGGCGGGCCCGGTGAGCTCGCGCATCCGCCACGGCATGTCGTCCCCCTCCCGGAGAACAGGTTCCAGCCTGGTGATCAGCGCCCTCATGAGGTCGGTCCCGCCGCGCACGACGGCCTCGACCGGCATGCCGTCCGGCGCGACGCTCTCGCCGCCGGCGAACAGCCCCGGCGGCGGGGAGACCGGCACGAACCACCCGTTCTCCAGACGGAGCACCAGCACCCGGTAGCCGTGCCGGGTCGCCGCTCTCGTCGCGGAGCCGCCGGAGGTGCGGGTGCCGAACCAGGCGTCGGTGACGTCGTGGAGGTCGACGGCCAGCTTGTCCCTCCGGCCGAGGTACAGGTGGTCCTCGGTCAGGCGAAAGTGCGCCCGGTCGATAAAGCGCACGATCTTCGGATGCGCCCAGCGGACCGCCAGGACCACGGCAGCCAGCCAGAGGACGGTACCGACCACAGCGATCACGGGTTGCGCGGGGGAATCCCCGAGTGCGACGAGCGGCAGCACGAGCACGACCGTGGCCGCCATGGCGCCGAGATTGCCGGCGGCGGCGTACAGCAACCAGAACGTCGGCCAGCCGAAGAAGCCTGGCCTCACCTCGGCGACCGTCATGCGGATGATTATGGCCCCATTTGCGCCTTATTTGCACTCTATTGGCTCGTGATTTGCTCCCGTAGCCACGCATCCATGCCGCCCTCGACCGACCGGGCGTCGAGCCCCGTCTCGCGCAGCTGCCGGGCCACGCGGTCCGACCGGGCGCCGGACTTGCACAGCACGTGCACCGGGCGGCCGGCGGCCCAGGCCGTGACGTCGTCGACCACGGCGCCCGCCCGGTCCCCGGCGAAGGCTCCCGAGGGGACCGGCCGCGCGCCGGGCAGGGCGGCGAGCTCGATCTCCCAGGGCTCGCGCACGTCGAGCACGGCGGGCTCCGGACCGTCCGCGCGCAGCGCCGCCAGCTCCCCCACACCGGTCCGCACAGCGGTCCGCACCGTGGCCGCCGCACCGCCCGAGGGCTCCGACCCGTCCGGCAGCACCAGCCCGCAGAACACCGCGTACGGGTCGACGTCGCCGGTACCCGTGCCGGTGCCGGCCAGCAGCGCCGTGACGGGTTCCCGGGCCGGATCGCGCCGGACGGTGAGGTGCCGCCAGGTCAGGGCCAGGGCGTCGTACGTCGCGAGCCGGCCGAGCAGGGTCTCGCCCAGCCCGGTGACGAGCTTGATCGCCTCGGTCGCCATGACCGAGCCCAGGGTGCCGCACATCGCGCCGAGCACACCGCCCGTCGCGCAGTCGGGTGTGGCGCCGGCCGGTGGCGGTTCCGGGAACACGTCCCGGTAGGTCACGCCCTCCACGCCTGCCGGCGGAGCGCCCCAGAACGTGGCGACCTGACCCGTGAACCGGTAGATCGCGCCCCAGACGCACGGGAGGCCCAGCACCTCCGCGGCGTCGGAGACGAGGTAGCGGGTGGCGAAGGCGTCGGTCCCGTCGAGCACCAGGTCGTAGCCCGAGAGCACGTCGAGCGCGTTGGTGGCGGTCAGCCTTTCCCGGTGCTCGACCACGCGGACGTGCGGGTTGACCTCCGCGACCGTCGCGCGTGCCGACGTGGTCTTCGGCGAGCCCAGGTCCGAGACGCCGTGGATCACCTGACGCTGCAGGTTCGACGTCTCGACGAGGTCGTCGTCCACGATGCCGAGCGTGCCGATACCCGCCGCGGCGAGGTAGAGCAGCGCGGGGCTGCCGAGGCCGCCCGCGCCCACCACCAGCACGCGCGCGCTCGCCAGCCGGCGCTGGCCCTCGGTACCCATCCCGGGCAGCACCAGGTGGCGCGCGTACCGGGCCAGCTCGTCACGGTCCAGCTCCCTGCCGGGCTCGACGAGCGGCGGCAGCGCGCTCACAGCGCCAGGTCCAGGTTGTCGCCGACGGCGACCAGGCCGCCGACCGGGGACGACGCCAGCGCGCGCTCCCGCCGCGGCGACCGGCCCGCACCGGCCGCTGCGTAGCCCGCCTCGACCGCGAGCCGCATCGCGTGCGCCATCCGCACCGGGTCGGCCGCGCGGGTCACGGCGGTCGCGAGCAGGACGCCGTCGCACCCGAGCTCCATCGCGAGTGCCGCGTCCGACGCCGTGCCGATCCCCGCGTCCAGGATCACCGGGACCGACGCGGCACCGGCGATCGCCTCGATGTTGCGCGGGTTGGCGATGCCGAGCCCGGAGCCGATCGGCGAGCCCAGCGGCATGACCGCCGCACAGCCGACGTCCTCCAGGCGGCGCGCGGTGATCGGGTCGTCGTTGGTGTACGGCAGCACGGTGAATCCGTCGTCGACCAGGATCTTGGCTGCCTCGACGAGGCCGATCACGTCGGGCAGGAGCGTCACGTCGTCGGCGATGACCTCCAGCTTCACCCAGTTCGTCGCGCACGCCTCGCGGGCGAGCTGCGCGGTGAGCACCGCCTCCCGCACGGAGAAGCAGCCGGCGGTGTTGGGCAGGGCGCGGATGCCCAGGCGTTCGAGCAGCCCCCAGATGGACGGGTCGCCGGCGGCTGCCGGGTCGGCCGACGGCCGGGGCCGGGACACGCGGCGCATCGCGACGGTCGTCAGCTCCGTGCCCGAGGCCACGAGCGCGTCCTCCAGGGCGAGCAGGCTCGCCGCTCCCCCTGTACCCATGACCAGGCGTGATCCGAGCGTCGTGCCCGCGATGGTGAACGGTGTGTCGTCGTTGCTCAGCATGTTCAGCCTCCCTGCACGGCGGTGACTACCTCGACGCGGTCGCCCGGCCGGACGTTCGTGGTGCCCCAGGCGCTGCGCGGCACGACGGCGTCGTCCAGCGCGACCGCGACGCCGCGCGGTGCGCCGTCGACCACGAGGCCGGGCAGCAGGCGGGCGACCAGGTCGGCGATCGGCAGCGGGCCGTCGAGCGGGTACGGCTCGCCGTTGACGACGGCAGCGCCGGGCGCCCCGGTCGCCTGCGCTCCGGCGGTGCCGGACGCGCTGGACGGTGCGGTGGACGGTGCTGTGGTCATGCTGTGCCTCCTCGTTCGGTCGTGGGTGTGGTGCTGTATGCGTCGGCGAACCGGCGCGGGTTCGCGTACCGGGCGGCTGCCTCGACGGCGGCCCTCTCCCCCGGCCCACCCGGCGCCACGCCCAGCGCGTCGTCGACGGCGGCCGCCGTCAGCGGGGTGAGCAGGATGCCGTTGCGGTAGTGCCCTGTGGCCAGGTACAGGCCGTCGGCCGCCCGGCCCAGGAGCGGCGCGTTGTCCGGGCTGCCGGGCCGCGACCGGGTGACGGCCTCCAGGAGGACCGCGTCGTCGAGCTCGGGCAGCAGGGCGCGGGCGTCGCGCAGCAGGGCGAAGACGTCGCCCGCGCGGGCCAGCTGATCGTCGTCGCGCTCGTCCGACGTCGCTCCGACGACCAGCTCGCGCCGCCCGTCGGGCCGCACCCGGCGGGGCACCGCGTAGACGGGTCGCCCCTGCACGGTGCCGCGCACCACGACCGCGGGCGACCGGTCGGCGGCGGCGTCCAGGCGCAGGGTCGTGCCGGGCACCGGCCGGGTGGGCGCACCAGCGAACAGGGCCGCGCTCGCGTGGCCGGCGGCCAGGACGACGGTCCCCGCGGAGTAGGTGGTGCCCGCGTCGTCGAGCGCGCCGACGACCGTGCCGTGCGCCCACGTCAGCGAGACCGCGGCGCGGGGCACGTGGGTCGCGCGCGCGGTGGTCACGGCGAGCGCCGCGTGCACCGCACGCGGGTCCACCTGGTGGTCGCCCGGGACCCACGCGGCGCCCGCCACCCGGGGCCCGACGCCGGGCTCGCGCCGCCGCGCCTCGGCGGGCGTGATCTCCACCGAGCCGAGACCCAGCTCCCGGTGCAGGGCGAGGGACCGGCGCAGCGCGACCAGGTCGTCGCCGTCGTAGGCGAGGGCGAGCGTCCCTGCGGTCTCCAGGCCGACGGCGCCCGGCGGCAGCCCTGCCGCGCGTTCGAGCGCGTCGGCGAGGTCCGGCCAGAGGGCGAGCGAGGCCGTGCCCAGCCGCGCCTGCGCCTCCTCGCCGAAGCCCGCCTCCATGACCGGCGCGAGCATGCCCGCGGCGGCATGGGTGGCCCCGTCACCGGGCGCAGGATCCAGGACGACGACGCTCGCACCGGCCTCCAGCGCACGCCAGGCAGCGGTCAGGCCGATGATGCCCCCGCCGACGACGAGGACGTCGCACGCGTGACTGCTCACGTGGCTGCTCGCACGGCTGCTCAAGTGTTCTCCCTTCGCTGGCATGACCCAGATCAGGTTCGACGGTCGGCGCCCTGCGCCCTCTCAGCCCCGTCCGGGGCTCCCGTGCACGCGACAACCATAACCCTGTCCGGAGACCCGTCCGGCAGGCGCCAGGACGCCGGTGCAGCGCGGGACCGGCTCCGGCGCCGACCTAGACTCCCGCCCATGGACCCCCGCACCCGGCTCGCCGACGCCCGCCTGTACCTGTGCACGGACGCCCGTCAGGACACCGGCGACCTGGAACCGTTCCTGCACGCGGCGCTGGAGGGCGGCGTCGACGTCGTCCAGCTCCGGGACAAGTCCCTTGAGGCCGCCCGCGAGGTGGAGCTGCACGCCCTCGTCGCCCGGGTGGCGGCCGAGCACGGCGCGCTGTGGGCGGTCAACGACCGGGCCGACATCGCGCGGCTCACCGGTGCGCCGGTGGTGCACATGGGCCAGGGCGACCTGTCGTCCGGCGCGGTGCAGACCCTGCTGGGCGACGGCCCCGTGCTGGGCCGCTCCACCCACAGCCTCGACCAGGCGCTGGCCGCCGAGGCCGACCCGCGCGTCGACTACTTCTGCGTGGGGCCCGTCTGGGCCACACCGACCAAGCCGGGCCGCCCGGCCGTCGGCGTCGACCTGGTCCGCGACGTCGCCGCCAAGGAGCCGGCCACCCCCTGGTTCGCCATCGGCGGGGTCGACGACGCCCGCCTCGATCAGGTGCTCGACGCCGGGGCGCGCCGCGTCGTCGTCGTCCGTGCCATCACGCAGGCGGACGACCCACGGGCCGCGGCCGCCGGTCTGCGTCGCAGGATCACGAACGCGGACCGGTAGCGCGCGGCCCACGGGCCGTAGGCCGTCAGGCCGTCAGCCTGTCACGACGTGACGCGCTGCCAGGCCTGGTTGGTCCCGCCGGTGCACGTCCACTGCTGCGCCTTCGCGCCGTTCGCCGTGGAGAACGCGGCGATGTCGAGGCACTTGCCGCTGTTGCGGTTGACGAGCTGGACGTTCCCACCGGTCACCGCCTGGACCCGCCACTGCTGGTTGGTACCGCCCGTGCACGTCCACTGCTGGACCGTCCCGCCGTCGGCGGTCGAGCTCGCGTTCACGTCCAGGCACCGGTCGCTGGCGCCGTTCGTGATCTGGACGTAGCCGCCGGCGACCGCCTGGACCTGCCACTGCTGGTTGGCGCCGCCGGTGCACGTCCACTGCTGGACGACGCCGCCGTCGGCGACCGAGCTCGCGTTCACGTCGAGGCACTTGCCGCTGTTGCGGTTCACCAGACGTTCGGGCCGCTGCTCGACCAGCGTCCAGTCCTGCGAGCCGTCCGAGGCCGAGGCCTGGAGCGTGAGCTGGCTGCCCGCGGTCGCCCCGGTCAGGTACAGGCCGGTGCTGGCGGCCGCCTGCAGCCGGGTGTACCCGTCGCTGGTGGTGACGAGCCTCCAGATCCCGGACTCCGTGTCGTCCACCCACTGGCCGATCTTCTGACCGGCCGACGGCGTCCCGGTCCAGATGCCCGCTGCCCGGCCGCCGGACTTGTTGAGCAGGGCCACCGCCCGGTTGGGCTTCGTGACGACGTGCCAGAACTGCGTGTCGCCGTCGGACGCCGACCCGGCCGCCTCCAGGACCACGTCGGGGACGTCGGCGTTGCCGATGTTCGCGTCGTTGCTGTGGTTGCCCGTGCCGACCACCTGGCCGGTCTTCCGGTTGACGAGCTGGTAGTACTTGCCTTCCGAGCGGCCGAGGTCCACCTCGCCGTACCGGATGATCGCGTTGCTGGCCGGACCGCCCCACGTGCCCTGGAGGATGGACACCCGCCCGGTCCGCGTGACGTACTGCAGGGACCTGCTGTAGCCGGCGCCGACCGTGGTCTGGTACTCGGTCCACTGGCCGGTGCTCGAACCGGTGCGGTTGACCCAGACGTTGCCGCTGCCGCTCGCGTTGTAGACGATCCGGCCGTCCGGCAGCGGGATCATGACCGGGCTGCCGCCCGTGGCGAGCCGCCGCGAACCGCTGCTGACGGGCAGGGTGTCCACTCCCGTCCCGTCGACGTCGCCGTCGGCGAAGAACCGCAGCGGGTCGGTAGCGGTCTTGAACCGGGTGTTCGTCCCGCCACCCCAGTACTCGAAGGTGAGCAGCCACTTGCCGTCCGACGTCGGCGCGATGGTGGTCATGCCGGGGCGGCCTCCGCCGATCACCGACTTCCCGCCGACGTTCTCCGTCGTGCCAGCGACGTCCACGACCGGGGCGCTCCACGCCGCGCTCGTGCCGTCCCACGTGCGGTGGGCGAGGATCTGGCCGTGCGAGTCGGTCGCCGTGTCGTTCGCCGGGTCCAGCCGCGCGACGCCGGTCGCGGGGTCGTAGCCGAGGTAGTCGTTCTCGTCCGAGTAGTAGGTGACCAGCTTGCCGTCGCGCACGATGAGGAACGGCTCCCAGACGGGGTCGACCTGCCGGTACGTGTTGGCCGCGGCGACGTTCGTGCCGATCGCTCCGGCGCTGCCGCCCTGCCAGCCGCCCTTCGCGACGATGTTGACGACCTTCCACGTCACGCCCTGGTCGGCGGACGAGAACAGGGCGATCGCGAGGTCCTTGCGGTCGCCGTCGTTCGTCGGGGTCCACCCGGGGTCGGCCGCCTTGTGCTCGGTGTAGTAGTGGTCCTCGCCGGTGACGAGGCTCGCCACCAGAAGCGTGCCCGCTGCGACGTTGCCGACGGTCTGCGGCATGACGTAGAGGTACGGGCTCCCCCAGTTGCTCGTGTACTTCGCGTAGGCGGGGTCGCTCGAGAGCTCCGCCGGCGGACGGACGACCGAGAGCGACTGCCACGTGGTGCCGTCGTCGTCGCTCTTGTAGATCGGCAGGGTCCCGCCGGTCGCGGCACCGCTGGTGGGGTTGACCGTCGCCTTCTCGAACGCGGCGACAAGGCGCCCGCCGGGCAGCTCGGCGGACTTCGGGTAGACGGCGCAGTTGCCGCGCCCCTTGAGGCACTGGTCCGCGTCGGTGAGCTGGTACACGATGCCGCCGGTCGGGCGGTAGGCCTGCGCGATGGCGGTCGGTACCAGCACCGTCACGAGAACGGTGAGAAATGCGGTCAGGACGAGCTTGGACCTGGACGTCATGCCCCCTCCTTGGGGATGTCATCGACCCGTGCGCGGCACGGGATCTCCGTACGCGACGCCGTCCTCGGCGCCGCGCCTACTCCGGCCGCGGGGGCCCGACGTCGGCGTCGGGCTCCCGCGGCGCTCAGCGTCACTTGTTGACGCTGAAGCCTTGCGAGCTGCCGTAGGTGACGAGCTGCTCCTGCCAGGCCTGCAGGCCCGCGTTCAGGTCGCTCTTGTCGGTGTAGGCCGCGCCGACGGTGTCGGGGAAGACGCTGTTGGCGTACACCTGGTACGGCAGGTACTCCCAGCCCGGCGCGACGTTCTCCGAGGCCTCGACCAGCACCTCGTTGATCTTCTGGCCGCCGAAGTACTCGGGTTCCTCGGCGAGGAACTCGGGCGAGCTCAGGTGGGCAGTGGTCGAGGGGAAGCCGCCCTGCTCCAGGAAGACGTCGACGCTCTCCTCGGAGCTGTTGAGCCAGCGGGTGAACGCCGCGGCGAGCGCCGGGTCGTCGCTCTGCTTGATGACCGACTGGGCGCTGCCGCCGTTCTCGGCGGTGATCGGCGAGCCGTCGTAGCTGGGCAGCGGTGCGACGCGCCACTTGCCCGCGCCGTCGGGCACGGAGCCCTCCAGGATGCCGGGCATCCACGCGCCCGTGACGATGGTGGAGATGGTGCCGTCGCCCAGGGCCTTCCACCAGTCGTCGCTCCAGGTGGGGATGTCCGCGAGCAGGCCGGGCTCCACGAGCTGGTTCCACGTGTCGGCCCAGAGCTTGGTGCCGTCGTCCTGCAGGTCGACGGTCACGTTCGTGCCGTCGGTCTGGTACGGGCGGCCGCCGGCCTGCCAGATCAGCGGCTGCGCGAAGCCCGGGTCGCCGGCGTCGTTGGTGATGTACTTCGACGGGTCTGCGGAGTGCAGCTTCTCGGCGGCGGCGATGTAGTCGTCCCACGTGGTGGGGACGTCGAGGTCGTGCTCGTCGAAGATCTCCTTGTTGTACAGCAGCACCATGGGGCCGGAGTCCTGCGGCAGGCCGTAGACCGCGTCGTCGGCGGTCACGGCCGACCAGGTCGAGGCCGTGTACTGGTCCTCCAGGTCGCCCAGGCCGTAGGCCGACAGGTCGAGCAGGCTGTCCGAGAGCACGAACTGCTGCAGCGCGTAGTACTCGATCTGCGCGACGTCGGGAGCGCCGGAGCCGGCCTTGATCGCGTTCTGCAGCTTGGTGTACTCGTCGGTGGCGGTCCCTGCGTTGACGACCTCGACCGTGACGTTCGGGTACTCCTTCATGAAGGCCTCGGCCTGGGCCTCGCCCGACGGGGTCCACGTCCAGTAGGTGAGCTCGCCGCCTTCTTCGAGGGCGGCGTCGAGGTCGGCGGGCGAGCCGGCGGGCGCCTCGGCGCCCGGGGCGTCGGCCGCGCCGCAGCCGGCGAGGGTCACGGCGGTCAGTGCGGCGGCGGCGACTGCTGCCGCCGCCTTGGTGCGGGTGGTGCGGGTGGTGCGTCCTGCTCTGGTCATGGTCTTTCCTTCACGTCTTTGTGGTGGGTGAGGGTGATGTGAGTGAGGTCGGTTACTGCTTGACGCTCCCGGCGCTGAGGCCGGACTGCCAGAAGCGCTGGAGGAGCAGGAAGATCACGACGATCGGCACGATCGTGATGAGGGAGCCGGTGACCACGAGGTTGAAGATCGGCTCGGCAGCGACGCCCGCCGCCTGCGCGCTCCACTGGTTGAGCCCGACGGTCAGCGGGTACCAGTCCGGGTCGGTGAGCATGATCAGCGGCAGGAAGTAGTTGTTCCAGGTCGCGACGACGGAGAACAGGGCGACCGTGACGATGCCGGGGGCCAGCAGACGGATCGAGATGGTGAAGAAGGTCCGCATCTCCCCCGCGCCGTCGAGCCGGGCGGCCTCCAGGAGCTCCGTGGGTACCGAGTCGATCGTGTAGACCCAGATGAGGTAGAGCCCGAACGGGCTGATCAGCGACGGGACGATGATCGACCAGGGGGTGTTGGTCAGTCCGATCTGGCTGAACAGCAGGAAGGTGGGCACGGCAAGGGCGGTGCCCGGTACGGCCACGGCGCCCAGCACGACGGCGAAGTACGCCCCGCGCCCCGGGAACCGGAACTTGGCCAGGCCGTAGCCGGCCAGCGTCGCGAGGAAGGTCGCGCCGCCGGCGCCGACCACCACGTAGAGCAGGGTGTTGGCGAGCCAGCGCAGGAAGATGCCGTCGTCGTGCGTGACGGTGGCGACGATGTTGTCCCACAGGGCGAAGGAGTGCCCGAACGAGAGGCCGAACGTCGAGAACAGGTCGCCCTGGGTCTTGGTCGCGTTGACCACGAGCCAGACGATGGGCACGAGCGCGTACACGAGGAACAGGACCATGAGCAGCGTCATGGCGACCGACTTGCGCGGGTGGGTGACCGAGTACGGCCGGCGGGCCCCGCCCGGGCGGACCGTGCCCGTGCGGGCCTTGACGTTGATGGTGCGCAGACCGGTGGACATCAGCGGTCCTCCTTTCGAGAACCGCGCATCTGCACCACGTAGGCGATCACCGCGGTGATGACGCCCATGATGATCGCGACGGTGGCCGAGTAGTTGTACTGCTGCCCGGCGAACGACAGGTTGTACGCGTACATGTTGGGCGTGAAGCTGCTGGTGATGACGTTGTTCGCCAGCGGCTGGAGCACGTTCGGCTCGTTGAAGAGCTGGAAGCTGCCGATGATCGAGAAGATCGTGGCGATCACTATCGCGCCGCGGACCGCGGGCAGCTTGATGGCCTTGACGACCTGCCAGCCCCGGGCGCCGTCGATCTCGGCGGCCTCGTACAGCTCGGTGGGGATCGTCTTGAGGGCCGAGTAGAAGATCACCATGTTGTAGCCGACGAACTCCCACGTGACGATGTTGCCGATCGACGCGGTGATCCACCGGCGCGCGAACGGCTGGAGCACGTTCGCGCCGAGCCACTCGTTGATGCTCGCCGTCAGGCCGAAGTTGTCGCTGTACAGGAATCCCCACATGAGGACCGCCACGACGGCGGGCACCGCGTAGGGCAGGAACACCACCACGCGGAACAGCCCGGTGGCGTACAGGCGCGCGCTGTCGATGGCGAGGGCCGCGACCATGGCGAGGACCAGCATGATCGGCACCTGGATCAGCAGGAACCCGAAGACCCGCCCGAAGCCCTCCCAGAAGCTCGGGTCCTGGAACGCCGTGACGTAGTTGCCGAGGCCGACGAACCGGTTGCCGCCCACGAGCTGGTTCTGGAACAGGCTCAGCCAGAGCGCGTAGACCAGCGGCGTGATGAACACGAAGACGAACACGAAGGCGAACGGCCAGGTGAACAGCCAGCCCGTCCAGTCCCTCTTCGGGTGGCGGACGGCCGTCATCGGACCGCCTCGCTGTTCCCGAGTGCGGCGACGAGCTCCGGCGCCCGCTCGTCGACGAGCGTCCGGCAGCCCCACGGCCCCAGCGTGAGCTCCGAGCCGGTGACGTGCGCGGTGTCGGCGCCGGCGTCCCGGACGTCGGCAGAGAGGACGAGCCGCTGCTCGCCCCAGCCCCAGTTGAAGACGAACCAGACGCGGCGCCCGTCGGGCAGGGTGCCCGAGGACACCGTGACGGCCGGGCTGCGGTCGGCCGCCAGCAGGTCGCCGACTCCCTGGGGAGCGGCCCACCGTACGACGGCGGTCGCGAGCGCGGGTGACGGGACCGTGCCGACGGTGGTGACCCGGCCGCCGCCGTGCGGGTGGGTGACCACGGCCGGGAAGTCGCCGAACCGCGGGTGCTCGTACGCGGCAAGGGTCTGGGCGCCGTCGGGGATCAGGCCGTCGACCCAGCGGCGCGCGGAGGCGTCCGCGTCCAGGACGAGCGGGCTGCCTTCGGCGGCCACCACCGTGAGGTCGGTGTCGAGGTTGGAGAACTCCTCGTACCAGACGCCCGCCGCGTCGTGCAGGCCGTCGGGTGCGACCGCGACGCGGGCGCGCGCCTCGTCGTCGGCGTAGGCGGTGCGCGGTCCGAGGATCAGGTGGCCGCCCGCGGCGGCGTACCGGCGCAGCAGGTCCAGGTCGAGGTCGGTGGTGATGTACAGCCCGGCGGCGACGAGGACCGGGAACCGGCGGGCCAGCTCCGCCGCGCCCAGCGCGTGCGCCTGCGGCAGGTGCAGGATGCGCGCCTGCCGGCCGGCGCCGGTCACACCCCGGTAGAAGGAGTCGACGATCTGCTCGTACGACTCGTCCTCGGCCTGCCCGTCGGTGGCGAGCGGGGGCATGTACTGCAGGGCGAAGCGGCTGGGGTTGGACCAGAGGATCGCGACGTCGGCGTCGGGCTCGTACCCGTCGAGCGTGGTCCCGAGCCGGGCCAGCTCGTTACCGATCTCCGCGATCTCCGCGTAGACCCGGCCCGGGCGGAGGCTGTGGGGCAGCACCCCGCCCCAGTAGGTCTCCGCGCCGTACGGCAGCGTGTGCCAGTGCCAGTACTCGATCATCGCCGCACCGCGGGAGATGAAGGCATAGGCGGCCTGCTTGAGCTGGCCGGGGTACGGCGGGTGGTTGGCGTGCGACGCGTCGATGGCCTGCGCGTTGGTCTCGGTGACGAGGTAGCGGGCCTGGCGCGAGGAGTACATGCGGTCGGCCTGGCGCAGCAGCCCGGCCACGCCCGTGGTGTTCCAGTAGTTCGGCTGAGCGAGCTCGGAACCGGCCTCGAGATGGTCCTGCATGCCGTAGTACGGGTTGCCGGACAGCACGTCCAGGTGCCGGCCGAGCTGCTCGTCGTCGAGCGCGCGACGGGGGTACTGCAGGCAGGTGGTGACGAACTGGCCGGGGCCGCGGTACTCGCCGACGATGGCCGCCTGCCAGGCGATGAACTCGCTGGTGACGTCCGCCTGGTAACGGCGCCAGGCCAGGTCGTACTGGGGGAACGAGTTGCCGTCGGGCCGCCACAGCTCGTCCCAGCCGTCCAGCCGGTGGGACCAGTAGGTCAGGCCCCACTCCTCGTTGAGGGTCTCGACGTCGCCGTACTGCTCCTTCAGCCGGCGTACGAACCGCGTGAACGTCCCGTGGTTGTGGATCAGCTCCAGGCCAGGCTCGTTGTCGACCTGGTAGCCGATCACCGCGGGGTGCGAGGCGTAACGGCCGAGGATCGCGCGGATGACCCGCTCGGCGTGGTGCCGGAACGCGGGGTGCGAGTAGTCGACCTCCTGGCGGGCACCCCACGGGATCGGCTCGCCCGTGCGCCGTTCGGCGGCGATCTCCGGGTAGGCGGTCTGCAGCCACGGCGGCACCGCGTAGGTGGGCGTGCCGAGGATGACGTCGATCCCCCGGGCTCCTGCGGCGTCGAGCACCGGTGCGAGCCATTCGAGGTCGAGCTCGCCGTCGCGCGGCTCCCACGTCGACCAGACCGACTCCCCGACGCGGATGACGTTGATGCCCGCCGCCACCATCAGGTCGAGGTCCTCCTGCAGGCGGCCGTGGCGGTGGTACTCCGGGTAGTACGCCACGCCGAAGAGCATGTGGCGGGCCGGGGTGGGGTGGTTGTGCAAGTCCATGAGGCAGCTACTCCGTTGTCGTGCGCTGGAACTTGGGTGACGCTAGCGCCAAATGTGACCGGTCACAATGCTCTGAGACCAACTTGTTACCGGTCACATGCGTCGAACCCAGGGTGACGCGCCCTACGGTGGGACGATCCGAGCTCGCCGACGAAGGAGACCGAATGCCGCACGGCACCGCACCGCTGGAGACCGGTGAGGCGCGGGACGCACCCCGGGACGACCTGTCGTCCGAGGTCACGCCCGGTGCCGGCACGGTCGCCGCCTCGGCCGAGGAGCTGGGGCGGCCCGCGACGATCCGCGACGTCGCGGCACTGGCACGGGTGTCGCACCAGACGGTGCACCGGTTCCTGCAGGGTTACGAGGGCATCCGGCCGACGACCCGCGAGCGTGTCGTCGAGGCGCTCGCGGCTCTGGAGTACCGCCCGAACCTGACCGCCCGCTCGCTGACCACCGGGCGGTCGATGCGGATCGGCGCGCTGACCCACGAGCTCGACCAGTTCGGACCGAGCAAGATCATCCAGGGCGCCGCGCAGGCTGCCCGCGACGCCGGCTACGTGCTCGACATCCTGAGCCTCGACATGGGCGACCCGGAAGAGATCGACCAGGCGCTGCAGACCGTCACGCAGCACGACCTCGCCGGCGTGCTGGCCCTCGCCTCGACCGACCACATGGCGCAGGCGTTCGGCGCCGCGAACTTCCGGGTGCCCGCCTTCCTCGCGGGCGAGGAGGACGAGTTCGCGAGCCACCATCCCTCACAGCTCACCACCGTGGGGTTCCCCGCCCTCATCGACCACCTGGCGGAGCTCGGCCATCAGCGGCTGCTGCACGTCGCAGGCCCCACCGCCTGGTCGGCGGCCCGTAACCGGGCCCGTGCCTTCGAGACCGCCGTCGCCGCCCACGGCCTGGTGTCCGTCGGCGTCGTGCACGGCGACTGGACCGCACGCTCGGGTTACGAGGCCATCTCGGCCCTACCGGCCCGCCTCGACTTCACGGCCGTCGTCGTGGCCAACGACCAGATGGCGCTCGGGGCACTCCTCGCCCTCCGGGAGCGCGGCGTGCGGGTCCCTGAGGACGTGAGCATCACGGGAGTCGACGACATCCCCGACGCCGCCTACTTCTCTCCCCCGCTCACTACTCTCCGGGTCGACTTCGTCGCCCAGGGACGCCGCGCCGTCGAGCACCTGCTGGCGCGCATCGCCCAGCGTGAGCCCGCGGACGACGAGGCGCTGATCTCGCGGCTCGTCGTGCGCCGGTCCACCGGCACCGTGGCTCCGTAGCGCGAGGGATCGGTCGGCAAGGTACATACGTGGAGCAGGTGCCAGGCCTGCTGAATTTCGTTCAGGCCGACCCGGCGCCTCCCGAAACAGTACGCCTCGCCCGCCGGAGGCCATCCGCAGCCTCGCCGCAGGCCCGAGCCTCTAGGCCGCATCCGAGCCTGAGTCCGTCCAGGTTCTCACCGTGCGAGCAGCGCACGCAGCTCGTCAGCCGCGCCCGTGGCACCGAGCAGCCGGACCCCGTCGGGGAGCAGGACGAGAGCCCCCGAGTGTGCCCGTGCCGCGATCCGCGCCTGCTCCCAGATCAGGACGGTCTGCAGGATGACCGCCTGATAGGCGTAGTAGTCACCGCTTCTGCGGGCTTCTGAACGCCGCCACGAACGTGCTGGCGGCGAGCGCGGCGATCTCCTCGCCCAGCAACGCCTCGACGCCCGAGTCCGTGGTGTCGGTCACGGGTGTCAGAGCTCGTCCGCTGCGGGCCGGCTGCGCCGTCCGACGACAAAGCCGGCCGCGCCGCCGAGCAGGAGCGCGCCGGCGCCGGACAGCAGCACTGCCGTCCCGGGCGTAAATGCGCCACCCGGGACGTAGGTCGTGTCCGACAGTGGCGCGTACGCGAACCACCCGGGCGCCGGGCGGCTCTCGACCCAGGCGGCGGTGCCCAGCAGGACCAGTCCGAGGACGGCGAGAGCCGGGATCACGACCTGTACGGCGCGCCTCCGACGGGGTACCGGAGGCGGGGTGGCTGTCATGTCGCTCATCCTCCCGGCGCACGCCACAGAGGGCAACCGTCATTCGTGTCGTATCCGCAACCGCCGCCGTCTACAACGCCGACGTCGGACCGCGAGGGCCAACGGACCTCAGCCAAGCAGCGAGAGCAATGCCGACGCTGCGCCGTCGTCGTCGATCGGGCCCGTGGCTCGGTCCGCGCAGCCCTGCACGTGGGCGGGGGCGTGGCCCATGACGACGGACCGGGCGGCCCAGCGGAACATCTCGACGTCGTTCTCCCCGTCACCGATGGCCGCCGTGTCCCAGGACTCCACGCCCAGCTCGGCCCGCACCTGCTCCAGCGCCGTCGCCTTGGACAAGCGGGGCGGGGTGACGTCGAGCCAGTCCGGGCGCGTCTCGATCACCGTCAGCCTCATGGCGCGCAGCACAGGCACGAGGCCGAACGCGGCGGGCCCGTGGATCACCAGCCGCGGCGTCGGTTCCGCCCACAGCTCCTCAAGCGCGCCCACGCTGCGCTGGTCGCCGTTCAGCTCACCGTCGGGGAACGGGATGTTCACGCGGTACCCGACGCCCACCACCTCTGCCGCGACCCGGATACCGGGCATGACCTCAACAGCCACGCGCACGGCCTGCTCTGGCTCGATGCCGTGCAGGTCGGTGATCTCGTACTCGCCACCCTTGAGGTGCGCCGTCACGGCACCGTTGCTCGCCACCAGCCACACGTCGTCGAGGCCCAGCTCGACGGCAGCGTCCAGCGCGCCGATCAGGGAGCGGCCCGTCGCCAGGACGATGTGATGGCCAGCAGCGCGGACCCGCTCCACCGCGGCGCGCACAGCAGCGGTCGGCGGCCGCCCGGTGTTGATCAGGGTGCCGTCGACGTCGCAGGCGACGAGCTGGGCCGTGTCGGCCTGCACGTCGGTCTGAATTTTCATGGTCCCAGCGAAGCAGGAAGTTGCCGCCGACCACGTGGGATTGCACATGCTCGTGCAATCGAGAGATGTCGTCAAACCATTGCCCCGTGATTGCCTGTGATCGACATCCGGTGCGAGACTCCGGGTGTCGTTCCACTCATTCCGATCCACCCGACCAACCGGAGGAAAGATGGACATCGAATTCATGTGGAAGGACGAGAATTCCAGCGTCACGCAGTGCCCCGCTCTGTACGCCACCGACGGCGGATACGTCGTGCAGGGAGTCAAGCTCGACGCGGCCACGCGCGCGCAGCTCCGTGACCTCGGCGAGGGCGAGGACGGCGTGTTCGTCCCGGCCAACGTGCTCGACAAGCTGAAGGGCGCCCTCTGACGGTGCAGGAGATCACAGGCGGCGAGTTCGGGCATTACATGCTCACCTTCGAGTCCACGGCGTTCCGGTTCGAGCAGCAGCCGGCTTATGTCGTGGCTTACGAGGCCGAGTATTTCGCGTCGTGGCGCGCAGGCGATCCGCGAGACCCGCGAGAGATGCCCGAGCTCGCCGCCTGGCTTCCGATGGTGCGCGACTGGGTCGGGCAAGGTCGACGGATCGAACGTGTCCGCATCCACCAGGACCCGCCCACCGACTACCAGCGCTGGGTCCGGTGGGCCGGGCAGCACAACGTGGAAGCCGGCGAGGTGATCCACTACGCCACGCCCGAGCGGGCGCACGAAGTCGGGCTCCTGCCCGACGCCGGGCCGTACGACTGGTGGCTGCTCGACGACGCGCGACTCTTGCGCATGACGTTCGACGACGACCAGCAGTGCATCGCGATGCACCTGATCACCGACGAACCGTCGCTGGACCGTGCCCGCACCTGGCGGGATCTGGCGATCCGCGCCGCAGCGGACTGACATGGCACTCTTCGCAGGCGCCGAACACTTCGAGGCGATCGGCCACCGACTGCGAGAACTGCGCGAGCATGCCGGGCTCGAAGGCAAGGACCTGGCCGTCCGGCTCGGATGGTCGGCGTCGAAGGTGAGCCGCCTGGAGCTGGCTCGACAGGGCATCTCGCCAGCCGACATCGACGCATGGATCACGACGACCGGCGGAAGCTCCGGGGACCGTGCGGCCCTGCTCGGCCTGCTCGATCAGGCTCGGGAGGAGCAGCACACTCTGCGCCGGCGCGCCCGGCACGGGCAGGCAGCCGTGCAGGCCGGGTACAACACCCTGATCGAGCGCGCTGCAGTCATCCGGTTCCTTGAGACCGCCGTGATACCTGGACCGCTCCAGACACCCGAGTACGCCCGCGCAATCCTCACCGCCGCACAGCGACAGCTGCGACTCTCGGTCGAGGACATCGAAGGGGCAGTCACGACCCGGATGGAGCGGCAGAGGTATCTCTACAGCAACCGCCGGTTCAACCTCTTGATCGCCGAGCCGGTGCTCCGCTGGGGCCTCGTGCCACCGGACGTGATGCGCGGGCAGGTCGACCGCCTGCACACCGTGATCGGGCTCAAGAACGTCCGGCTCGGGATCCTGCCGTTCGGCACGCCCCTGGAGATCGTTCCGCTGCACTCGTTCGTCATGTACGACGACCTCGTCTGCGTCGAGACCTTCGGCCGCGAGCACCGGTACACCGGCCCCGAGGTCGAGACCTACACCAACGTGCTCAACCACCTCTGGGGGTCCGCAGCCACAGGGCTCGATGCTCGCCGACTGCTCGTCAAGGTCGCCGACGAACTCGCGCCACCTGCCATGTAGGCACGCCGGCGTGCGGCGTTCAACGGAAGACGCGGCTGATACCCCCGCCGAGCTGCGACAGCTGCATCCAGATCGAGAGGCGGGTCAGTGGCCGCAGGAGCAGGGCGCGGACCGGACGGCGCGGCCGGTCGGCGTTGCGGTCCCAGGCGAGCGCAAGGCGCAGCTGCGTACCGCCGGCCGCCGGCTCCAGCTCGACCCTGATGCGCTTCGCGTTCGAGAGGGCGACGTCGGGATAGGTGAAGCACCACTCGATGAGCCGGCCCTCTTCGAGGGCGACGACCTCGACCTGCTGGGCCAAGAGCTCAGGCTTGACCCTCAGCGCCTTGCCGTCGGGACGCGTGGTGCGTGTACGAGCCACCCAGGTATCCCCCACGCGCACCGCCGGCGGTCCGCTCTCGATGCTGCCGATGCCCGGTTCCCAGTCAGGCATCCGTGAGGCGTCGGCGAGCAGCTCCCAGACTCGCTCGACCGGAGCAGGGGCGAAGGCCTCGGAGACGCCCGAGAGCCGGCCCGGCGAGACGGTGCGCAACGGTTTGTGGGACGGGTAGCGCTCGGCTTCGTCGAGACCCGCGACGACCGCCTCGGGCGTGGTGCCGAGCCGGCGCAGCACGGCGGCGATCATGCCGCTCGGCTCGACGATCAGCTCGCGCAGCACGGCCGCCGCGTCGCCGCGCTTGTCGCCGCCGCTGGCGCGCTCGAAGATCTCGAGCGAGGGCCTGTCCCACTCGTAACCGCCCGTCTCGTGGAACACGATCTTGCCGCCGGCGGGCACCTCGGCCTTGATGCCGAGCGAGCCCAGCTGCTCGGCGTGCTGCGCGGCAACTGCCTCCCGCACCGCGTCGAGGGTGACCCCCAGACCGCGCAGCACCTGGCCCGCGACCTGTTCGTTCACCGCGAGCGCCATGAGCAGGTGGCCGACGTCGGTCGTGCGCTGCCCCGAGCGCGAGGCCTCTTCCATCGCGGCGAGCGACAGCGTGTGCGAGGTGGCCGCGGCAGTGGCGAACTTGCTCACTTGCTCCTCCTGGGGACCGGGATGGTCTGGTCGATCTTCTTCGCGTACTTCTTGTGCACCGCCTGCCGGGTCACGCCGAGCGCCTCGGCGACCTCGAGCCAGCTCATGCCGGAACGCAGGCCGGCCTCGACCTGACTGAGCTCGAGGCGCTCTGTGAGCACCCGGAGCGAGGCGATGGCCCGGAGCCCTGCACGGGGATCGCTGGTGTCGGCCGCGACGTCCGCGACCTGGGTTGATTCCATAGCTATCAACCTACGTTGCTAAGGCTATCCAAGCAACTCAGGTTGCCAACACGGTGCACAGCCGCCAGCAGGACAGAAAGGTCATTCTGGGTAGTTCTACCCACCGATTTCGGACGACTTTTCACCTTTGTCCTCGGTAGGGTGCTCCGGTTGCGCCTGTGTGGGCCGTCCGGGCGAGCAATCTTTCGTGGAATGGGGAGGACGCATGAGCCTGGTCTCACGCGCGTTGAAGAACCGTCGATCTGTTGTATCGGCCGGTGTGGTGACCTTGTTCGGGGTGGGGCTCGTGAGCTTCGCGTTCCTGTACGAGGGCGAGTCGACGGCCGACGTCGAGCTGAACGACTCGGGTGTCTGGGTGACGCGGACCGCGCAGGGCGAGCTCGGCCGGTTCAACTACGACGCGAAGGCCTTGGACGGCGTCCTGCTGGCCAGCGGCGGGAGCTTCGACGTGGAGCAGGACGCACAGCGCGTCCTCCTGAACAGCACGAGCAGCTTCTCCGCGAGCCCGGTGAACCCGGGGCAGCTGGTGCTCGACGGCACGATGAAGCTTCCCCCTGGCGCGCAGGTCGCCTCGGGCGCCGCGACCACCGCGGTCTACGACCCGGAGACGGGCAAGGCCTGGGTCCTCCCGTTCGACTCGACCACCTTCGACGAGAAGAAGCTCAAGCCCACGGTCAAGGCAGGACCGGGTGGAAAGGTCGCCGTCAGCAACGACGGCACGGTCCTCCTCGCCGTCCCGAGCGACAGCAAGCTCTACACGATCCCCACCAGCAAGCAGGGCGTCCCCGAGAGCGTCGACGAGGTCGGCCTCCCCCTCGGCGCCGACGCCGAGGTGCAGGTCTCCGCGGTGGGTGACGAGCCGGTGGTGTTCGACCAGAAGGCCGGCACCCTGGTTCTGCCGGGCGGCGAGACGGTCAAGGTGGCCGAGGGCGCACAGGGCACGCTGCAGCAGCCGTCGAGCGGGACCGACAACGTGGTGGTCGCGACCCTGAACGGCCTGGTCGTCCAGCCGCTGGCGGGTGGGACCCCCACCCTGCACTCCCTGAAGGGCGGGGCGTCGAGCATCGCGTCAGCCCCGGTGCAGCTGGGCGGGTGTGTCTACGGTGCCTGGTCGGGTCCCGGTCAGGTCGTCCGGGAGTGCGCGGGCAAGGTCGACGACGTCCAGCAGGTGCTTGCGGGTGCTGACACCTCCACCAACCTGGTCTACCGCGTGAACCGTGAGGTCATCGTGCTGAACGACGTGGCGAACGGTCAGCTGTGGATGGCCGCCGACGACTTCGAGCTGGTCGACGACTGGGACTACATGGAGCCCAAGAAGGGCGACGGTGACAAGACCGAGTCGGAGCAGACCACCGCGATGCAGGTCGACCACTTCGTGGCTGACCGCAACAAGGCCAACAACACGCCGGTGCCCGAGAAGGACTTGATCGGCGTCCGGCCCGGCCGCACCACCGTGCTGAACGTCCTGGGCAACGACATGGACAAGGACGGCGACGTGATGACGGCCTCGGTCGCCACGGCGCCCGAGGGCATCACCGTCAACCGCGTGCTCGGCGGAGCGGCCCTGCAGGCCGACGTGCCGGACGCCGCGACAGGTGAGACCACCTTCACGTACCAGGTGGACGACGGTCGCGAGAACGGCACGGCGACCGCCGAGGCCACCGTGCGGGTCGTGCCGCTCACGGAGAACAACCCCCCGGTCCAGCCCGACGGCGAACCCGTGCTCCAGGTGGGCCAGGACCGTCTGGCCAGCCTCAAGGTGCTGCCCTACTTCCAGGACCCCGACGGCGACGACCTCTACCTCTCCGACGCGACGACCGCGGACCCGCTGGACGAGGTGCGGTTCCGCCCGGACGGCACCGTCGAGTTCCGTGACGGCGGCAGCGTCACGGGCCTCAAGGTGGTCGACATCCGGGTCTCGGACTCGGCAGGCAAGGCCTTCGAGGGCAAGATGCACGTGGACGTCGTTGCCGCCAACGTCGCGCCGGTGCCCGTCCAGGACCACGTGACCGTGCTGACCGGTGAACCGGTCACCGTGAAGCCACTGGTGAACGACCACGACGCCAACGACGACACGCTGCGGCTGACGAGCGTCGCCGAGGCGGCCGGCGCCGGCATCACGCAGAACACGACGGCAGGGAACTTCAGGTTCCGGAGCGACCAGGCCGGCTCGTACGACGTGCCCTACTACATCTCTGACGGCATCGAGCAGACGATGGGTCTGGTGCGGGTGGACGTGGTGGACCCGCCGGAGGAGGCGGGTGCCCCGGTCGCCGTCTCGGACCAGGTGCTGCTGCCCACCGGCGGGTCCGCCCTGGTCGACGTCCTCGCCAACGACACCGACCCCGCGGGCGGCGTGCTGGTCGTGCAGGGCGTGAACGTGCCCACCGGCGCTCCGGTGACCGTGTCGGTGCTGAACCATCAGATCCTGAAGGTGTCCGAGATCAAGCGGCTCGGCGAGCCCGTCCTCGTGACCTACCGGGTCGCGAACGGCTCCGGTACGGTCACGGGTCAGGTGCGCGTGGTGCCCATCCCGACGGCCGAGCAGATGCGGCCACCGGAGGCGGGCCCTGACGGGGCGACCGTGCACGTCGGCGACGTGGTGACCATCCCGGTGCTGAAGAACGACAGCCACCCGGACGGTCTGGCGATGACGGTCACCGACGAGCTGCAGGAGGCACCGCCGTCCTCGCTCGGCGAGGCGTTCGTCTCCGAGAACACCGTGCGCTTCCGGGCCGGCCAGAAGGCCGAGGTCGTCCACGCGGTCTACGAGGTCGAGGACGCCAACGGCCAGAAGGACTCCGCGCAGGTCACCATCACCATCAAGGACGAGCCGGAGAACACCGCCCCGCAGCTGCCGGATATCGAGGCACGCGTGCTCAGCGAGGGCTTGGTGCGGATCCCGCTACCGCTGGACGGGGTCGACCCCGACGGCGACCACGTGACGCTCAGCTCCATCTCGGCGGCGCCAGGCAAGGGCACCGCCGAGATCGTGGACGGGGCCATCGACTACCAGGCGTCGGACACCACGGGCTTCGACACCTTCAGCTACCAGGTCACCGACACGCGCGGAGCGATCGGCCAGGGTGTCGTCCGGGTGGGTATCGCGGCGCCCCCGGCGTCCAACCAGGAACCGCAGGCGATCGACGACGAGACCACGGTCCGGCCGGAGCGCACGGTAGCCATCCCGGCGCTGCTCAACGACTCGGACCCGGACGGCGACCGGATCAGTCTGGTCGCCAAGGGCTTCGAGGGCACCAAGGACCTGGAGCCCAGGGCGGTCGACGACGACGTCGTGATCACCGCGCCCGGCAAGGCGGCGCCGTACTCGTTCTACTACGGGATCCAGGACATCTATCAGGCGGGCACCAGCGGCGCGATCACGCTGAACGTCGACCCGAACGCTCCGCTGCTGCGCCCCGTCGCGTACGACGACGTGGTGACGGCCGACGACGTCCAGGGCGCCTCCAGCGTCACGGTGAAGGTGCTCGAGAACGACTCCGACCCGGACGGCGTCGGGGCCGACCTGGGCGTCACGGTGGACCCGGGTCTCGAGGGAGTGACGGTCACCGACTCGAACGCGATCAGGGTCGAGCTCACCGAGGACGCCCGGGTCATCACGTACACCGTGACCGACATGGACGACCTGGAGGCCAAGGCGTTCGTGCGGGTACCGGGCAACCAGGCTCGGCCGCACATCAAGCCGGGCCTGGATCCGCTCAAGGCCTTCAGCGGCGATCCGCTCACCATCGAGCTCAAGGACTACGTGGTGGTCCGGGAGGGCCACAAGCCGCGCATCACCAAGGACAACACGGTCAAGGCCGTGGCGGGCAAGGTCGCCATGGTCGACGCGGACACCGTCGTGTACACCTCCGCGGAGGACTACGCCGGGGCGGCGTCGGTCAGCTTCGAGGTGACCGACGGCACCGGCCCCGATGACGCCAAGGGCCTGACCGCGGTGCTGACGCTGCCGATCGACGTCGTCCCCTCCAACAACCAGCCGCCGAAGATCACCGGTACGCCGGTGCTCGAGGTCGAGGCTGCCGAGACTGCGACGGTCGACCTGTCGCGGTACGTCAAGGACCCGGACAAGGATCCGCTGACCTTCGCGGTGCAGAGCAAGAACGGCATCACGATGGGGGTCGACGGCGCGACAGCGACCGGGGACGTCGACCCGGCGGTCCCCAAGGGCACGGTCGTACAGCTCCCGATGACCGTCTCCGACAACAGGAACCCGGCCGTCACCGCTGAGCTGACCGTCAAGGTGGTGCCGTCCACCCGGCCGGAGGTCAAGACGACCGACGACAAGGTGCCGAATGCGCACCAGGGCAAGCCGTCGACGGTCCCCGTGCTGGAGAACGACTCCAACCCGTTCCCCGAGACACCGCTGAAGGTGGTCGCGGCAGCCAGCGAGGCGGGCGGTGGCGAGGTGTCGTTCACCGACTCCGCAGTGGTCGTCACTCCCGACGACGACTTCACCGGCGTCATGACGGTGCGGTACACGGTGCAGGACGGCACCGGGGACCCGGACCGTCAGGTCGACGGCTTCGCGAAGCTCACCGTGCTGGGCAAGCCCGACGCTCCCCGTGCGCCCCGCATCGAGGAGGTACGTTCCGAGACCGTGGTGCTGAGCTGGGACCAGCCCAACAACAACGGCGCCGACATCACCGGCTACACCCTGCGCACCAACACCGGTCAGGAGCACAAGTGCGCCACGACCACCTGCACGTTCGACCGGCTGAAGAACAACGTCAAGTACAGGTTCACGGTCGTCGCGACCAACGAGGTGGCCGACTCGGCGCCGTCACCGGCGTCCCGCGAGGTGCGACCCGACGAGAAGCCGGAGAAGCCGGAGCCGCCGACGCTCAAGTTCGGCGACCAGAAGCTGACGGTCTCGTGGAAGAACAAGGCGTACACGGACCGGTCCCCCATCGAGTGCGTCAACCTGGAGATCAGCCCGCCGCCGACCGACAACGTGACCCAGAAGACGTGCGAGACCAGCAGTCCGGTCGTCTGGACGGGGCTGCAGAACGGCACCGCCTACACGGTGCGTGTCCAGGCGAAGAACGAGGCCGAGCAGCCGTCGGACTGGAGCGACCCGTCCGTGCCGGAGACCCCAGCGGCGAAGCCCGCCCAGCCGCTCGCACCGACCGCCACCAGCTCGGACACCTACGCCGGTGGTCAGATCACCGTCGCGTGGCAGGCCCCGGCCAACAACGGTGACGCGATCAGGCAGTACTACGTGACCGAGTACCGGGACGGGGTCAGGACCAGGAGGATGGCGGTGAGCGGCGCCCTCACCAGCACGGACATCCAGAAGCTGAGCACCGAATCGGCCTACAAGTACACGGTCGAGGCCAAGAACAAGGCCGGCACGTCGCCGGTCAGCCCGGAGTCCGCCGAGACGGTGCCGTACGGCACACCGGACCCGGTGGGCACTCCGACGGCCAAGCTCGGCTCGAACACCGACGGCCAGGTGGACGTGCAGTGGAACCGCATCAACAACTTCCGCGGCAAGGGCGGGTCCTACAACGTCCGGGCCAACGGCGGGACCGCCTACAACGCGGGCGCCAACCCGTCGTACACGCACAAGGGCCTGAAGAACGGGGAGTCGTACACGTTCCAGGTGCAGGCGTGCAACGCGAACGGCGCCTGCTCGGCCTGGTCGGGCTCGTCGAACGCGGTGTCGCCGTACGGTCCGCCGATCCAACCGACCATGGACGCCGTCGGCGGGATAGGGAACGTGTCCTTCACGTGGGACGCGGACGGGTACAACGGCGTGAACACCAGGGTCCAGGTGACCGGGGCGGTCAGGAGCACGGTCAAGGCCGCCACCGCGACAGCGAACGGCAGCCCTGGTCAGACGCTAGAGGCCTGCGTCACGGTGACCGACGACTACGGGAAGACCAAGCAGGCCTGCAAGTCGGCCAAGGTACTGGAGCCCAGGGCGTGGGTGACGGCGGCGAACAACGGGCCGCACCCCGGCACCCGCTACTGGGTGGTGAACTGGCAGGGCTTCGACGCGACCAGCGAGGTGGCGTGCTGGGCGGGTGACACGTCGCCCGAGGGGCCGCGGGAGTGGCACGACATCCACGAGAGGTCCGATGGGACGCATCCCATGACGTTCGCCGACAGCCCAAAGTACCCGATGAACGGCGCCTCGGGCTCGAGACAGCTCTCCTGCTGGATGGGCTCGAGCTACAACGGGACGGAGGTCGCGTTCATGGTCGACGGTGTCCGGTACGAGACCAGGATCTGGAACGCCGGCTGACGCATGACGCCGGGCGGTCCGCACCGCCCGGCGCTCACGCCCGGCTCACCGTCCCGTCACGAGCGTGACGAGCGACCGGGCCGGCAGCTCCAGCCCCGTGGCACCGCGTGATCTGGTGGCGATCGTGTCGACCTGTTCCAGGTCGTGGTCGTTGTCGGTCAGGTAGGTCGTCACGGGGCTGAGCAGGTCGATGTCCGTGCTCACCGGCGCCGGGTCGAGGTTGAGGAGCTGCACCACGCGTGAGCCGTCCGGGTTCCGGTAGGCGGAGACCTTGAGGCCGTCCGTCTCGTGCTCGACGCCGAACCGGACGGCGCCCGGGTCGATGAACCGGCTGAACGCCGAGAAGACGTAGTACCTCGACGACACCCGGTACGTGTCCCCGGCGACGTCGGCCTGGATCAGCGAGGCGGACGCGCCCTGGCTCACACCGAGCCACCACAGGTAGGCGGTGACCTCGGCCTGGGCCAGGGAGTCGTGCATGTGCTCGGCCATGACTATGCCGTCGGTGGAGACGCCCAGGCCGCCGTCCCAGTTCTCGTTCCACCCGGCCGCAGAGGCCGACGACGCCCACTCCGACATCCAGACGGGCTTGTTCGTGTCAGCGGGCGTCGCCGACGGGCTGGCGTAGGAGTGCGCGCTGTACGTGTCGAGATACCGCCACGCTCTCCTGTCGGCCCTGAGGGCCTCGAGGTACGGCTTGCCCTGCTCCCAGCCGAACGAGTCGCAGCACACGACGCCGTAGCCCGCCCGCTTCGCGACGGGGCCCACGATGCCGGTGAACTCCGCCGCCTGCGCCGGGGTGAACAGCATCGACTCGTAGCTCGCGGTCCAGTCCGGCTCGTTGGTGAAGGCGATGCTCTCGATGTCGATGCCCTCCTGGGCGTAGAAGTCGGCCCACGCCACGAGGTAGTTCGCGTACGCCTTTGTCCAGTCGCCGCTCGCACAGGTGGCGCCCGCGAGACCGCACAGCGCACCGCCCCGGACGGCCGAGCCGTTGGTCTTCATGTAGGCGGGCGCGGTCCAGGCGTTTCCGTAGAAGCGCTCGACGCCGCGCGCCTCGGCCTCCTGGGCGAACCAGACCGAGCCGTTGTCCCACCCGTCCCACTGGTACTGCGGCTCGGCGTCCGGGCCGCCCGGATCCTCGGGCTGGATCGAGAGCATCACGTCGTAGGTGTCGTGGCTCTGTCCGCCGATCCCGATCCGCAGGATGTCCGGCGCGGCGCCGTCCCTGCCCAGCAGGAGGTCGAGCGCCTCCGAGCGCTGCGGCTCCGAGATCTGGTGCAGCAGGGTGGCCCGCTGGAACGCGCTCGAGAACCCGAACCCCTCGACGGTCTGGTGCCGGTCCCCCGGCCGGAGGTCGACGGCGGTGCCGGGGCTTGACCGGTCGGCGGCAGCGAACCCGGCTGCGCCAGGCGCCAGGACCGCTCCCACGAGGCAGGTGGCGGCCGTCGTGGCCAGGACAACGGAAAGTGCTCGTCTCATGGTGCTCTCCTTTGAGCCCTTGGGGGTCGCCTTCCTCACGTGCACCGGTCACGCTATCCCGGGAGCAGCCACTTTGAAAACGTTCTCTCTCTGTTCTCTCCCGGACGAGTTCTCGTTCAGGACCGGGCTCGCCGGGGGCCGCTGTCCCAGCGGCTACCGCGCCGGCCCAGACCGGTGCCGCCCCAGCGGGATCACGAGCGGCGTACCGCTGCGGGGGTCGGCGATCACGTCGCACGGCAGGCTGAAGACGTCCTCGACGATCTCCGCCGTCACCACCTCGTCGGGAGTGCCTTCGATGACTATGCGGCCGTTCTTCATCGCGATGAGGTGGTCGGCGTAGCGGCAGGCGAGGCTCAGCTCGTGCAGCACCATGAATATCGTCTTGCCCCGGTCGCGGTTGAGGTCGACGAGCAGGTCGAGCACCTCGATCTGATAGTTCACGTCGAGGAACGTCGTCGGCTCGTCGAGCAGGAGGATGTCGGTGTCCTGCGCGAGCGTCATCGCGATCCACACCCGCTGGCGCTGTCCGCCGGAGAGGTCGGCGACCCGGCGGGACACGAGCTCGGCCGTTCCGGTGGCCTCCAGCGCCTCGTCGACGGCGGCGTCGTCGGCCGGGGTCCAGCGGCGGAACCAGCCCTGGTGCTCCCCGCGCCGCGTATCACGGCGCTATCTTGACGTCTTGTAGAGATATGCGTGACCCTCGTAGAGGGCACCAGCCCCGCACGAAGTCCGTTTCGTTACATCCCGTGCACGTCCAGGCAAAGGAGACAACGATGAGCGACAACCCTCAGCTTCTTCATGTGGCCACGTTCTGCGGCAAGTGCGACTGCGGCTGCCCGGAGCTGTTCGTCGACCCGAGCGCCGAGCCAGAGAAGCAGATAGTGATCACCGACGACTTCGGTCAGCGGATCCAGATGAGCCACGACCAGCTCGCGGACCTGGTGGAGCAGGCGCGCAGCGGCGCGCTGGACGCGGCGGCGCTCCAGCCGGCGTGACGCCTGACCGTCCGGCCTGACGACCGGCCGTTCCGTCCGGGATCCCGGACGACGCAGAGGTGGCTGTCCACGAGCGGGTGGGCCGCCACCTTTGCAGTATGGTCCTGCCAGGAGGGCAAAATGTCAGGCAGGACCCCGGCAGGCAGGACCCGCGAACGCGGACAGCTCGAGGCAGAGGTCATGCGAATCCTCTGGAGCCACGAGGACGCGATCGGAGCGAGGGTCGTCCAGGAGAGCTTCGAGGACGAGCACGTCCCGGCCTACACGACGCTCCTGACGGTGCTCGACCGCCTGCAGAAGAAGGGCGAGGTCGTCCGGATCGCGACCTCCCCACGGAAGGTCCGCTTCCGGCCCACCCGTTCGGACGGCGAGCGCGCGGGAGCGGAGATGCTGTCCGTGCTGGAGAGCACCGGCGACCGCGAGGAAGCGCTCGCCCGGTTCGCGGACCACCTGACCGCACGGGACGCCGAGATGCTGGAGCGCGCGCTCCGGCCGAGGCACACGGAGCGGCAGCGCGCCGGCTGATCCCGCGCCCGTAGGGTCCGGGCCGATCAGCTCGCGAGCATGAGCCAGCACATCGCGGCCATCCCGAAGCTCATCGCGGAGCCGGCCAGCAGGTCGGAACCGGCGTGGGCCCGCACCGAGCCGCCGTCGCGCAGGTGCCGGAGCAGGCCGACCAGGAAGACCGTCCCGCCGACCACGAGTGCCGCGAGCAGCAGCGTGCCGCTGACCGTGGACCAGCCGCCCGGCTGCGCATGAGCCACCGCGTGGTCCGTGTGGTGCGCGCGCCCTGCCCCGTGCCCCGTCGCGAGCGTTCGCGACGCCGTCAGGCCAGGATGCATGACCACCACCGCCCAGACCATCGCCAGCATCATGACGGCGTGCACCGCCTGGGTCCCGGGACTCTCGTGGTGGCCGGCCGGCTGGCCTCCCGCCGTCGGGCCCCCCGCCGCCGGGCCGCGCGACAGGGCATCGGCCTGGTGCCAGCCGGCAGCCGCGGCGAAGAACACCGCGGCCAGCACGAAGAAGGCCAGCTGCGGCGGCGCGGGCAGCCGGACCCACCACGGCCACACCATCGCGACCATGACAAGGTTCATGCCCAGGTGGCACAGGTAGCCGGTCATCGCGAACGCCTGGCGAGAGGTCACGAGACGCCACAGGGAGTGCGCGGCGAGCGCGGCGAACAACACTGTCACGATCCACTGCACGGCTGGGTCCGACGGCACTGGCGCCCCCGCGTTCTCGACTAGCGACAACAGCGATCAAACCGCCGCGACAGTACCACGTGATGTAGAGATGGCGTCGAGCTGAGGCAGTGACGAGGGCAGCGAGCAAGCCCCCGGACCCTGCGGCCTACCGCCGCTCTGGCCCCTCACCCTGTTCCACCAGGCCGATGACCAGCGGAGAGCTCGCCCGGCGCCTACTACAGGGCCAGGGCCGGAGTCCCCCAGGAGTCACCACCGGGCTTCGGGCGCAGGACGCCTGGGGGACCAGAGACTCCGACCCTGTCTACTCGGTGACGAACGTCCTGATGCTCTGAGCCGGGAGCTCCGAGCCGAACGAGCCGTTCGTCATGACCACCCTGTTGTACGGGGCGAGCGTCCAGTTCGCGTCCGTCACCCAGGTCGAGAACGCGCCGGAACCCGCCCCCTCCACGCTGAACGGGAGATAGACCCCGGCGGAGGTCTTGTTGATCGCGACGATCACGAGCTTCGAGCCGTTGGTGAACGCGGTGACGAAGACGTTCGGCTCGGGGTTCGCGGTCGCCGTGACGCGCCAGTAGCCGGGGCGCACCCACTTCGAGAAGTGCGCCATGTTCGCGCCACGCTTGCTGATCTGCCCGTCCTCGCGCATCGGCCCGTACGAGCGTCGGATGTACCACCACACGTACGCCTGGAACCGGCCGTGCAGGAGGGCGTTGTGCATGTTCTCGCCGGTGGCGAGCGCCTGCGGCCACAGGTCTGCCGAGTCGGTGCTGTTGGGGTGGTAGACCTCCGTCATCCACAGCTCCTTGCCCGCACCCTTCTGCACGAAGAGCGGGTAGGCGAGGTCCGCGGTCGGGGTGCCGTACAGGTGCGCACCGAGGATGTCGACATTGGCCAGCGCCGCGGGGTCGTTGAGGATCGGGTCGGAGAGGTTCTTCCGGTACTGGAACGACTCCGGGGCGATCACCCTGGCGTCGATAGACCCGGCGTTCTCACGGAGGAACCGGACGATCTCGGCCGGCGTCCACGCCGTCCAGTCGTGCGCGTAGTCGGGTTCGTTCTGGACGGAGATCCCGTAGAGGGGCACCCCGCGGTCGCGCATGTAGCGCACGAAGTCGTTGAGGTGCCGGGCGTAGTTGCCGTACTGGTCGTAGCGCAGCCGCTTGCCGCCGGAGAAGGTCTCGGTCATCGCCGCCGGCGGGTTCCAGGGCGACGCGAAGACCTTTGCCCCCAGCTCGGTCGCGCGCTTGGCCGTCGCGACCTCGCCGGCCCACCTGGCCGGGTCCTCGTGGACGGGGATGCGCAGGATCGTGAAGCCGAGCTGCCCCGCACCGTTCCCGAACGCCGTCTCACGCTGTGCCGCCGTGAGGTCACTGATCCAGGCCGTGTGGTTCATGCCGCCGAAGCCCTGGATCGTCTGCTGCCGGATCGACGGCTGGACGAGCACCTGGGCCGCGGCGGCAGGCTGCGCCGACACCAGGCCGGCCGCACCCACCGCGGCGGTGGCGGAGAGCGTGAGGAAGGCCCGCCTGCTGACGGGGTCGAAGCGCGGCTCGTTGATTCTCCCGGGAAGCAGCATCATTGCCCTCTCTGTCGTCGGAGCGCTGTAAAACGTTATCCATTCGACCGCACCGCTCGCCGTCGAGCAGTGGGGCGCGTACCTCGCGGACGGCCGGGCTCCGTCACCCGGCTGCATCTGACGAACGGTACGGCGCGCACGATACGCGCCTAGCCGCCGGACGTCGACCATGGCCTGGGTCATGGTCGACGTCCGGCGGCGTCAGGCAGCGGCGTCAGTCACTCGTCGGCACCCAGCTCCAGCGCGACGGTGACGTACGAGTGCGCGGGCACGTCGAGCTCGAGGCCGCGCGGGTGCCTGCGGATCTCCTCCAGCTTGCGCGGCGCCACCGCCTCGGGCTGTTCGGGCGTGTTGTGGCCGTGCAGCTCCGGCGCCGTCAGGATCTGCGCCGAGAAGCCGACGACGTCACGGCCGCGCAGGTCGAGGACCACGGTGCGCGCCTGGGCGGCGTCGAGGTGGGACAGCGAGACGTACGCCGTCGATCCCTTGGTGGACGCCGAGGCCGACAGCAGCTGCATCTCCTTGCCGTCGACCGCACGCGTCGCACCCGGCGCGACGACGTGCGCGGCGAGCGACGTAGCGTCGTGGTGCGGGGCGTTCATCGCGAACACGTGGTACGTCGGGGTGAGCACGAGTGCGCCGGTGTCCGGGTCGGTGAGGATCATCGCCTGCAGCACGTTCACCGTCTGGGCGATGTTCGCCATGACCACCCGGTCCGCGTGCCGGTGGAACGCGTCGAAGTGGACGCTGGCGACCAGCGCGTCGCGCAGCGTGTTCTGCTGGTACAGGAATCCGGGGTTGGTGCCGGGCTCGACGTTCCACCACGTGCCCCACTCGTCGACCACGAGGCCCACGCGCTTGTTGGGGTCGTAGCGGTCCATCACCGTGCTGTGGCGGGTGAGCAGCTCGTTCATGTGTCCCGCGCGGGACAGGGCGAGGTACCACTCGTCCTCGGTGAAGGCGGTGGCGCTGCCCTTGTCCTCCCAGGGCCCGGTCATCGTGTAGTAGTGCAGCGAGATCCCCTGGAACGGCCCTGCCGGCCCGTCGGCGCCGTCGAGCGGGCCGAAGGACTTCATGAGGACCTCCGTCCAGTGGTAGTCGGAGTCCGAGGCGCCCGCCGCGATGCGGTACACGTCGTTGCCCGCGTGGTTGCGCACGTACGTCGAGTACTGCCGCGCCAGCGAGGCGAACTGCTCGACCCGCAGGTTGCCGCCGCAGCCCCACGCCTCGTTGCCCAGGCCGAAGAACGGCACCTTCCACGGCTCGTCCCGGCCGTTCTGCCGGCGTAGCGCCGCCATCGGGGAGTCGTCGGCGCGGGTGAGGTACTCGATCCACTCGCTCATCTCCGCCACCGTGCCGGAGCCCACGTTGCCGCTGATGTACGCGTCCGCCCCGAGCAGCTCGCACAGCGCCATGAACTCGTGCGTCCCGAACGAGTTGTCCTCGACGACGTCACCCCAGTGGGAGTTGACCATCCGCGGGCGTTCCGCACGCGGGCCGATACCGTCGCGCCAGTGGTAGTCGTCGGCGAAGCATCCGCCGGGCCAGCGCAGGTTCGGGATCTGGAGCGCTCGCAGGGCCTCGACGACGTCGAGGCGGATGCCGCCGACGTTCGGGATCTGCGAGTCCTCCCCCACCCAGAACCCGCCGTAGATGCAGCGCCCGAGATGTTCGGCGAAGTGCCCGTAGACGTGCCGGCTGATCGTGGGTCCCGGCAGGTCGAGATCGATCACCACACGGGCAGGCTCGGTGGACAGCTGGTTGGGCAGCTCAGCGGGCAGCTCAGTGGGCATGCGAAAGGCCTTCCGGACGCAGGGTTTCGACCGAGGTATCGTTTCCTCAAGGGCGCAGAGGAGCCGCTTTGACAGCCCGTTTTACTGGTCCTCGTCGCTGCGGTAACGATTCCCTCGGCGGATGCGGATGTCAAGAGGCGTCCTGCGGCCGAGACAGTGAGGAAGGTTCGTATGAGTACCGGCCCACGTGCGGTGACCATCGGCGACGTGGCACGGGCGGCACAGGTCTCGACCACCACGGTGTCGAAGGTGATCAACGGGCTGCCCCGGGTCGCGCCGCGGACCCGCGAGCGCGTGCTGGACGTGGTCGCCGAGCTCGGCTACCAGGCGAATCCCACCGCGCGGAACCTGCGAGCGGGCCGCACGGACGCCATCGGCCTGCTGGTGCCAGAGCTCGACCGGCCGTACTTCGGTCAGCTCGCGACCCGCCTCGCCGACGCCCTGGAGCCCACCGGCAGGCACCTCGTCGTCCAGCGCTCGGGTCTGAGCCGGGCCGACGAGCTCGCTGCGGCCTCGTTCGCCCGCCTCCGCATGTACGACGGTGTGATCATCACCGTCGTCGGGCTCAACCCTCCCGACCTGGAGCAGCTCAACTTCCGGACGCCGGTGGTGCTCGTGGGCGAGCGTCCGCTCCCGCGGACGTTCGACCACGTGATGATGGACAACGTCGAGGGCGCAGCGACCGCCACCGCCCACCTGCTCGAACGAGGGTCCCGGCGTATCGTGATGCTGGGCGGGCGACAGGGCACGACGGAGCAGGACATGCCGACGCTCCGCACGCTCGGCTACTACAAGGCGCACGCCCGCCTGGGCGTCCCGCTGGACGAGCGGCTCGTCGCACCGATCCGGCTGCTGGACATGGCGTCCGGTTACGCGGCGGTCCGCCGTCTCGCCGACGACGGCGTCGCGTTCGACGGCATCGTCGCCGCCACCGACGTCGTGGCCATCGGTGCGCTGCGGGCCCTCGGCGACCTCGGGATCCGCGTGCCGGCGGACGTCCAGGTCGTCGGGTTCGACAACATCGACGAGACGGAGTTCACCAAGCCGCGGCTCACCTCTGTCGACCCCGGCAACGAGCAGATCGCCGCCACCGTCCTCCGGTTCCTGGAGTCCCGGATGGCCGCTCACTCGGGTGAGCAGCCTGAGGCGGCGGACGAGCCGACCGTCGAGGTGACCATCCCCGCGCGGCTCGTGGTCCGGGAGTCGACGCGGCCCGCGTAGCAGCCGGCCGAGCGCGCTGGTGCGTGTGGCAGGGCTCCGGGTGACACTGGAGGGCCACCGTCCCGAACCTCGCCGGAGGCGCCCGTGCAACAGGTCACCGCCGAACACGGCCTCGTGCCGGGCGACGTGGTGCGTGTCGCTGCCGCGGGAAGCGTCGTCGTCGGCATCGTGACCTCCGGAGGGGTGGCGGGTGCGCTGTTCTTCCTCGTGCTGGGCGGTGCGCTCGTCCCGAGGTTCCTGCGGCTGCCGGCGGCCCTGGACCTCTCCTTCGGCGGGAGCCTCCTGCTGGCGGCGTGGGCGGCTCAGCTCGGGTGGTACGAAAGCGTGCCGTGGCTCGACCTCCTCGTGCACGCTGTGTGCACCGGCCTCGTCGCGGCCGTGGGTGTCATGGTCCTGATCCGGGCGCGGATGCTGGAGCTCGCCGGGCCCACGGCCCGGGCCGAGGTCGGCCTCGCCGTCACGACCGCGGGGATCGGTGCGCTGAGCGCGATCCTGTGGGAGCTCGGCGAGTGGGCGGGGCACACGTTCCTCGACGACGGCATCGACGTCGGGTACACGGACACCGTCACCGACCTCGCGGTCGGCCTGTTCGGTGCGACGCTTGCCGGGATCGCCCTCGCCTCCCGGGGTCCGACGTCGGGGTTCGGTCGTGACGCCTGATCTCGCGCCGACGGTCTCGGTGGTGATCCCGGTACGCGACGACGCGCGGGCGCTGGACGTGTGTCTGTCCCTGCTGGCGCGCCAGACCGTGGCCCCGCTGGAGGTCGTCGTGGTCGACAACGGCTCGACCGACTCGTCCGCCGCGGTGGCGCACCGCTGGGGCGCCGTGGTGGTCGGCGAACCGCACGTCGGGATCCCCGCCGCGGCAGCGACCGGGTACGACGTCGCGAAGGGCGCGGTCATCGCGCGGCTCGACGCCGACTCCCGGCCCGGACCGCGGTGGGTGCAGACCGTGGTGGAACGGATGTCCGCCGACGAGGGTCTCGACGCGCTCACCGGGACCGGCAGCTTCTATGACGCGCCACGGGGCCTGCGGACCGCTGTGTCGGTCGCCTACCTGGGGTCGTATTACGTGCTCTGCCACCTCGCGCTCGGGCACACCGCCCTGTGGGGTTCGTGCATGGCGATGCGCTCCGGCGCGTGGCGAGCCGTGCGCCGGGATGTCGTACGCGACGACTCGGAGGTGCACGACGACCTCGACCTGGCGTTCCGGCTCGGCCCCCGCCGACGCATCCGGCTCGACCGTTCGTGGCGGGTGGGGGTGTCCGCGCGCAGCCTGCGCGGGCGGAGGCAGCGCCGTCGGCGGCTCGACCGCGCCTGGCACACCCTGCGCGTCAACTGGCAGGTCTCCCCTCCGTGGGAGCGGTGGCGACGCCGTTGACCGGCGAGGCAGGCTCGCGGATCTTTCCCGGACAATACGGACAGGTTAAATTCACCCGCAGGTAGGTGTGTCGTCGGGTCCGCGTCGGGTGGGCGAGCCAGTATTCCCCCGGTAGTCCCAACCGAGAGGGGAACAGCGTGTCCGAGAACCACAGCACCGTGTCCATCCAGAAGCACAGCGCCGTGTCCACGATGCTCAGGATGCTCGTCGTCCTGACCGCCATGGTCGGCTTCGTCGCCGGCGGCGTCACCGTCGCAGCGCCGGCCGAGGCGAGCGTCTTCAACTCCTGCACGCACAGCGGCTGTGCGGAGGCGTACTCCTCGAACTCGATCTGGAGCTCCAAGGGCTACCCGAGCACGCGCGGCTGGGTCAGCTGGCCGGGCGGCCAGTGCAACTTCGCGGGCGGCGTGCACCGCAACTCCGAGGGCCAGCTGCCCGCCGGCCACTCGTACCTCGAGTTCGACGTCACGCCGCGGGCCTGCGGCGCCGCACGGCAGTCCTACCGGCTCGTGCTGGACCGCACCACCGGCGTCGTCTACTTCTCCCCCAACCACTACGGCGACTTCTACCGGATGTGACCCGGTCCCGTGCGCTGCGTCCGGCCCTGCCAAGGGCTGGACGCGGCGCACGGACCCGGCCTTCAACGGACGGATAGCCTCGGACCATGACTCGTGACCTCCCCGTGCTCGTCGTCGACGGGACGCGGTTCAGCGACCTCGACGGCTTCGCCCGCGAGTTCTCCCGCCTCCTGAACGGGTACACCTGGCGGGGAAACCTCGACGCCCTCAACGACGTGCTCCGCGGGGGGTACGGCACGCCCGACGGCGGCTGGACGCTGAGGTGGCTCGCCTCGGAGACGTCCCGGGAGGCACTCGGCCACGCCGAGACCGCCCGACGACTGGAGCGGCTGCTGCCCGGCGTCGATCCGTCGAACCGCGCGGCCTTCGAGGCGAGACTCGATGCGGCGCGCCGCGGCGAGGGCCCTACGTTGTTCGACGAGATAGTCGCCATCGTCCGCGAGCACGGGCCCGGTGGCTCGGAAGCGGCGGACGGGATCCTGCTCGAGCTGAGCTAGGGCTACGTCAGGTGGTCGAAGTCGCCCCGGGCCCAGGCCGCGTGGCGCTCCGCCGAACGCAGCACGACCTCGCGCGCGTCGACGGGGATGGCGCCGCGGAAGTTGTTGTAGAGCCTGTCGAACTCGAACCGCCTGACGTGGTGCGCGATCCGCAGCACGACCGCACCTGAGAGCGGGATCCGGTTCGGATAGCTGCGCATGAACGAGACCGACGTCCGGTCCGGGTTGGCGAAGATGGTGTCGCCACCCAGCAGCACGCCCTTCCCCGAAGCCCCGGCCGCCCAGTGCGCGACCGTGGAGCCCGGGAAGTGCCCGCCCGGTTGAGTCAGCGTGACGCCGGGCAGGATCTCCCGGTCGTCCTTCCAGAGCTCGACGGCGTCGTCGGTCCGGGCGAGCCAGCCGGCATCGGGCTCGCTCACGAGGATCGGCACGCCGCCGAGCCGGCGGCTCCACTCGACCTGCACCCCGTACATGTGCGGATGGCTCGCCACGATGTACGCCAGCCCGCCCATGCCCCGGACCGCGGCGACCGCCGCGTCGTCGAGGTAGGCCGGCACGTCGAACATCAGGTTGCCGCCGCTGGTGCGGACGATCTTCGCGGTAGGCCCGATGCCGACGTCTGGCATGGTGGTGAGGCCGTACAGGTCGGGCTCGAGCTCCTCGACGGCGATGCTCTGCCCGTCGGCGGTGAGCTCTTCCAGCGTGGTCCAGTGCTGCCCGTCGGCCGGCACCAGCTCGCGCTCGTCGGCGCAGATGGCGCACACGGCGGGCTGGTGCTCGTGCTCGACGCCGCACCTGGCGCAGATCCAGAACGTCACGCGACAGCTCCCCTCGCCCGCTACAGCGGGCGGCCGCCGGTCACGCCGATGCGGTCGCCGGTGATGTAGCTGGACTCCTGGGACGCGAAGAACACGTACGCCGGGGCCAGCTCGGCGGGCTGGCCGGCGCGGCCCAGCGGTGTGTCGGCGCCGAACTGCTCCACCTTCTCCTCCGGCATCGTCGCGGGGATCAGGGGCGTCCAGATCGGCCCCGGCGCCACCGCGTTGACGCGAATGCCTTCCGGCGCGAGCTGCTGCGCCAGCCCCTTGGTGAAGTTGAGGATCGCCGCCTTGGTCGTGGCGTAGTCGAGCAGCTGGGGGCTCGGCTGGAACGCCTGGATCGACGTCGTGTTGATGATCGACCCGCCCTTCGGCAGGTGGTCCAGCGCGGCCCTGGTGATCCAGAACAGCGCGTAGACGTTGGTCTTCAGCACCCGGTCGAGCTGGTCCGTCGTGATCCCGCGCAGCCCCTCGTCCTGGGACATCTGGTACGCGGCGTTGTTCACCAGGATGTCCAGGCCCCCGAGCCCGTCCACCGCGTCGACGACGAGCCGGCGGCAGAACTCCTCGTCCCGGATGTCGCCCGGCAGCAGCACCGCCTTGCGACCGGCCTCCTCGACCCAGTGCGCCGTCGTCCGGGCGTCCGGTTCCTCCTCCGGGAGGTAGGAGATCGCGACGTCGGCCCCCTCGCGCGCGAACGCGATCGCCACCGCTCGCCCGATGCCGGAGTCGCCACCCGTGATCAGCGCCCGCTTGCCGTCCAGCCGGCCGGATCCCCGGTACGTGGACTCTCCGTGGTCCGGCTCCTGCGACATGTCCCCCGTACGACCGGGCGGCTGCAGGTCGTCGGCCGGCTGCTCCGGCTGCGGGTGCTGGGTGGTCGGGTCCTGCGGCGTGGTCTGGTCCGACATGTTTCGCTCCCCTGTCGACTTCGCGCGGAGCGTCCAGCATGCAAGGAGCGGCGTCCACTCGCACCAGAACCGGTCCTCGACGAGCCGCGACCGACCTGTCGGGGTCAGGGGGTGAACGCCTCCTCGAAGGACGTGAGGAGATCGGGGGTCAGCTCACCCGTGTAGCCGCAGATGCTGACGATCCCGTCCCGCGCGGTCACCAGGTAGGCCTTTCCCTCGGTCATCTCCACGCTCTCCGACATCTCAGAGCCGGTCTTGGACACCCGCACCGTGGTGACGCCGTCCTCGCCGCCGCGGAACCAGCGGTCGACCTTCAGGACTGCGCTCGTGTCGCTGACCTCGACGGCTTCGGCCTGGAACGCCACCGGCATCTCCTGCAGGAACGCGATGTCGAACTCCGCGCATGCCTGGGACACGTCGGAGGCGGGCGCCTGCAGTGCCATCACCTGGGCCGCCGGAGGAGCCGGGTCCGGCGTCAGGGGCCCGAGCGCGATCGCCGCTCCGACTGCGCTCGTCGCGAGGACGGCCGCGGCAAGGCCGAACGCCAGCCGACGGCGCGGCCGGCTCGGCACGGCTGCACGGGCAGCGGGGTCGGTCGTAGAAGGGGTGGCGTGCTGGTCGACAGGGGTGTTCATGGTGCGCTCCCAAAGGGCTCGTGCCTGCGGTCCGGACGCGGCATCGACCGGTTGGCCGACCGCGGGGTCGCGGCGGGACAGGGCGGCCCTCAGCTCGTCGTCGTTCATCCGGCTCATCGGGCCTCCTCCTCGCTCACATGTACTTCCTGTCCCCCACCGGCCGAATCCTGTCGCGGGCCGTGAGACGCGAGGTATGACTTCATCCGTCGTCTGGCCCGCGACAGACGCAGGCTCACCGCGTTCGCGCTCGTTCCCAGGGCGACGGCGATCTCGCGGGGTGCCAGCCCTTCCCAGGCCCACAGCATGACGACCTCCCGCTCCTTGGCGGGCAGCGCCGCGAGCGCGGCGTGGAGGTGGTCCTGCCCGCCCTCGACGGCCGACCCGTCGCGGTCTGTCACCTGCAGCTCGTCCGCCAGCCGCAGCGTGAGCCGTACCCGGCGATGAGTGGACCGCCGCAGGTTCGCCACACAGTTGCGGGCCACGTTGTAGCACCACGGCAGCTCCGCCTCGGCGGGGACGTCGTCGAGCCGCCGCCACAGGACCAGCAGGGTCTCGGCCACGATGTCGTCGACGTCGGCCGGATCGACCCGGCGCATCACGTATCGATGTATCGGTTCGTGCACGAGCGCCGCGAGGCGCGTGAAGTGCGCCCGGCGGTCGTGCTCCTGTGGTGGGGCAGCGGTCATGTCACTCTTCTGTCCGGCACGGTCCCCAATCTGTCACCGTCCGAACCACGACGTCTTGCGGAACCCCTGTGGGGGAGCTAGTCGCGCGCCAGGTCGCGGAGAGCGGCGTCGGAGGCTGCCTGGGCGGCGCGGTCATAGGTGGAGCTGAACGCCACGATCTCCTGCGCCCCGGTGGCCTCCACCAGCCGGTCGAGGTGGCTCCGCACCGTGGCAGGAGACCCGATGGCGCCCTGCGCGAGCTGGGCCTCGACCCGCTCGCGCAGCTGGTTGGTCCAGGGCTGGGCGCGGATCGCCGCGACCGGCTCCAGCGGGCCGAACTCGCCCGTCTGCCGGGACCGGGCCATCGCCCACGCCTCCGGCAGGGCAAGGTCGCGCGCCTCGGCGTCCGTGTCCGCCACGAGGACGTCGAGCGAGACGGTCACCGCGGGTTCCGGCGCTCGGAGCGAGGGCCGGAACTCGTCTCGGTACGCCGCGAGCGCGTCCGGCAGCGACGGGCTGCTCAGCACGGGTCCACCGATGACCACCGGCAGCCCGAGCCGGGCGGCGACCGCGAGGCCCTTCCCGGTGGCGAGCACGAAGATCGGGATAGTCCGCTCGGCGACGGGCCTGGCGGTGACCGGCGCGGCGCCGTCGAGATGGTCGCGCAGCTCCTCGATGTCCTCCGTGAACGTGTCCGGGGCGTCCAGGCCGTGCCTCAGCGCGCGGCGCACGGGTGCCGTGAAGCCCAGGGTGCGTCCGACCCCCAGATCCACCCGGTCCGGGTAGAGGGCATCCAGCATCAGGAACTGCTCGGCGACGACCAGCGGCTGGTGATGTGGCAGCATCACGCCACCCGAGCCGATCCTGATGGTGGTGGTGTGGGCGCCGAGCGCACCGAGCAGGACCGGCGGCGAGGCCGAGGCGATGCCCGGCACGGCGTGATGCTCGGCGACCCAGAAGCGGTGGTAGCCGAGCCGTTCCGCCGACACGGCCCGCTCGATCGTGTGGGTCAGCGCGGCGATGTCGGAGTACCCCGCACGGGTGCGGGAACGGTCGAGCAGGGAGATCCTCACACGCAACCCAACCGCGAGAGCACCGGAGCGCTTCCCGCGAGAGGTCCCCGCACCTGGCGCGCCTCGCACAGCGTGTGAATCGTTTAGGTCGTTGACGGTGAAATCCGCCCCTCGCGACGATGTCCAGGCGCGTCGCACCGGGGCAACGGCGTGCCACGGCCCGACGTCGTCTCCCCGACCGTCTCCAGCGCTGAAGAGGTCCTCATGGCACACTCGTCCGGCACTCCCGACGCGCCGGCCCGCCGCAGGCGCGCCGCCGCGCTCGCCTCGGGCACGGCTCTCTCGCTCGCCGCCGGCCTGCTCGTCGCGTCGCCCGCCACGGGCGCGCCGGCCGCCGACCCGGCCTTCAACTACGCCGAGGCCCTGCAGAAGTCGATGTTCTTCTACCAGGCGCAGCAGTCCGGCGACCTGCCGGACGACTACCCGGTGAGCTGGCGCGGCGACTCCGGCCTGCAGGACGGGGCCGACGTCGGCAAGGACCTCACCGGCGGCTGGTACGACGCCGGCGACCACGTGAAGTTCGGTTTCCCGATGGCATTCAGCACGACGATGCTCGCGTGGGGCGCGATCGAGTCGCCCGAGGGATACACGCGGGCCGGCCAGCTCGACGAGCTCAAGGACAACCTGCGCTCGGTCAACGACTACCTCGTCAAGGCCCACACCGCACCGAACGAGCTGTACGTGCAGGTGGGCGACGGCGAGGACGACCACAAGTGGTGGGGCCCTGCCGAGGTCATGACCATGGATCGCCCGTCGCACAAGATCACCGCGTCCTGCCCCGGCTCCGACGTCGCCGCCGAGACGGCCGCCGCGATGGCGTCCTCGGCGATCGTCCTCCAGGACGACCCCGGGTACGCGAGCGAGCTCATCACGCACGCCAAGCAGCTCTACTCGTTCGCGGACACCTACCGCGGCAGCTACTCCGACTGCGTGACCGCGGTCGCCCCCTATTACAAGTCATGGTCCGGCTACCAGGACGAGCTCGTCTGGGGCGCCTACTGGCTCTACAAGGCCACCGGGGACGCGACGTACCTGGCCAAGGCCGAGGCCGAGTACGACAAGCTGGGCACCGAGAACCAGTCCAGCACCCGTAAGTACAAGTGGACGATCGCCTGGGACGACAAGTCGTTCGGCGCGTACGCGCTGCTGGCGATGGAGACCGGCAAGCAGAAGTACGTCGACGACACCAACCGCTGGCTCGACTACTGGACGGTCGGCGTGAACGGGCAGAAGGTGCCCTACTCCCCCGGCGGCCAGGCCGTGCTCGACTCGTGGGGCTCGCTGCGGTACGCGGCCAACACGTCGTTCGTCGCGCTGGTCTATTCGGACTGGCTCACCGACCCGACGCTCAAGGCGCGCTATCACGACTTCGGAGTCCGCCAGATCGACTACGCGCTCGGCGACAACCCGCGCGACTCGTCGTACGTGGTGGGCTTCGGCACCAACCCGCCGACCAAGCCGCACCACCGCACCGCGCACGGGTCCTGGCTGGACAGCATCGCCGACCCGGTCGAGACCCGGCACGTCCTCTACGGGGCGCTCGTCGGCGGACCGCCGTCGGCCAACGACGCCTACACCGACTCACGCCAGGACTACACGGCCAACGAGGTCGCGACCGACTACAACGCGGGCTTCTCCGGCGCCCTCGCGCGGCTGGCCAAGGAGTACGGCGGCACGCCCCTGGCGAGCTTCCCGCAGGCGGAGACCCCCGACCAGGACGAGGTCTTCGTCGAGGCGCAGCTCAACCAGCCGCCGAGCGGTACGTTCGTCGAGATCAAGGCCCTGATCCGCAACCGGTCGGCCTTCCCTGCCCGCTCGCTCGAGAACGCGAGGCTGCGGTACTGGTTCAACCTCGACGCCGGCGACTCCGCGGCCAACCTCGCCCTGTCGTCGAACTACAGCGAGTGCGGCCCGCAGACCGCCAGGCCCGTGCAGGCGTCCGGCAGCCTCTACTACGCCGAGCTCAGCTGCGCGGGACAGAACATCCACCCCGGTGGGCAGTCGCAGCACCGCCGCGAGCTCCAGTTCCGGGTCAGCGGCGGCACCGGCTGGAGCAACGCGAACGACCCGTCGTTCGCCGGCCTCAACTCCACCTCGCTGGTGAAGACGAAGGCGATCACGCTGTACGACGGCGGCAGGCTGATCTGGGGCACCGAGCCCACCGGCACGCCCACCGACACCACCGCGCCGGGCACCCCTGACCGGCCGACGGCGACCGCCGTCACCTCCTCCGGCGCCCGGCTCACCTGGCCGGCGGTGACGGACGACGGCGACCCGCCCAGCGGCGTCGCCGGCTACGACGTCTACCGCCTGCAGGGCACCACCGAGGTGCTCGCCGGTTCGTCCACCACTACCGCCTACACGGTGACCGGCCTGACCGCCGGCACGTCGTACTCGTTCGTGGTGCGTGCCCGGGACGGCGCAGGCAACCCGTCCGGCGCGAGCCTGGCCGTGACCTTCACGACGACGGCAGGCCCGACCGGCGGATGCCGGGTCAGCTACTCGGCGAGCACCTGGAGCAACGGCTTCACCGGCTCGGTACGGATCACGAACGACACCGCGGCGCCGATCACCTGGACGCTCGGGTTCACCTTCCCGTCCGGCCAGCGAGTGACTCAGGGGTGGGGGGCCACCTGGACGCAGTCCGGCACGGCCGTCACCGCGACGGGGTCGCCATGGAACGCCACGCTCGCGCCAGGGGCCAGCACGGACCTGGGGTTCAACGGCTCGCACACCGGCGTCAACACCAACCCGACCGAGTTCACGGTGAACGGCGTGGCCTGCGATCAGGCGGCGCCGCAGGCGAGGTGATTCGCCACCGGCTGCCGCCCATCTCGAACTCAGGATCCAAGCATTTCTCCGTATGAAATCCCGGGGAACCTTGACGAGGCCGCATGGCCCCTTTGCCGGAATTGCCGCGCGCAGGTTTCAGTATGCGCTTCTACACTCCCCGAAGGAGGCAGGCCCGAGGCTTCATCGATGAGCAGTCTCGAAGCCGAGAACGGAGCGGCGATGTCGGCACGGCAGAGATCCGGGTCTCCGGGTGCTCTCCGACGGCGCGGCGCGGCGGCAGTGACCGTGCCGGCGCTCGGAGCCATCGCGGCAGGGGACTTCATCGTCTCGGGCCACCCGTTCGGCTACGTCGTGGGCGGCGAGACCGGCGCGCACACCCCGACCGTTCCGGCCCCGCCCGACCAGCTCGCCGCGACCGGCGCCGACCTCCGGGGTCCAGCCGGCGCGGCAGTGGCAGCGGTCGTCCTCGGCTCGCTCCTCGTGTGGACCAGAGCACGGCTGCTGCGCCCGCCTCCTGGCGATCGGGAAGCCTAGGTGCCCGCCCGGACCCCAGCAGCCGCTGCTACGACCTCGGAGGCTCAGGAACACGCAACGCTACTCGGTTCGGCGGTCGGCGGGGCCGTCATCGCGCTGACCGCCGTGGTGTGGGGGCTGCTCTCCGGCTCGGGCATCATCCTGTTCGACGGGATCTTCGCGGCCGCCGGGATCGTGCTGGTCGCGGTGTCGATGCTGGCGGCGCACGCGGCCGGTTCCGAACCTACCAGCCGCTATCCCTTCGGCAGGCACGCGGCGACGCCACTGGCGGTCGCGATGCAGGGGGCCGCCCTGTTTGCCACGCTGGCCTACGGCGCTGCGGAGGCGACAGCAACCCTGGTGGCGGGTGGGTCCGACGGCGATCCGGTGCAACTGATCCTCTACGGCCTGGTCGCTGCGCTCGGCTCCTGGGGACTGTCGGTCTGGGTGAACCGCCGGGCGCCCGACTCAGGGCTGGCCCTCGCCGAGGTGGTCTCCTGGCGCTCCGGCGCGTGGCTCAGCCTGGCGATCGCCGGGGGTGGTGCGGTCGGCATGGTGCTGGACCGGACGCTGGGTCGGGGTGTCGCACAGTACGTGGACCCGACGCTGCTGCTCGCGGTCTCGGTGCTGCTCCTGCCGATGCCGGTACGGCTGATCCGGCAAGGAATGCACGAGCTTCTCGAGGGAGCGCCCGACACCGTGACCTCCGCACAGCTCGCCGACGTGATCGGTCAGGTACGAACAGAACACGATCTGCCCGAGCCGCTGGTGCGCGCGTCGAAGGTGGGCCGCCGGCTATACGTCGAGGTGGACTTCGTCGTCGAGCCGGGCACCTGGTCCGTCGACGCGGAGGACGACATCAGACGTGCTGTGGTGACCGGGCTCGAGGCCCTCCCGCTCGATGTGTGGGCGACGGTGGAGCTGACGACCGACCCCGACCTGGCGGCCTGACCTTCCCCGGCGATCAGAACTGGTGGTGGAGCAACACGTCGACGGGTCTTGCAGCAGGGACCGGCCGGGCTCCTCCACCATCCGGAGGCCGCGCTGTGACACAGGTCACTCGACACGTCGACCGCCTCACTCCGTCCTACACGAGTGTGATCAGAGCTCTTGCCCGGATAGGCGTGCGCGCTGCACGCTGCCGCCCCGCGACCCTAGGTGGCTGAGTGGATAGCCGCTCGCCTCGACCGGCCATGCGGTCGCCGCGTGCTGAAGGAGGTATTCCCGTGCCACCGGTCGGCGCGTTCCGTAGGCCGACCGTCGAGAAGGCGCTCCAGCGTGCCATGCGCCCAGACACCGGCGGACTGGTGCTGTTGCGGGGCCCGAGTGGTACGGGCCGCCGGACCGCTGTCGCACTGTGGTCGAGGCGGCTCGCCCGCGACCGAACCGTGGTCTGGGTCGACGTCGCTCCGTCCGATGCGCTGGACGGCGACGCGCTTGCGTCGGCCATTCGCACCAAGCTCTCCCATCTGATCGGCGAAGACCCGGCAGCGCCGCTTGCCGAGAACACGAGCGTGGGGGCGACGGCCACTCAGGGTGTGGCTGCTGCGCTCGACGCTCACGGGGTGGTCCTCGTGATCGACCGGCTGGGACCGGCGTCGGCTGCTGCGCTCACCCATCTCGACCGGATGGCACGCCTGTTGCGCAAGGCCCACGTCGTCGCGTTGACCGCGCTACCGGTGCCTCACGCCGCTCCGACGTTCAACAGCTGGACCAACGCCCTCGGGGACACCTGGGACGTCACCATGGCCGCCGACCGCGCCCCCGTCACCAACGTCGAGCTGGGCATGCGCGACCTCGCCGTGCGCCCGGACGAAGCGCACGCAACCGCGTCAGCACTCGGCACACCGCTCAGCAGGTCGCAAGCAGACCTCCTCTGCACGGCGACAGCAGGATGGCCCGCCGTGCTCTACCCCGCGCTCGAGGAGCTCCGCCGCGCGTCCGCGATGGGCGACCCGATCACCAACGACCTCGTATCGACGGTCGCTGCCGCTCACCGTGCCGCGTTCCTGCGCGGCATGGTTCCGGAAGAGACGGTCGACGTCCTGGTCGAGGCGAGCATCGCACCCACGTTCAGCCGCAGAGAGCTGTCGGAGACTGGCCTCCTGGCCGTGATCCCGGACGGACACAGACTTCTCGACCGCCTCGTGGAGGTCGGCCTTGTCCTCGACGACCCAGCCGCACCGGACGACGTCCTCGCCGTCGAACCCTACGCGCGAAGAGCCATCCTCGACTACGCGCGTGGTCGTGACCGGGGCGAGCTGTCTCGGCGGGCGGCGAAGGTTGCGCTGCGCAGGGAGCAGGCGTACGACGTGCGCGGTGCACTCCTCGTAGCGCTCGAGTCCGGCGATGCCGGGCTGGTGCGCGACCTGCTGCACAGCATGTGGACCGGTGTACTCGACGGGCACGACGCCACGCTGCACGAAGCCCTGTGGAGCGCCGCTGCCTCGGTCCCCGCCGCCCACGTCCCCACCGAGCTGCGGGCCCTGCTGGCCATGACACGGCGCACTCCCGGACAGCCCGGCGCGCACGAGCCGTCGACCGACCAGCTCTCCGGTCCTCCGCTGTCCGACGGGCCCGATGGTCCGCTCCTGACATTCGCCCGGATCGCCCAGCTGCGTCGCGCGGGCCGTACCGACGACGCCCTGCGCCTGGCGCGCCGTCCGCTCGGCACAGCCGGCAGGGGGTCCGACGTCGCACGCGTGCTCGTCGGCCTGCAGGCCGCTCTCACTGCCGCGGAAGCCGGCTTGCTCGACGAGGCCCTGCGGTACGCGAAGGGCGCTCATCAGGGGGCGCTCAGCTCCGGCGCACTTCCACTCGGCGGAGCTGCAGCGGAGCTGGTTGCTCTGGTTCACGCGCTCGACTCCGGCGTACGCCCGGCGGCCGACTGGTCCCGTGAGGCCCACGCCCTGCCCGAGCCACCTACCTGGTGGCGGCATGCCGTCGGCGATCCGACCACACTGACCTCGGCCCTCACGCGGCTGGAACGGCTCGACGACGACCTGCCTGACCGTCTCCTGACCGCCGCACAGGACACCGCAAGCACCGACCTGTGGTTTGCCGGGCTGCACGTCGAGGCGACGCTCGCCGCGCTGCGGCATCAGGAGGAGCCGGCCGTGGCCAGGTTGCGCGAGACGCTCGCCCAGCGCGGGCGGACACCGCACGACACATATCCTTCTGCCGAGCGCCGCCAGGTTCCGCCGTTGCTCGCGCTCGACCTCGGCCGGCTCTACCTGGCGCTGGGCCGCGGCACCAACGCCTTGGTCATCGCCGACGCCGTGATCACGAGAGCCCCGGCGGCGGCGCTGCTCGAGGGCCGACTGCGTCTCGCGCGGGGGCAGGCCCGCGACGCGCTCCTCGCGGTGACCTCCGTCGGGTATCAGGACTCGACAGCGGGCACCCGGCTTCAGGCGCACCTCATTGCGGCCGAGGCACTGGGTGCCGACGCCGGCCAAGGCGTCGACGAGGGCGCGCGGGCCGACGTGCGCCGCGAGCTGGCCCACGCGGCCGCTCTGGCCCAGCGTGTCGGCGGAGCCCTGCCCTACTGGTGGGCGTCGTCCGACGTGCTGCGCCTGGTGGCCCGCGACGCCCCTGAGCCGGTGCGCGAGCAGATCGCCCAGGTACTGCGCCGACGTGGTGAGCCGACCCCTGTCGAGTTCGTGGTCGTGCCCGACCGGCAGCTCGTGGTCCTGCACCACCTGGCCGACGGGCTCACCTCGACCGAGATCGCCAAGGTGTCCTTCGTCTCGCACAACACGATCAAGACGCAGATCCGTGAGATCTACCGGCGCCTCGGCGTGCACGACCGGTCGATGGCACTCCAGCGGGCCCGCGAGCTAGGCCTCCTGGACCCGATCGTCAGGGCCCGGCTCGACCTCCCGTCGCGACCGTGACGACACCGACGGTGAACGCGTCCCCGTTGGTCTCCACGGCGGTGAGCTCGGCGCGCGTCGAGGTCAGGGCAGCGGGCTCGAACGGCTTGACGTCGACCCCGAGCGCGTTGGCGTAGGCGGATCCCCAGGCCGTCGAGTCGAACGCGTTGTCGCCCGGGCCCGGCCCCGTCGGCCCGGTGCCGCTCCAGCGCGACGGAACCAGCGGCACGCCGTCGAACAGGAGCTGGTCCCCGGGCGCACTCCGGTCCCCGTCCCACACCACGGCGCCGACCCGGGCCGTCGTGCCCGGGCGGCCGGCCACCGAGAAGGTCGCGGCAGATCCGGAGGCGGACGACACCGGCAGCAGCCCGTCGTAGACGATCGCGAGCCCCGAACCGGCCGGGCTGGTTCCCGGCGGCCGGTGCACGACGACGAGCGCCCAGCCCGCATAGCCGCCCAGCCCCTCGGTGGCGCACACGTCGGCCACGCCCCACGTGCCCGCACCACGGGCGCGGACGAGGTCGGTCACGTCGGCACTCGCCTGGTACGTCTGGCCCCCGGAGCGGTCGACGGCGACGTCCCCGACGGCGGCGAGCGCACCTCCCGGCGGCGCGACCCGGACCGGCGGGACCGTGCCCGCGCACCCCCCTGCCCAGTAGAGCCGGGCGGCCAGCACCTCGGACCCGGCGGGGATGTCCAGCACGGCCGTGGACGAGCTGGTCCCCGTGCCCAGCGCATCGACGGACACCATGTTCCACGCGTTGTTGTTCTGCGCGGAACCGGTGGCAGTGCCGTCGGTGACCGCCGCGCACCCCGTGGCGGCGGGATCGCAGTGCAGCACGGGCGCCCCCGCCTGACTCACCTCTACGGCGCCGGTCGCGACGTACCGGGCGGCGAGGGAGCCCGCGCGCACCGGCACCGGCCGGCGCTCGCTCGTGGGCGCTATGCCGTCTCCGCGCACGTCCAGCCGCAGCTCGACGCTGCCCTCCGCGACGTCCGCCGCGACCAGGACCGGCACCAGCAGGGTCGAGGCCCCGCCTGCCGGAATCGTGGCGACGGTGCAGCCGACGCCGCCCGAGGAGCCGGCGTCGGCGCAGGTCCACGCTGAGACGGCGCGTGCAGCCCCCGCCGTGTCGAGCTCGACGCCGGTCGGCAGCGTGACGTCGACGGCCACGGTGCCCGTCCGGTCCGGGTTCGGGTTGCTCACGGTGGCGCCGAGCACACCGGTCCGCCCGGGCACGAGGTCGCCCAGATCGTCGTGGGCCACCTCGAGGACCATCGGGTCCGGCGTGGGTGCCGGCTCGGGGTCAGGCGTCGGTGTGGGCCCGAGCGTCGGAGTCGGCCTCGCACCAGGGGCCGACGGCGGAGCGGGCCGCCCGCCGGGGTCGGCACCCGCTCCGGGCGTGGGTGTCAGGTCGACGGGCGCCGGCCCGCGGCCTCCGGTCCCGGCCCCTCGCACGGGCCCGCTGCCGGCATATGGCGTTCCATCCGCCGTGTCGTCCCGGAGGCCGGGCGACGGGCTGGACGACGGGGCTGCCCCCGACCCTGGTGCCGGGTCCGCCTGCCGGAGATCATCCCCTTCGGTCCGAGGACCGTCACCGGACCGGTCGGGGTCCGGCAGCTGCCGGTCGGCGTCCGGCACGGTCGCGGTGTCCGCGACGGGTCCCGGCGGGTGCCCGAGCCTGTCTCCCACGACGCCAGACGCCGCGACCATGGACAACGTGAGCAGGCACAGCGCCACGGCAAGGACCCCGAGAAGGACCGCCCGCCGGCCGACCCGCGGCCGCGCCCACCACCAGCGCCTGCCGAGTGCCCGCGCACGCCCCGGCCCCGGGTTCGGTACCGGCGCCTCTGCGTGGAAGTCCTTGTCGTGGGGCCCGCCGGTGGCCGCGAGCGCCAGGCCCAGCGGGAGCAGCACGGCGCGCATGCGGCGCTTGAGGTCGCGCATCTGCTCGACGGCGGCGGTGCAGTACACGCAGGCCAGCACGTGTGTATCGATTCGGTGGTGGACGGGCACGGCCAGCGTCTCGTCGACGTACCGGGCCAGGTGCGGCGCATAGTCCTCGCACCCGGGCGCCACCCGGTCCTGGTGGGCCTGCAGGTACTCCTGCCGGAGCCTCTCGCGGGCCCTGCGGGCCAGCGAGGACACCGCGTTGGGCGAGACCCCCAGGAGCGGACCGACCTGCGCCGGAGGAAGTTCATGGACGTCGACGTACCAGAGCACCCTGCGCCACCGTGCGGGAAGTTCGGCGAACGCCCGCCGGACGCGCCGGTCGTCGTCGGCCATGGCCAGCCCGTCGCGATCATGGTGCGGGCGGTCCACCACTGCCGCCTCGGCGGGCACCGCCTTCTGCTGCGCCCGCAGGAACCCGATGGCGGTGTTGCGCACCGTTGTCAGGAGGTACGAGCGGACATTGGTCAGCGGGCCGCCACCGCTGCGCACTGCCGCCAGCAGCGAGGTGAATGCCTCGGCGACCACGTCGTCGGCCGTCGGCCCTCTGCCGACCACCCGGCGGGCGACGCTTGTCGCGATGCGATAGTGCCGCGCGTAGAGCTCGGCGAACGCCCGGTCCTCACCGGAGCGGAACTCGGCGAGCAGTGCCTCGTCGGAGATCGGTGTCGCGGCATCCGCGCGCTGCCGCGACGGTGTGGAACTGGTCGTGTCGACCATCCGCGAGCGCCCCCTGGCACGTCGATGTAGTTGTCCTGAATGCGTAAAATACTACCGAGGGGTAGGTGCTACTTCGCACGTCGCCAGGGTGATCTGGGGGGTGATCCGGCGTCATGACCCCGGTTTGGCTTGCGCCGTCACCAGTTGCTTGTGTCACCGTCTAGCCCGGCGATGAACAAGGCACCCGCGGGAGACGACGGACTCGGCACGCTGTGCGCGCGATGGCGCCGGCACACGGTGGCCGAGGGCTGGCGCGTGCCGGAGGACTGGTCGAGCCCGGCCGTGGTTCCGTTCGCATACGCAGTCATGCACGGGCTCCCCGCCGAGGCGCCCGCCCAGGCTCTCGGTACCGCCCGCGCTCTGGCCGACGTCGGGATCACCGAAGGCCTGCGCGACGTCGGCGCGCTCTACGACCTGTGCCGGGCGAGCATGCCCGTGTCGGTCACGCTGGCGTTCGCGGCAGGCTGGGAGACCACCGACACCGGCCCCGACCCCCAGATCGCCGCGCGTGGTATGAGCGGGCTGCCGCAGCATGCCGAGTTCCTCGCGCGCGCCGCTGACGTCTTCGCCGGCATCGAGAGCACCAGGGAGGGCGGGTCGCTCGTCCTGGTGACCATCGACGGCCGGGTCGGCCGGATCGGTAGCGCCGGTCGGCTCGCGCGGTGGAAGCGCGATGTGCTGCTCGGCGAGGCGGTCCGTCTGTCGTTCGGCGAGGACTACCCCACCGGCTACCGCGACGGCGTGGCGGTTGCGCTCGGCCGGTCCGAACCCGCGGGCCGTGTCCTGGCGTCCGTGGCCCGGGCCCGCGCCACGCTGTCCAGCCTGGCCCGCGAGAACCCGAGCATCCTGCGAGCGCCCGTCCGGATCACCGTGCGGCCGTTGCCCGACGACCTCGACACCCTGCGCGGCCTCATCACCGCCGACGACGCCGCGTAGCCGGGCACGCCGGCTCCGGCATCGAGCTAGCTCCGCTCGCCGCGGTGCTGCGCCGCACGCCGGGCCTCCGTGCCGTGCTCGTGCACCCCGAGCGCGACGAACCGCCGGATCGACTCGCGAGCACGCATGAGCAGGGCCGCCACGGCGTTCTTGGAGATCCCCAGCTCCTCGGCCACCATCGAGATCGAGACACCCTCGAACACCGTCATCTGCATGGCGTACCGCTGTCGCGGCGGACAGGCGGCCAGACCCTCCAGGACGTCACCGAGCTCCATGGCCGAGAGCGCCGCCGCGGCCGGGTCGTCCGGCGCCGGCAGCTCGTGCGCCTCGTCGATCACCGCCATGGGCGGCTGTCGCCGGCGTGAGCGGTCCGTTGCGATGTTCCGGACGGTGCGAGCCACGTACGTCTTGCCGTGCTCCCGCGGGCCGCGCCCCTCACGCAGCAGCGACAGGATGCGGACGAACGCCTCAGCCGCCAGGTCATCGGCATCGCTCGGACTACGGGTGTAGCGCCGCGCCACCTTGAGCGCGTATGGATAGTGGCGGCGCCAGACGAGGTCGATCGCGAGCCTGTCCCCGGCCTTCGCCCGCCCGAACAGCTCGATGTCGCCGAGCTCCTCTGCCTCGCCACCGTTCTGCACCTCTGGGCCCCCCTGCCCCTGCCCCATCTGGCCAATCGCTTGCTGCCAAGCCGCTGTCGTCATCGGCATCCAGACCCCCTCCTCGCAGTGACAGCCAGACCGCTCGAGCGGGCTGTCGGCGCACGGACGTACGCGATGGGGAAGACGCGAGGGCATGAGAGGCGTGTCGCAGGCCACTGAGGTGATCGAGAGGGTGATCTGCCTGGTCAGGGCGGTTGGGAGCATGCGAATGCATGCATAATGCAGGCCCCGCACCGTGCGGTGCGGGGCCATCGGGACGTGCCGTCGCGGAGGACGAGGTCGTCCCGGGGTCAAGTCTTGCGGCCGCGGACCGCGGTGACGGCGAAGAGCACGTACCCGACCACACAGGCCGCGACGGCGGCCTCGGCGTAGCGGGACGTCGCGACCGAGGCCAGCACGAGTGCGCACAGCACCACGAGCACGATGTAGACCGCGCCGCGCGTCATGGCCCGCGAGAGTCGGACCAGCCTCACGGCGGCATCGGGCAACGGTGGGAGCGGAGCCGGATCCGGAGGCACAGGCAGAGGGTGAGACATATGCGTTTCCTCTCGGTAGGACGAGCGGCTCCCGCCGAAAGCTCGGTTCATGCCCGAGAACCCCAGCTTCCGGGCATGAACCGAGCAACCAGCGGGAGCCAGGGGTCAGTTGGCGAGTGCGGGTGCGGACCTCCCGGTGACGACGTCCTCCGTTCGCCGGCTGGCGAGCAGGTTCTCGATGACGTCGACGACGCGGCTCGCGGCATGCCCGTCACCGAACGGGCGGTGTGCGTTCGCCATGCGGCGGTGCAACGCCTCGTCGGTGAGCAGCGTGGTGAGCGTGTCGACGATGCGCCCCGTGTGGGTGCCCACCAGCACGCCGCCGCCGGCATCGAGGAGCTCGGGGCGCTCGGTGGTGTCGCGGGTGATCACGACGGGCACGTCGAGGGCCGGCGCCTCCTCCTGGATGCCGCCCGAGTCGGTGACCGCCACTGTCGCGTTGGACAGGGTCCGGATGAACTCCGCGTACGGCAGGGCGTCGGTCAGCAGGATGTTGGGGGTGTTGAAGGTGGTCGGCACTATCGCCTCGCGCACCAACCGGCTGCCGTGCAGCGGCAGGACGACAAGCACGTCGGGGAACCGGTCGGCGACCTCGACCAGGGCACGCGCGACCCGCTCGATCCCGTCGTCCCATGACTCACGCCGGTGTGCGGTGACCAGGACGATGCGACGCCCCTCCTTGATGGCCGCCTCGACGACCGGTTCGCTGACCCGGACCGGCTGGGAGGCGGTGTACATCAGCGCGTCGATGACGGTGTTGCCGGTGACGGTGACCTGGTGTTCCGGCACGTGCTCGTGCCGCAGGTTGCGTGCCGCCAGGGCCGTGGGCGCACAGTGCCGGGCGGCGATGGTGCTGATGAACTTGCGGTTCGCCTCCTCCGGGAACGGCGAGTAGATGTCCCCGGTACGCAGGCCCGCCTCGACGTGCACCACGGGAATCTGGCGGTGATAGGCGGTCAGTGCGCCGGCGAACGCCGTGGTGGTGTCGCCCTGGACCACCACGGCGTCGACCTGGTGCCCGTCGAGGTACTCGCTGAATCCTCGGACGGCGCCGATCAGCACGTCGTCGAGCGAGTAGCCGCGCCGCAGCAGGCCCAGATCATGGTCGGGAACGATGTCGAAGAGCTGGTTGACCTGGTCGAGCGCGGAGCGCTGCTCTCCGGAGGACACGACGCGCGGTATGTGGGTGTCCCGGCGCTTGAGCTCGTTGACGACCGGGGCGAGCTTCACCGCCTCCGGCCGTGTTCCATAGACCACTGCGATGTCACGGCGAGCTATCTGGGGCATGCTGCTTCTCTCTGCTCGGACGGGTGGCTCGCAAGTACGAGCCGACGTGACCGACGCGACCGGGTGGGAGTGATGACGCCCTTGGTCGTGATTTCTCTTGCCAGCAGTCCGGCCGCTGACCAGGCCCGATGGTCCGGACTGCCGAACAGGCCGAGAGGGCTCACGCGTCCCCCGTGGGTCGAGCAGCCCCCAGGAGGGTGCCCGGCGTGAAGAGCAGCGAGCACAGGCACATCGTCGCGACCATCAGGAGCGGGCCACCGACCGTGTGCATCGTCCAGCCGAAGCCGGTCTCGCCCCAGCGGGCGGTAGCTTCGATGGACAGAACCGTTCGCGCAGTGCTCACCACGGCGAGTGCGGTGATCGTCACCAGGCTCGCGACCAACAGGCCCGCCACCGGAGCACGACGCCAGAGGAGCAGCATCAATGAGGTGATCAGAAGCATGCCGCCCACGAACCACGAGGCCGAGACGGTGCCGGTGACCATCACGGCGGCCCACACGGGCACTCCGCCCGCCATCGACTCGTAGTAGAGGCCCGGGGCAGTCGAGCTCACCATCGACGAACGGGAGAACAGGTGCTCGAGCAGCCGAGCCACGAGCACCGCCTCACCATGGCGGAAGTGATCGGCAGAGACCAGGGCGGCGAAACCAAGCGTCGCTACCGGTACCGCGACCAACGCACGCGGCAAGACCCGAGGAGGCGGGGTGCGGGACTCGACGATCATGACCTCGACCGACGGTGCGATCACGGCTCGCCGGCCACGGTGGCACGACGGCGGTGACCACTGGCTCGGATCACGATGAACCCGTCGGCGCTGCACGTGATCACGGGGTCGGTCGCGACTCGAGTACCGATACCAGGGGTGGTGTTGTACATGATGCGTTCCTCTCAGGACGTGGACCGCTGGTTGGCGGCCCGCTCCTGCGGACAGACGCCAAGGAGCCGACGTCACGACGGTCCCGGACTGTGTGACACAGGTCACTCCCTCACCACGGCGCGAGGCATCCACGTTCGCTCCGGCCCCCTCAGCCCCGTGGCTGGTCGGGCCCCTCTGCATCACGGTCCCTTCCCGTTGACGCCTCGGGCGCCTCGACCTTCCGGTCATTCCTCGGCGCCGTCGACGTCGAGACCCAGGCCTCGAACGAGCCCCGAAAGGGGACGGGACGACACTGCCGGGGTGGGCGACGGCGATTGCCGCGTCTCGCCGCTACCCTGCAGCGTGGGCTCCGGGCTGGGGCTGGGCGCCGGCTTCGACGGTCTCGGTGATGGTGAGGTCGAGGGTTCCTGGCTTGGGCGCGACGGTGAGGGACTCGGTGACGGCGTGGCCGAGGGCTCCGCGGTCGGGAGTGACGGGGTCGGCGTGGGCGTGGGGGTCGTCGGCTCCGGTGCCGGGACGCTCTGTGTCGGCTTCGGGCGGGGGCCGGGGTTGGGCCTGGTCGGCGGTTGCGCCGGTTGGCCGGCGATGGGCTTGTCCACCGGCTTCTTACCCGGCTTGCGGACTTCCTCCCCGGCTGGGCGCTCCTTCGGTCGGGTGTCGGCCGCCGCCTGGTGACGGGAGCGGGTGACCTTCCTGTCGTCAGCCGTCCCCGCCGCGTTGACCGTGCCGGGTGGGGTGGAGGGGCGTTCCGAGCCCCCGTTGCCGACGTCGGACGGATCGATCGCACGGCCGGGAACCTGCCCGGCGGCGAAGAACTCGAAGTGCCACGGCTCGGGCTTTGCGCCGTCCGGCCGGGCCCAGGACGGGTTGTCCCAGCCGTGGTCCGGGCCGTGCACCCGCAACCACCTGTACTCCGGGGAGGTGCCACCGGAGATCGGGTCGCTCAGGTCCACGGCCAGGCCCCAGCCGTGGTTGGACGTGCCAGGGATCGCGGCCAGGTGCGGCTTGGCGTGCGCGACGGCGACCTGTGCCACGTAGGACCGGTAGGAGTCGGTGATCGGGATCGGGTGCCCGAACTCGCGCTCGAACTCGGCGCTCAGCGCCGTCAGCCGCTCAGCGGCGTCGCACCGCAGCATGTGCCCCGGTGCGAAGTCCAGCGGGCACAGCACCGCGGCGGGGATCCGGCCGTTGGCATAGCCCACGGTCGAGCCACCGAACGCCTTGACGGTTTCGAGCAGGCCCGCGCGCAGCGGGAAGCCCTGCCCTTGCTCGAGGCCGTCCGCACCCCGCACCCGGGGCTCACTCGGCGTCATGCCGTCCTGGTGCTGGTCGGGGTGCTGCACGTCCACCTGACCGGTGTGCGCCGGGGCATCCAGCAGGCTCGCCAGTCGCACGGCCGCGACCACCACCTCCTCATAGGTGACATAGCCGGTGTGCGCGTGCGGCTCAGCGTGGCCCGCGTCCGGCCCGGCAGCGCGCCCGTCCGGCTCGGCAGAGTGCGACTCGGGGACCGCCGCCGGCCTGTATGACACCTGCACGGCAGACGGAACCTCCCCCTCCGGGACGCCGCGTGCGCCGCCGTTCTCGTCGGCGCGTGCGATCGGCGCGTCCTGGATGCGCAGGCCTTCGGTGCCCTCCGTCAGCGTCAGCTCTTGCGCGAGGTAGGTGGTGTAGAGCATGCCCAGCTCGGCAGCGGCCTGCGCCACGCTCGGACTGAGGTCTGGGCCCTGCTCCCGCGCCTGCCGCTCGGCGCGCTGCAGGACCACCACGACCTGAGCCGGGCTCACGTCGGCCGGGCTCGTCTCGGCCTGCCTGACCAGCACAGCTTCGGCGAGTCCGCGCGGCTCGGCCGCAAGACCACGGGAACCATCGGGAGCGTCCGGGGTTGGGACACCGGGCAACGCGGCGAGCAGCAGACCCCCCGCGGTCACCGCAGCGATGGCGCCGGCCCATGCCGTGCGCAGCACTCTGTGCGGGCTCGGGCCGGAGGTGGTCCTTGCGAGGTTGTGTGCCTGGTCCTTCACGCGTCGCTCCCTTGATCGGTGCGTTGCTGGGTGGTGCGCAGTGCGGGTGGTGCGGAGATGGAAGCCCTGCCCACGAGCTGGGTGCCCGTGGGCAGGGCTTCCGGTGTCACGGCGTCAGCCGATGATGCGGCGGTGACGCGAGACGACCATCGCGGCGGCACCGAGCAGGATCAGCAGCGCTGCTCCCCCGGCGATCCACCCGATGTCGGCGCCCGTCATCGCCAGAGGCGGCGGGTCGCTCGGCGTGCCCGGCTTCACCGGGTCGGCCGGGTCACCCGGCTCGACCGGCTTGCCGGGCTCCTTCGGAGTGGCGCACGCGTCCGCGCTGTCGGTCAGGTCGTTGTGACCGATGCCGGCAGTGTTCGCGAACCCGCCCGGCTTGCCGGAGCCGGACTCGGGGCACGTGAACGTGGACTCGTTGGCGGCGTCACCGTCAACGATGGCCTCGACCTTGACCCGGTACGTGTGGGTGGCTCCCGCACGCAGGTTCACGCCGGAGGCGACCACGTTCGCGTCGTCACCCTCGACACCCTGACCGGTCCACGACTCCGCGGCCGTCACACCCTTGGGCGTGGCCGTCACCTCCGCGGACGTGACGTCGATACCCGCGCCGAACCGCAGGCGGTCGGTGAGCGTGTACTTACCGTCGGCGGCACCGCTGTTGGTGGCCTTGATCTCGTACGTGATCGTCCACTCCCCGTCCTTGCCGGCAACGGGGTCGCCGACCACGGACTTGGTGATGTCGATCGACGGGATCGGCGCACACGCCTGATCGTCCTCGACCTGGCCGGCCGGGTCGGTCATCGCAGACGTGTTGTTGAACGCCGTGTCGGAGTCGTCACCGTCCGGGCCGCACATGGTCGGGTCGTCCGCCGTGCCCGCACCGGGCACCTGCAGCGGGACGTCGGCGATCACGGTCAGCTCGTACCGGTGCGGCTCGTAGCCACCGTCGTCGTTGCCGAGGAGCGGCACCGCGGAGGCGACGGTCAGGTTCTTCTGACCGTCCCAGACAGGTTCGGCCAGCGTCACCCCGTCCGGCGAGGACGTCACCTCCGCCGAGACGATGGTCGCCGCCTCGGCGAAGTGCAGCTCGTCGTCCAGCGTGTACGACGTGGCCGCGGCCTTCGTGTTGGTCACCTCGATGCCGTACACGACCTCCCACTGGCCGTCACCGATCGGCTTCGCCGAGATCAGCGTCTTCTCGTGCGCCGGGTCGCCGACGATCGTGAGGCCTGCCGGGTCGCAGTTGATCGTCGGCGGGTCCTCGGAGTCGTCCGGCTGGGCGGCCTCGGCACACGCGGTGTTGACGATGCCCTCGCCGGCCGAGGCATCAGCGGTGATCTCGAACTCGTGGCTCTCGGAGGCACCAGGCTCCAGCGAGTCGATGGTGAAGGAACCGAGCTCGGGCTGCTTGTCGTCGGAGACGACGACGTCGGTCAGCGTGCCCTGCCCGGTGTTCTCCACCACGATCCGGTACCGGATCGTGTCACCGTCACGGAAGACCGGGTAGTCCGCGACATCGTTCGCGTCGCGCCACGTCCCGTCGAGGTCCTGCACGTACTTCTTGAGCGACGCGGAGTACATCGTGCCCATGGTCAGCGGCTCGGAAGTCCGCATCACCAGGCGGGTGTGCTCCGCGCGGGCCTGCGAACGGTTCACCCAGGTGTCGCCCGGGTCCGCACCCTCGGTCTCGATGTTGATGCGGAACGCCAGGGTGGCCCCCGGTGCGAGCCCGCCACCGATCACGCGGACGGCCGTCGGGTTCTCCGGCTGGGTGGTGGTCCACCCCACCGTGTTGCCGTCGGGGTCGCCCGCGGCGCCGTTCGACTCGTCGGCCGGGTCGTCCGAGAGGGTCGCCGGGTCCGCCTCGGTGTAGTACACCGTCGCGCCCGCCGGCACCTCCACGTCCGTCACCCGATAGGTGCCCTCGAAGTCCGTCCCACGGCCGTCACCGTTGTACGGGAGGATGTCGATGGTGTCCGTGTAGGCCTGCGCCTGCGGGTCCTGCGACTTGAGCGTCACGGTCCACGACCCCTCGCCGTCGCCCGAACCGTCCGGGTTGGCGATGAACCACTGGTCGGTGGTCTTGGCGATCAGCGTGTTACCGCTGCTGCTGATCGTGACCTGAGCGGTCGCGGGCCGCGACGACTCACCCGCCAACGAGCTGGTGACGGTGTTGGTGAGCACCTGGCCCGGCTCCACCGAGTTGCTCGCCACCGCCTGGTAGGTGAGCTCCTGCGGGTCGTTCGTCGGCACACCGTCGATGGACCAGGTCAGGACCTGCTGCCCCTCACCGTTCGTGGTCACCGTCGGCTCAGGGTCCGCGGACCCACCGACGTAGGACATGCCCACCGGCAGCGTGTCCACGATCGAGTAGTCGTCGACCGTGTCGGGCAGCGCCCCCGAACCGTTCGCCGAGTACGTCAGCGTGAAGGTCGCCGGCTCGCCCGGTCGGACGGTCGACCTGTCTGCGCTCTTCTGGATGGCGGGGGTCGCGTAGATGATCCGCAGGATGTCGCGGCGCCCGTTGGTCGCCGGGTAGCGCGCGCCGGGCGTGGGCGTGATCGGCGACGACTCCCACGGCTCACCGGTCCCCTCCCACACACCGCTGACCGGGTTGTAGACGGAACCGAACATCCAGACGTCCTGGCCGGTCGCCACGTCGTCCTCGATCGTCGGGTATGCGCGGAGCTGCATACCGTTCCACCCCTGCTCCGCGGGGAGAGCGTCCGGGTAGAGGATCCGGACAGCCCCGACCGTGGTCAGGTCCGCCGGCTCCGTGGTCGTCCAGCTCGCCGGGTTGCTCCCGCAGTTGAACGTGTTCGGATCACCTACGTCACCCACGTAGTACTGGACCGCCGGCGGGTCCTCGAGCGCGCCCGATCCACCGCCCTGGTTGTATCCGATGACCATCGGTTGTGCCCCCTCGGGCACCGGGCTGTAGTCGACGTAGTCGGTGTCGAACACCAGGCACTGACCGTGCGTCGCCGTGGGCGGCGCGTTCACCCGGTAGGGGTTGTTGTTCACGTACTGCATCACCTGCGTCCCGGCCGGTACACGGTAGGTGTCGTCCCAGTTGGTGCCGCCTGCACCGGTGAACTCCCGGTACCACGGCGCGGCCCAGCGACCAGGCAGCACGTAGGACTTGCTCGTGGAGTTGTTACCGGCGAGGTCGGTGGACGTCAGCCCGGTCGTCGACGTGTACGTCGGCGCGTTCGACTGCAGCGTGAGCGACCCTGCCTGGTTGGTCTCGATGTGGAACCACAGGGTGCCGCTGGCAATGTAGTTCCAATCTGTCGGAAGCGGGTTGCGCGCCCCGCTGGAGTCGTACTTCGGCACGTTGGCGAGGTCGTAGTTGATGCCGCTCAGCGTCAGGTCGAAGACGCCGGGCTGTCCTGCCACCGGTGTCAGCGTGCAGCTGTCCACGAACGACGTCTGCTGGTCGGCGGGATAGCCCGGCAGCTCCGACCAGGGGACTCCGTCCGCCCGGAAGTAGTTGAACGGTGAGCAGCCCGGAAGACCGGCGGGCCTGCTCGCCGCGACGGTCACGGGCGCTCCGTTGCTCTCCGTGAGCCGCAGCCGGTAGGTCACGCTGTCGGGGCCGGGGTCCGAGCCCTTGCCCAGCCGCAGTGCCCACTGCAGGTCCAGGTCGAGCGCCGTGTACTCGTTGTTCCAGTAGTACTGGTTGGTGTTGCCACCGAACTGCATGTCCAGCGAGAAGTCGTTCACGATCTCGATCGGATCCAGCGGCAGCTCCTGGCCGTTGATCTCACCGACCGCGGTGAGCTCTTCGCCCGTCTCGCCGTCGACCACCACCGGCGTCTGCACCACGACGGCGGTTCCCTGCACGACGGTGCCCAGGTTGCAGGTCAGCGTCTTGCCGTCCTCGGAGATCGCCGAGACCGGGTCGACGTCCGCAGTGAGGCAGACGTCGGGGATCTCGTTGAACCGCCCCTTGTCCAGGGTGGCGGTGAAGGTCACGTTCTCCACCGGCTCGTTGGCCGGCGCCTCCTCGTCGTCGTTGACGTTGACCCGCCAGACGGCGTTGACCACGTCACCACGGCCCACCGTGGCCGGCGTGCCCTCCTCCCACTCACCCGCGATCTCGTAGACGGTCTCGGCGAACGCTGGGGGTGCCGCCGCGACGACGAGCCCGCTGCACGCCGTCGCGGCGGCCATCGCACCACCGAGCAAGCGCTTGAACAGACTGCGCCGGGCACTGCGAGCCCCCGGCGACCCTTCAGAAGACCGGCCGCTTGCGCGACCGGTGCGATGGTCTTGTGACGCACTGCGCATGGCTTTCCTTTCCTGTTCACACGCGCCGCTCGCGTGCTCATTGCCATCCCATTAGGACGTCGAGACGCAAGCCGTAGACGGCAGGAACATCAAAAAATCATCAGTTGTGTCATCAGTTCTGACCCGGAATTCACCCCACATCGCGCGACATCATCGTTGTAACGGCAGGATCCGAAGAGTGCCCACCCCACCTGAGAGCGACGACCTGAGTGACGTGAAGATCCGCGCTGGCCTGGCATCCGGCGACCTGGACCGGGTCGAGGACCTGTTCGACGCCCGCTGGTACGACCTCGCCGACAGATTCGCGGCGGAGGTGCTGCGGGCCACCGATGGGGTACCAGCTGGAGTGCTCCAGGTGCGGCCCAGACTGCTGCACGCGGTACTCCTCGCCCACCACCACATGACCTACAGAGAACAGAATCACCACCAACTGCGCCGGACGCTCCAGTTCTATGTCGTGATGGGACAGCGCTACGGCAAGCGGTTGAGCTCGTTCACCCAGCCCGGCGATCTCATCGCGGCCGGCGTGGCTGCCGTGGTCTCCGAGCGGATGCGCGGCGAGTACGGCGGGGCCGAGCGCATCGGGGCGTGGACCGACGCCCAGATCACCCTGGGGAGGGCACACCCGGCACCACCGTGGACGGCGACCAACGCAGCGGCCCGACCCGGATGGCTGTCGTCCGAACGCGGGCTCACAGCGATGCTCGCGGGCTCGCTCGACCAGGCGACACAACTACTCACCCGGGCACACGCCGAAGCGGGCGAGCTGCCTTACGCCCATTACGCCGGGGCGAACGCCGCGGCGAACCTCGCGCTCCTCGCGGCCTTCCGCGGTCATCTCGACCTCGCCCGTACCTGGCTCGAGACGCTTGACCACCTGAGCCCGCTACCCGGCTGGGTCGAGCATCTGACGACCGTCGGCGCGGAAGTCGCCCGCGTGCTCATCGCGATCGACGAGGGTGACCCCGCCACCGCGGCGAGACTCCTGGACCAGCTCGGGCCGGCGACGCACCCGAGGGAGCTCTGGGCTTTCGTGGCCTTCGCCAACGCCAGCTACGAGGCGCACTTCGGCGACCCGCACAGGGGCCTGCGCATGCTCGACACCACACGCCAGCAGCAAGGAGCGCTCAGCCCCGACCCGAGCACCATGGCAGGAGAGCTCGTGCTGCGCGCCGAGGCGAAGCTCCTGCTGCGAACCGGCACGGGAACACGCGTGCTTCATCTCGCCGAACAGCACACCGAGGTCGAGTCACTCGCACTGAGCGCCGCCTGGGCACACCTCCTGGCTGGAGAGCACAGCGAGGCGATGCGCCTGTCCGCTGAGATGGTCCAGTACAGCGACCTGCCGGTCAACGACCGCATGGGCCACCATCTCGTTCAGGCCACTGCACACCTGAGAGCGCGGCACCCGGAGCGCGCGCGCACCTCGTTCCTGGCCGCGATACGTCTGCGTTCCACCCCCGCGCACGTCTCACCGTTCCTCTCCCTGCGCGACAACGAGCTCGACGACCTCGCGCGGCTCGCCCACGTGCCGAATCCGCTGCACAGCGGGGGCGCTGTCCGGCGCAATACCCCGCCCTCGGCTCCCCTGGTACACCTCACCCCGCGCGAGCGAGAAGTGCTCCGCGCACTGAGCGCCCGACAGACCGCCGAACAGGCGGCAGCGCAGTTCGGTGTCTCGGTGTCTACCGTGCGCACCCAGATCCGGAAGATCTACCAGAAGTTGAACGTCTCCCACCGCACAGAAGCGATTGCAAAGGCACAAGACCTGGGCCTCATTCGCGCGACACGAAACACTCCTCGCGACCGGGCTGGGTAGGCCTCACACGCACCCCAACCGCGAGAGCGCCCGAGCGCGTCCTGATCGGACGAGGCGACGGCAGATGTCCAGATAGTGAGAGCTATGACCCGGACTCTGGTCAAGCTCCGCGCCGGCGCCTATACCTCTGGCTCATCACGAGAACGACATCAGGAGAACGACGTCGCGAGGAGCGCACCATGACCGCACAGCCCACCGTGAATCTCGGCCTGTACGCGCTGGAAGACCTCCTGATGCAGCACTGCGGATCCGACGACGGATCCCGCACCTGTCCGCCGGTCCGCAAGGACCGCGCCGACCACCGTACCGGTGACCGCACGGAGCTCTGACCGCTCGCCCGTCACCTGACCGGGACCTCTCGCACGAGATCCCACGAACAGCCCTGAGCGTCGAAACCCCGACCGGCAGGGCCGCCCCGCCGTACCCAAAAACAGACGATCGGACGACCCATGCCCCACACACCTGCCGGCGTGGCCGCGAGTCGCGCGACGACACACCGCGGCACGACCACGACCACTGCCCTCGCCGCCGTCACGGCCCTCGTGCTGCTGGCCTCCGGCTGCGCCGCCGGCGCACAGGCCGACGTCCAGGGCGGCCTGGCCCCCGATGCGGCGCTGCCCACCGAGATCCCCGCCGGTACGACACTGGCGATCGGCGACCCGACGACCCAGAAGGCGTTCGAGCTGGCCGGCGACGAGATCGACTCGAAGTTCGACTTCGAGATCGAGTGGGCCAACATCTCGGGCGGCCCGCAGACCATCGAAGCGTTCAACGCGGGTGTCCTGGATCTCGGCGCGGTCGCCGAGATCCCTCCGATCCATGCCGCCTGGACCGGCCTCGACGTGCAGATCTACGCGTCCCAGTACCGCCAGGACTGGCAGGAGTACCCGGTCTACGAGCTAGCGGGCGCACCCGGCGTCACCCTGGACGACCTGTCGGACCTGCGTGGCAAGAGGATCGCGTTCAGCCCCGGCCAGGCCCAGGGATCGCTCGTCCTGAAGTCCCTGCGATCGGCGGGGCTCACGCAGGACGACGTCGAGCTGGTCGAGCTGCCCTCCACCGGCGACGTGTACCCGACCGCGCTCGCGGCAGGTGAGGTCGACGTCGCCCCCGTCGGCGGCACCGCGCTGCTGCGCTACCTCGACAAGTACGGGGCCGACGGCGCGACGTCGCTCCGGCACGGCCTGCGGGACGACCCCAGCCATCTCTACGGCCCGACCGACGTCGTCCGTGACCCGGGCAAGGCGGCCGCGCTGCGCCAGTACGTCGCCGCCTGGGCCCAGGCACGGGTGTGGATCTACGAGAACCCCGAGATCTGGAAGGAGAAGTACTACGTCGAGGACCAGGGGCTGACCGACGACGACGCGCAGCACCTCATCGACACCGCGGCCCGGCCCGAGGTCCCGTCCGACCTCTCCGACGGCATCGAGCGCACCCAGGAGACGATCGACCTGCTCGCCGAGGAGCTCGACCGGCCGGCGCTGCAGGCCGCCGATCTCTTCGACGAGCGGTTCGGCCCGGTCGCGGGCGAGGCCGCCGAGCGGGCCTGGGGCACACGGTGACCGCCCTCGCCCAGACGGACCGGGCAGTCCTCGAGCGCCCGGTACGACAGCCGCCGGCCGACGTCCGCCCCCGGATCCGCCGCCTCGGTCTGCGCAAGCCGGTGCCCCTGGCCGCCGGCTCCGGCATCGTCCTGCTCCTGGCGGTCTGGACGGCCGGCTCCGCCGCCGGACTCATCGACCCGCGCGTGCTGTCGGCTCCGTGGACGGTGGTGACCACCGGCGTGGACCTCGCGGTGGGCGGCAACCTCCTGGAGAACCTGTGGGTCTCGTTGACCCGGGCCGCGCAGGGCCTGGTCTGGGGAGTGCTGGCGGGGGTCGTCCTCGCCCTGCTCTCCGGCCTGAGCCGCGTCGGGGAGGCGCTCCTCGACGGACCGATCCAGGTCAAGCGCGCCGTCCCGAACCTGGCCCTGCTGCCGCTGCTCATCCTGTGGTTCGGGATCGGCGAGGAGATGAAGGTGATCACCATCGCGCTCGGCGTGTTCATCCCGATCTACATCCACACCCACAACGGGCTGCGGTCGATCGACAAGCGGTACGTCGAGCTCGCCGAGACCCTCCGCCTGGGGCGCCGCCAGTTCGTCACGCGAGTCGTCCTGCCCGGTGCGCTGCCCGGGTTCCTGCTCGGCCTGCGCTTCGCCGTGACCGGCTCGCTGCTCGCGCTCGTCGTCGTCGAGCAGGTCAACGGCACCGCCGGGATCGGCTACATGATGGAGCTCGCGCGTACCTACGGGCAGACCGAGGTCATCTTCGTCGGCCTCGTCGTCTACGGCGTCCTCGGCTACACCGCGGACTACTCCGTCCGGCTGCTGCAGAGGAAGGCGCTGACATGGCGACGCACGCTGGAGGACTGACCGCGGCCATCCCTGGAGACGGTGCCCGCCGGGACGTGCGCGACCCGGCCGACGGCCGCCCCGCCGTCGTCGTACGCGACCTGGTGCGGACCTACGGGACGCCCGCCGGGGTGCTCAACGGGCTGGACCTGGAGATCGCCGAGGGCGAGTTCGTCGCGATCCTCGGCCGGTCCGGGTCCGGCAAGAGCACCCTGCTGCGGGCGCTCGCGGGGCTCGACCACGACGTCCACGGGTCGGGGCAGGTCCAGGTGCCGCGCAACGTGTCCGTCGTCTTCCAGGACTCGCGGCTGCTGCCCTGGGCGCGGGTGCTCGACAACGTCGTGCTGGGGCACGAGGCCGCGCCGTCGCAGGCCCGCGCGGCCGGCCGCGCCGCGCTGGCCGAGGTCGGGCTCGGCGGACGCGAACGGGCCTGGCCGAACGAGCTGTCGGGCGGCGAGCAGCAGCGCGTGTCGCTGGCCAGGTCGCTGGCCCGCAGCCCGGAGCTCCTGCTCGCGGACGAGCCGTTCGGCGCGCTCGACGCGCTGACCCGGCTGCGCATGCACGACCTGCTCCGTGACCTGCTGCGGCGGCACCGGCCGACCGTCCTGATGGTCACCCACGACGTGGACGAGGCGATCGTGCTGGCCGACCGGGTGGTCGTGCTCGACGCGGGGCGCATCGTGCTGGAACGCCGCACCCCGTCCACCCCGTCCACCCAGACGCACGACGCCGTCGACCAGGACACGCACCGCACACTGCGCGCCGAGCTGCTCGACGCGCTCGGCCTGGACAGAGAGGACACCCCATGACCACGAACCACCGCCCCGGACGGCTCAACCTCAACGCCTTCCTCATGAGCAGCGGCCACCACGAGGCGTCCTGGCGCCTGCCGGAGAGCGGCCCGGACGCCACCGGCCACGACATCGCCCACCTGCGCCGGCTGGCCCAGATCGCGGAGCGCGGGCGGTTCGACTCGATCTTCTTCGCGGACGGGCCAGGTCTGCAGGGTGACGTGGGGCGCCGTCCGGCGGGCACCTTGGACCCGCTCATCGTGCTCACCGCGATCGCTGCGGCGACCGAGCGGATCGGGCTCATCGCGACGGCGTCGACCACCTACAACTCGCCGTACAACCTGGCGCGGCGGTTCGCCTCGATCGACCACGTGTCGTCGGGTCGCGCGGGCTGGAACGTGGTGACGACGGCGGGCCCGGAGATCGCCAAGAACTTCGGCCTGGACGACCAGCCCGCGCACGCCGAGCGCTACGCGCGGGCGGCCGAGTTCCTCGACGTGGCGTTCAAGCTCTGGGACTCGTGGGAGGACGACGCGATAGTCGCCGACAAGGCCGCGGGCGTCTGGGCCGACAGCGCCAAGATCCATCCGCCGGGGCACGTCGGGCAGTACTTCTCGGTCGCCGGGGCGCTCAACGTGCCGCGGTCGCCGCAGGGCCGGCCGCTGATCGTGCAGGCTGGATCGTCGAACGACGGCAAGGACCTCGCGGCCCGGCACGCGGAGGCCGTCTTCACCGCGCACCAGAGTCTCGGGGACGCCCAGGCGTTCTACCGGGACCTCAAGTCGCGGGCAGTGGCCGCCGGGCGGGACGCCGACGGGGTGCGCATCCTGCCCGGCATCGTGCCGGTGATCGGCACGACCGAGGCCGAGGCCCTCGCGAAGGAGCGTGAGCTCGACGAGCTCATCCTGCCGCAGTACGCGCAGCGCCAGCTCGCCCGCACGCTCCGGCTGGCACCCGAGGACCTGCCGCTGGACCGCGAGCTGCCGGCCGACCTGCCCGACGAGGACGAGATCGAGGGCGCCAAGAGCCGCTACACGCTCATCGTGCAGCTCGCGCGGCGCGAGCGGCTGACGGTACGACAGCTCATCGGGCGGCTCGGCGGCGGGCGCGGGCACCGCACCTTCGCGGGCACCCCGGAGCAGGTCGCCGACGCACTGCAGGAGTGGTACGACGCCGAGGCCGCCGACGGGTTCAACATCATGCCCGCCGCGCTGCCGTCCGGCCTGGAGCAGTTCACCGCACACGTCCTGCCGATCCTGCGTGAACGCGGGCTGTTCCGCAGCGAGTACGAGGGCACGACCCTCCGCGAGCACTACGGGCTGGCCCGCCCCGCCAACCGGTACACGACCCTCCAGCGCGCCACGACGACTGCGACCGCAACCGCGACGGGAGCCTGACATGGCCGACGACATCCTCTGGTACATCCCCAACCAGACGCACCCCGGCCACCGCGGGGACGACGCCACCGCGGGACACAACAGCCTCGACACGCTGACCGAGCACGCCACGCAGCTCGAGAAGCACGGCTGGGACGGCGCCCTGCTGGGCACGAGCTGGGGTCGCCCGGACACGTTCACGGTGGCCACAGCGCTGGTCGCCCGGACGACGACGTTCGAGCCCCTCGTCGCCGTCCGGCCGGGGTACTGGCGGCCGGCCCACCTGGCGTCGGCGGCGGCCACGCTCGACCACCTGTCGGGCGGGCGCGTGCGCATCAACATCGTGTCGGGCCAGGACGACCTGGCCGCGTACGGCGACACCGAGGGCGACCAGGCGGACCGGTACGCGCGCACCAAGGAGTTCCTGCAGATCGTGCGGCGGCTGTGGACGCAGGAGTCGGTCACCTATACGGGCGAGCACTTCCAGGTCACGGACTCGACGCTGGACCTGCGCCCGGCGGCCCGTCCGGGTCGTCCCCATCCACGGCTCTACTTCGGCGGGGCGTCGGCGGCGGCCGAGCGGGTCGCCGCCACGGAGGCGGACGTGCAGCTCTTCTGGGGCGAGCCGCTGGACGGCATCGCGGAACGGATCGACCGCTTGCGCACCCTGGAGGCGGACCTGGGGCGCGAGCACGCGCCGCTGGAGTTCGGCCTGCGCATCACGACGTTCGTGCGGGACACGCCCGAGGAGGCGTGGGCCGATGCCGAGTCCAAGGTGGCTCAGCTCGCCGCCCGGACGGACCACGAGCAGCCGGGTGGTCGCCGCTGGGGCAGCTCCTCCGCCGTCGGGCAGCGGCGGCTGCTGGAGCTCGCGGACCGGGGCGACGTCCTGGACGACATCCTGTACACGGCTCCGGGACGTGCCGGGGGCGGCGGAGCCGGGACCACCTGGCTCGTCGGGACAGCGCCCGAGGTCGCGGAGGCGCTGCGGAAGTACGAGCGGCTCGGCGTGACCCACTTCGTGCTGTCCGACACCCCATACCTGCCCGAGATCGAGCGTCAGGGATCGGAGCTGGTGCCCTTGCTGCGCGGGTAGCCACCTTGCGCGGCCTTCCTTGACCTCCAGCAGCGCGATGCACGAGACGAGGACGATGCTCGCGCCCGTGAACACCACCGCGATGGACAGTCGCAGGACGTCACGCGGGAT